>JANMHA010000192.1:0-53797 GCA_031374925.1 Pirellula sp. | reverse complement strand
TAACTTGAATTATGTGTTCAACGGCAACTTCACCGTCTCGACAGGTGCGACTTTGAATGTTCTGCCAAACGTTAAGTCATGGGTGGCGACCAATTCGGCTTTGACGGTGGCTGGTGCCGCGAATTTTGGTACGGGTTCGAGTCTTACGCTATGGCAGACAATCTACAACACTTCATCGCAGTTCATTGTGAATAATCAGGGTGTCATAACTGCAAATGGCGCGTCATTCGTCAGAAGTGGTAACTACAGCACCAATACCAATATCACGATCAATGATGGCGGCAGGCTGGTTGCTTCGGACTCAACCTTTTCAGCCGCTTTGATGCAGCTTGGTAACAATGTGGTTTTCAATGCTGGTGACTGGGCTCGGAATAAGTTTGATTTGCCGGTTTACCTTCCCTACAGAGTCATTCCCTTTCTTTCCGCGGTGGGCGGCGGAAGTGACAACGTACGATTCCAAGACATATACATCAACACAGCCACCTTGCCTTCCGGAACCTTGGACCTTCGAGCAATCGGCACCGAGACCACGGCTAACTTGAATTATTTGTTCAACGGAAACTTCACCGTCTCGACGGGTGCGACTTTGAATGTTCTGCCAAACGTTAAGTCGTGGGTGGCGACTAACTCAGCCTTGACGGTAACTGGTGGAGCAAATTTTAGTACGGGTTCGAGCCTCACGCTTTGGCAGACAGTTTACAACACATCATCACAGTTCATTGTGAACAGTCAGGGTGTTGTGACGGCAACTGGCACGACATTCAACAAAACTGGCAACTACAGCAGCAATACCAATATCAATGTTACCGGCAAATTCACTGCAATCAATTCATCGCTAGAGCCGGGTCTATTGAACTTCAATGCAGGAGCCATCGTTGATATTTCCGAGAACGATGGGGCGACAAACATAATGGGTGCTGGTGGGATCAGTCGCATTCTAAGTAACTATCGATCGATTGATGTCAAATACGGATCGATGCTCACGATCCCACAGTCGATCCGCGTGGGCGAAACGACCTCGGATACTGCTTCGTTGAAAGTTTCCTATAGCAGTACGTTGGCGGTGGCTGGTAGCTTGTTGGGCAAGACGCGACTAGCGGCGAATTTTCTGCCGCAGGGCCGTGTTTTGCTGAATGGTCTCGGAACGTCGACCACGCCGCAACTTTTGGAAGTGATGGGGGCTGATTTGGGTGCAGTTTCGGTGGGCTTTGGCGCAAGCAATTTCGGTTACAGCAAGATTGAGTTAGCAAACAGCACTTATGTACGATTAACCAACATCGATGTGAATAGTGTCGGTGCCTCTGTAGAAGCACTGTATGTCAATACGCTCATCATCCCCGCCGGTTCCAAGCTGGACTTGAATGGTCAGAAACTTTACGTTCGAGCTGCGCAGATCGCAGCCGGTGGCCTTGTTAATGGTGCGGTGGTTGTCGTGCCAACGATTGTTCCGGATGGCGGACCACTGGCGTTTTCAACTCCTACCCCTGGTGCGATCGACGACGCCCAAAAAACAAGTCAGCAGCCGGATGAATGGACATTTACCGCTGCCCAAAACCTGCCAGTGATGATCCAAGTTAATTCTGGCGCAACCGGAGTCACCGCAGCCGTCGCCCCTCAACTGCAACGTGTTCGGGTCGAACTCATTAACTCAAGTAATACGGTGCTGAAATTCTTGGAGAACGACGCCAATGGGGCGATCGTGACTATGCAGAGTGATAACCTAACAGTTGGACAAGCCTACAAAATCCGGATTCGTCCTCACTCTGGCTTTACTACTCTCATCGGAAACTACATGGTAACGCTGGTCGATAGCGGCGCAGCCGAGGCCGCTTTGTCCATCGCCGCAGCTGCCGACAGCTTCAGCAGAACCGAAGGGAACTCCGGCACCGTCCCTTACACCTACAACATTACACGATTTGGCGACCTCAGTTCGCCGGGCTCAGTCTCATGGAACGTTACCGGATTTGGATCTAATCCTGCAAATGCGTCAGACTTCGCCGGAACCGTGTTGCCAATCGGTACGATTAATTTCGCGGCCTTTGAATCGACGAAGTCAATATCCATCAACGTTGCGTCGGACACGGACTTCGAACCGGATGAAGGATTTGCTGTTACTCTTCTTAACCCCTCGAATCTCGCTACCATCACTGTTGGGACTGCCTCCAGCGTCATTGTCAACGATGACCAACCCCAGTATTCCGATCTCATTGTCGACTCGATTACGCCACCGGTGTCAGCACGTTCGGGTCAAAACGTGACACTCGGCTGGTCGGAAAAGAACGACGGGCCTGTTTCCCTCTCAGGAAACTGGTCGACATATGTGAAAGTCATCAATCGTGCGACGAGCCAGGTAGTTTTAGAACGGACGGTACTGTTCTCAGGAAACACAGTTGCCTCCAAAGCCAGTGTCGCCCGTAGTATTTCATTCCCCCTCCCCGATGGCATACCAGGAACCGGTAACTTTGATATCACCGTCAAGGTGGATTCGGCAAACAGCATAACGGAGTCCAATGCTGCTGGAACAGCCGAAACCAACAATACTACGACTTCGACATTTGTTTCCTCGATTGCAGACTATCCTGCTCTCTCCGTAGGGACGCTAACAGTTCCAACGAATCTGCAGCTCTCTATTCCGTTCAATGTCGCTTGGAGTGTCCTTAATTCTGGAAATGCGGCGTTGATAAAAGCGATTCGCGATCAAGTCTATTTGTCGCTCGATGACAAAATCGACGCGAACGATCGAATTCTCGCGACCGTAGCCGCAGATTCCAAGGTTCCATTGGCCGCTGGGGCAACCTACTCGCAAATCACTTCCGTGACGCTTCCACTAGATCCAAGCATCGTTCTCGGTCAATATCAAATTTTGGTCCAAACTGATTTTGCAAACGAACAGTTCGAATTGGATGAAACGAATAACGTCCGCGCCACGTCTGTCACTGTCAGTTTACCACCACTTCCAGACCTAATCGTCGATAGTATTACTGCCAAAACACTTGTGGTTGCAGGACAGTCCACCGACGTCACTTGGACGGTTAAAAACCAAGGTACCGCGCCAACCTCCGGCCAATGGAGCGACCGCGTATATCTATCCGACGACGGAACGATTGGTAACGATACTCAGCTTTCGAGTTTCCCAATCTCCGTGACCATTTTGCCGGGTGGTTTCATTCAGCGAACACAATCCGTTCAGATACCTGCTGGTCTCTCTGGTGTATATCGCTTTGTGATTTCGACCGACATCGATAATACGATCCAAGAATTCAATAACGAAGGGAACAACTCCTCGATTGATGATGCTGTTATCACGATAGACGCACGCCCCTCGCCAAACCTGATTGTGGATACCGTCACTTCGTTGACAAATAACCTGTTTACTGGACAACCTGCTACGATCGATTGGACGGTCAAAAACATCGGAAACGCATCCACCAATACAGATGGATGGGTAGATCGAGTTTATCTTTCGACTGACGGCGTTGTCAGCAATGATGATATCAATTTAGGGCAAGTCCAAAATCCGAGCTATCTCAATGTAAACGAGAGTTACCGCAACTCGTTAACAGTGATATTGCCTCAAAATGTGGTCGGTGACAGAAGATTCATAATCGTGACCGATGCCCTCAACCGTGTCGCGGAAACAGGTGGCGAGGAGGACAACACCAAAGCCAGTGCAACCACGACGATTTCCCTTACGCCACCCCCTGATTTGATCGTGACCAGAGTCGCGAGCCCGAGCGATGCATTCGAAGGCGAACCAATCATCGTGAGTTGGACGGTTCGCAACCAGGGACCAGGCGCGACTCGTGTTAACCAATGGACGGACCAAGTCTATTTGTCGCTCAATGGCACCGATATTGATGCCGCAGATACCCTGCTAAAAACTGTCACTCGTGACGGAACATTGGCAGCCAATGGTGCTGAGTACTCTGTCAACAACTTGAGTGTATTGCTCCCCGAGAACAAGGCTAGCGACAATGCTTACGTTATCGTCAGAACCGACGCGTCGAAATCGGTCTACGAACACGATTTCGAAGGGAACAACGATACGAGATCCGAATTCCCGATGCGCATTTCATTGCGCCCCCGACCTGACCTGGCGGTGGAATCGATCGTTCCAGTTGTGTCCGCCGCCGCGGGACAACCGCTCGTTGTTTCGTATAAAGTGAAAAACATCTCCTTGACGGCCACTCGGCAGAATGCCTGGCAAGATTCTATTTATCTATCAACCGACAAGACTCTTGATTTGCAAACCGACATGCTGCTCGGGAACCGGAGTCGTAACGGTGTATTGCAAGGTGAACAATCGGAGTCGCTCAGCTACAACTTTGTCTTACCCAATACGCTCCAAGGTGACTTTTATTTGATCGTGTCAGCAGACAGTGCCAATAACGTCTTGGAGTACGACGATGTGAATAATATTTTGGCTGCGTCGAGTTTGACCCGCATTGAGATCAATCCACCCGATTTGGTGGCTTCCTCCGTCAGCACTTCCACGGCCGCCAAAGCAGGCCGTGAACTTTCGATCAACTACAACGTTTCGAATACTGGCAAAAACCCTACTCCGAATACGTTTTGGACCGATGCGTACTATCTTTCGTTGGACGACAAAATCGATGCTAACGACCGATTTTTGGGATCGCGGCAAAGGAACGGCATTTTGGCTCCGAACCAAGTCGAAAACCTCTCGATCCAATTGCAATTGCCTGCGGACCGTTTCGGCGCGAGCTTTGTGATAGTGAATACCGACAGCAGCGATCTGGTCTACGAACTGAATAATGACAACAATGTTTCATCGTTGTCGATCTTCATTGAGGACGATCGCCCAGATTTAAGCGTGCGTTCGTTCACACCACGATTAGGCAATCGCTCGATCGCGCCCGGAAGTTCGCTTGCGTTTGATTTCGAAATCGAGAATCAAGGCCGTGGCCCAACATTCGGCAGATCATGGACGGATCGGGTTGTGCTCTCCTCGGATTTGATTGTTGGAAACAGTGACGATGTTGCTCTAGGAAACTACACTAGCCCGTCCAATCTTGCGGCTGGCAGAACCTACTTCCGATTGAGCGAAAGTACGTCGATTCCATCGAATACTCCAGAGGGTTTATATCGACTTTTCTTAGTCGCTGACGTGCTGGGTGGCGTGGCGGAGCTAAACGAAGTAAATAACTCCTTGATCTCAGCGGACTTTTCGGTTACGACGAACCCAATTGATGGCGGCCAAGCTGCTGATTTGCAAGTGATCGCGTTGACGGTCCCATTGACGGCGAATTCGGGAGCATCCTTGCCAATAAGTTGGACGGTGAAAAACACCGGTGTACTGCCAGCGTCCTCCTCCACATGGAACGATTCGGTTTGGCTATCGACAGATAGCTCGATTGATGGTTCAGACATCTTTGTTGGAACCTACACTCACTACAACGGTCTGAACGTTAACGAATCGTACACGCGTCGAATCGACTGGCCGATTGGAATCGATTTCACGGGCAACTACTTTACGATAGTGCAAACCGATTCAGCGAACTTAGTCTTAGAAGGTTCCGGTGAAAGCAACAACAAGACCGTAAGCAACACTGCAACCAACTTTGTGTTGAGCCCGACGCCTGATCTGAGAGTAGCCAGCATTGCAGCTCCGGCTCAGGCATTCTCAGGCAGAACGTTTGCCCTATCATGGACGACTGAAAATGCTGGGGGTAGTACTGCCATCGCTCCTTGGGCCGACAGCGTATATCTTTCGCTCGACCAAATCTTTGACAAAGGGAGCGACATTCCAATCGGATATCTTGACCGCGTCAGCAATTTGCCCGGTGGCCAAAGCTATTCGGCGAGTTCGAATTTCTTGATTCCTGCTGGACTGGGCGGTGCCTATTATGTGTTCTTGGTCACCGATTCGACGAATCGTGTTTATGAGCGACAGATGGAGGGGAACAATGTTGGCCTTGCAAGTCAACCGATTGTGATCAGCCATACTCCGCCAGCCGATCTCGTTGTCGGTGGCATTACCATTCCAACAAACGGTGCAATCGGGCAATCGGCCTCGATGTCCTATACCGTTACAAATTCGGGCCAAAACCTTGCTCACGGTGGTTGGTACGACGCTATCTACATCTCGGCGGACGACAAATGGGATATCGATGACGGGTTCTTTGGACGCGTTTATCGATCTGAGGATGTACCTGCAAACACTTCGTACACATCGAGTTTATCTGCTCCACTGCCTGGGGTTTTGCCGGGTAATTACAAAGTCATCGTTCGTTCTGACATCCGAAACAATCTGGTTGAAGACAACGAAGCAAACAATCTGAAAGCCAGTTTGGATGCATTTGCAACCGATGCGCCAGCTTTGACGTTGGGAACTCCCAGGTTGGGAACGATCGCAGCCGGCCGTGGAGTCTATTATCGAGTGGATGTTTCTGCAGGAGAAACATTAGTAATTGAATTCGATGCGTCGAACGCCGAGGGCTCGACCGAGCTGTACGCCAGCTTCAACGCGATGCCACGCCGCAGTCTTGCCGAGTTCAGTTCATTGAAGCCGTTCCAAGCCGATCAACGAATCGTAGTTTCGTCCACCCAAGCTGGCACCTATTACATTTTTGCATTCGGAAATGAAGTGACGAATGGATCCAGCAATTTCTCGATTCTGGCTAGAACCGTTCAGTTCACTGTCTTCGATACGTCCTATGGACAGGGGGGCACAGCGGGCGATCGCACGATTTCGATCGAGGGTGCCAAATTCGATCGGTCAATAATAGCCACGATAGTCGACTCAGCGGGCAGGACAACCAACGCTACGCGTTACACTCGAACCAGCGATACGCGACTTTATGCTACGTTCGATCTTCGAGCGCTTCCAACCGGGACGTATAATGTTCGGCTTACGAAAGGGTCGACAAACGAGATTATCGTGGTCCCGAATTCCTTAGAGGTTGTCTTCGCGACGTCGAATCTTCAGCCGATTAGTTTGACTCGCCCCGACACCTTCAATCGAAGACGGGGCGAGCGTGTACCGGCAGCCATTCCTGTCACGATCGGCTGGCGCAACAATACCCTCAATGACATTGCCGTCCCACTGATACATTTTTCGGCCACCGATCCATTTGCGTCGACGCTTGCCGATGCGAACGCTGACAAGACCATTTTCAGTACCGAATTTTTGGGCTTTACTGGCTCCGATGGTCCGAAGGACATACTCTTATCAGGCGAGTTTGCAAGCGCTTCGTTTTTTGTGAAGCCTGCGAAGGTGGATGCGACCAGCCCACCTATCGATATCCATTACGTCTCAGAGTATTTCTACGATGACGCGAAAGCAACCTATTTTTGGGATTTTGATTTGAGCCAATTGGATCTTTCGTATCTTAACGACACGGAAGCAATAGACACAATCCGGGCGTTCAAGCTGGAACGCGGCAATACAGTGGGCGCATTGCGTCAGGCGCTGATGGAGGGACTTCAGCAGGCCGGAGAAACCTCGTCCAAGAACATCCTGGATGCGTCGCGCTATCTGTTGCAAGAAGTATTCGACCGATTTGTCGCTACGCGTCAGACTTCTATTACAGGCTCCGTTAACATGAATCGTCTTTCGACTAAATACAAGGGCTTGGTCGCAACACTCTCCGAGGTGGGCGGAACGCAGCGATTTTCGAGTGCGATATTGTCTGATGGATCATTCGTTTTCCCGAAGCTACCTGCCTTGAAGTATGATGTGTCTATCAGCGGCGGATCGGTAAAGGTGCCAGATGGCTTACAGGTAATCCTCGCAGTCAACGAACACTTGCAGTTGTCCATTCCGCTAGAACTCGGACCGCCTACAACGGCTGTTGTTCTGGCTCCTCGAGTTCCAACCGGCAGTGCCAAAGTCACAGCACCATCGATCACAAAGCCCGGAAAGATCAACGAAGTGTTGTCGGGCAATGCCTTGGATGCGGTTTTGACTGCCTTGAATGGGATACCCTATCGAGTTGAGCAAATCGGAGATGCACCCCTCGGCTTTTCTTTAGAAAGCGACGGGCGATTCCGTTATCTATCGAGTGAGAACACGGCCTTTGTGGTCCACTATGATCTAGTAACACCGGACCCAGAGACTCGAGTCGGTCGTCTCTTTGGAACCGAGATTCGCTCTCGAGGTGTCATTGCCATTACATTGAAAAATAATTTTACGCGTGACGTTCGTGCAGTTGATCCAAACGACATTCTTGGTCCAGCCGGCTACGGTCCCGAAAAATGGGTATCTGCCGCCGAGCGATTGCCATACACGATTCGCTACGAGAATGACCCAAAGAACGCCACTAGTGCGGCTCAAATTGTACGTATTGTGCAAGTGCTAGACAGTGATCTTGACCCCAATTCATTCCAATTCGGGGACTTCGGATTTGGTGGCCGTGAAATTAAGGTACCGACAGGCAGACAGACTTTGAACTTTGATCTGGACCTGCGTTCCGAAATCGGGATCTTTGTGCGAGTCTTCGCACGAATTGATGCCTCCACACGCGAAATTTCTTGGACATTTTCCAGTATTTCGCCAGAAACAGGTGCTGACACGACAAGTCCAAACGACGGGTTTTTGCCCTTAAACCTGTTGCCACCCCAGGGAGATGGATTTGTTTCGTATTCGATCCGAGCTAAGAAATCCGCTACGACAGGTTCGAAAATAACCGCGAGCGCTCGCATTATTTTCGATGGCAATGTCCCAATTGACACCCCCGAAATCTTTAACACATTGGATGCGACGAAACCGATTTCCACAATTGCGGCGACGGATCCAGTTCCATCGGAGCCTCGGCTGCGGGTCAAGTGGGCCGGCGACGATGGGGAGGTGGGGGCCGGGCTAGCTGGTTTTGACGTTTACGTTTCAGAGAATAGCGGTCGGTACAAGCCGTGGTTACAAAACACGAAACTGGTTGACGCCGAGTACATAACAAACTCCACCTCAACCTACGATTTCATCACGATCGCAAAGGACAATGTTGGTAACGGAGAGGAGGAGTCAAAACTCCCTGATGTGCATCGGCCCGTTGCATTCACCGGAGGTCCGTATACAGCCACAGAAGGAGTATCGTTGACCCTTAACGCAAGCGGCCAGGATCCAGATGCTGGGCAGACTTTATCGTACGAATGGGATCTCGATTTTGATGGCGCGGCGTTTCAGGTCGATTCGACCTCGCAGTCGCCCAGTATGGTCTTCAATGACGGGCCGAGCATCCGAACGATCGGTTTGAGAGTTAAAGATAGCGCCGCCAGTCCATTGTATAGTTCCATAGTGACTACCACCGTGTCGATCAAGAATGTTGCACCCGTATTGACGCAGAGTTTCGCAACTCTTCGCGGGAACGTTTCCTCAACACTTCGAAACAATGGGACGTGGAAGGATGTTGCAGACGACCTCGTCTCCTTGAGTGCTTCCTTGGGAGTAGTGATCAAGAATTCCGACGGCACATGGAGTTGGTCTTATGTCCCAACTGCATCATCATCCAACCAAACCGTGACCATTACAGCCAAAGACAAAGACAACGACAAATCGAGCATTTCGTTTACGATCACAGTGGAAGCGAATACCTCCACTTTCAAACCGATCATCAGCTCGACCGAACCTTCGATTACAGGCAACCAGAGTTTTGTGGCTTCGATTGATTTCACCAAGTCAGTGACCGGTTTCGCAATCGAAGACTTCATCCTTTTGAACGCAACCGCTTCCGCTCTAGTTGACCAGGGTGGCGGTAAATTCAGCGTCACGCTTCAAGCTCAAAACGAAGGATTGGTAAGGCTTGGGATCAAGGCGAACAGTGTTACGGATTCCCAGGGCGGCGTAAATGTTGAGCCTGAGCCCATGGCTTGGACCTACATGGATGTTTCGCAGTCGGATTTTGGGGATGCGCCCAATGCTATCCAAACGGGTTTTGAAGGTAGCTATCCAACGCTGCTTCAACAGAATGGAGCTCGACATCGGTTGAGTGGCTTGAAACTGGGCGGATTGATTGACGCGGAACCCAATGGCCAGCCAGCGCTCGCCGCAACTGGCGACGACACTGCAGGTAATAGCGATGAGGATGGGATTGTTTTTGGCATGCCGATCATTGCCAACCGAACACAAGCAACCGTCTCCAGCTTTACGGCAACGGCCAGCGGCCCCGGCAAGCTTGATGCCTGGATCGACTACAATCGAGATGGTGATTGGAATGATGCGGGCGAACAAGTCGTAGTCGCAACATCTCTGAACTCTGGGGCAAACCTTTTGTCATTCACGATACCCGTCAATGCGTCTGCGGGTACGACCTATGCTCGTTTTAGGCTCAGTTCCGCGGGTGGACTTGGACCTAATGGACCCGCGGCGGACGGCGAAGTCGAAGACTATCCCGTCCAACTTCTTGACGGTGAGGCAAACCAAAGCCTAACATTTTTCGCCTCCTCGGTTGGCTCTCACGAACTGCTCATCATCGACGGGAAATTAACGGTCCGTACCAGTACCCGAATCCTGTTTAGTGCTCCGGCTGACAAAGTGGATAGGGTCACGCTCAAGGGGAGCGGAGAAAATTCCATATACGAGATTCTTCATCCAAGTGCGAGCCTCGTTGGTACGGTGGCGTTTCTAGGTGATGGTAAACTAGTCCGCTTTTCGATACCCAATGCGTTGGTCGATACAAGCTCGTTTAATGGCGAGATAACCGGTGTGGGTGAGATTGATTTAAGCTCCAACGGTGGGCAGGAACTGCGACTTAATTTGAACAGCGTAAGGGCACTCAATACTTCGAAGACCCTCAAGGTTGTCGCCGACAAAGACGACAAGCTAACCATAGATCGCGAGTGGAAGTATACACAGAGTCGCTTGGACAATGGCAACCTTGTGCATGGATTTGGAAACAAAGACGCCAAATTGGAACTACAGAATTTTAAACGTTGGCAGAATCTGATCAACAAATACGATGTCAACGGCAATGATTCGATTGAACCGTTGGATGTGCTGATCATCATCAACCAGATCAACAGTACTGCTGGTACACCAGAAAGTTCTAAGCTACCAGAATTTGATCCTAGTTTCCCCTCTCGATTTAGCTTCCTTGATGTCAACGGCGACAACCAACTTTCCCCTCTCGACGTTCTTGAAGTGATCAACATCATCAATAGCCGTGTATCGGGAAGCGGCGAGGGAGAGGGTGGCCAGGACGCCATCCCAGCAATAGGTCTCAAACAAAACGTAGATGCGCCGTCGGAAGCTAGAAACACGGACGCCGTCTTTGCGTCTTATTCGCATTTCGAAGAGGAAAGCGTGTTGTCTCTTCCGTCGAAACAAAAAAGGCTTCGGCATGAAAATCAACGAAAACCAGGACTCGTTTTATGAATTTGCGTTCGTTTCTTTGCCTGATGATCGCGATCAGCATTGTGTCGGCAAGCGACTTGATTCGATCCGACGAGCCACCAAGCGTGGCAGACACCGCCATCCATGTGCCTACTCCAGCAGTTATTGTGGCAAAGATGCTGGAAGTGGCGAAAGTTAAAAAAGACGACCTCTTGTACGATCTAGGTTGCGGAGACGGACGAATCGTAATTGCTGCCGCGAAAGATTATGGCTGCCGTGCAGTGGGCTACGACATCGATGAAAGAAAGGTTCAACAGTCAAAGGAGAATGTCAAGAGTAACGGAGTCGAAAAGCTGGTGCGAATTGAGAACAAGGATATATTCTTGCTGGACCTTCGTGAGGCTACCGTCATTACACTCTATTTGTTGCCCGAAATGAACATGAAACTGATTCCGCAACTGGAGAAACTCAAAGACGGATCGAGAGTCGTGTGCCATGAATTTGCTCTCAAGGATGTGCAGCACGACCGTTTGATCACCATCACAACTCAACCAGACGGCGTCCCACGCGATATTTATCTCTACACGCTACCGTTAAAGAAAAATCGGTCAGCGAAAGTCGAAGAAGCGGTTCGCAAGTGAAGTGCTAACCGTGTGGACATGGAAGTACTGCCGCTCTCCACTTCCGCCATCAACCGGGAGCATCATTGGCTTTTTCGCCAAAGACCGACCGCAGACCTCGAATCTTGGTTATAGACAAAACTCCAATCGCGTTGCTCCCCTCCCCTTCGATAGTTATAGGAAGACCGCAGTAGTAAGCAACATTGAATTCATGAAAGTCGCCAAACTCAATTTCCATGCGGATAGATGGTTTACCCTCGACATCGATATAGAAGATCTTGGCTTCATCTAGATTGTCTGACATTCTCAGCCTACCTTGGACGATAATCTTGGTTCCGTCACTTCGCGCCCAGCTCTCGAAAGGACGCTCACGATAAGGCTCGTAGTCAGAACTGTCCAGTCCGGCGAGTGGTTCGCTCGTCCCTGCAAAGGAATCGTTTGCAAGCCCGAACTTGCGCAGCAAGGCTAAATGCAAGGAACTGAGCTCTTGATTCTTGGCGTATCGGACATAACGACCGGTCTTGAGCATGCCACGTCCTCGACCAGCAAGGACAGTCGGTATTCGAGTCGCTGTGTGATTGTCGCTATGTCCCATTCCCGCTCCGAAGAGGACTACCGAGTTATCTAAAAGCGATCCGTCTTGATCTCGGAAGGACTTCATTCGATTCAACAAATAGTCGAACTTTTCCATATGCCAGAGGGTGATCTTCATTAGCGAATCCAAGTTCTCGCGACTGAAGTTCCTAAAGAAGTGCGATAGATAGTGGTGCTGCTCTTTGATACCCAAGAAGTCAAACACCATTCGACTGTTTTCGTTTCCTAGCATGTAAGTCGCGCATCGCGTCGAATCGGTCCATAAAGCTAGGGCGATCAAATCAAGCATAGCGACGACTTGATCATCGAGCGTCCCACCGCTGACCGGTCTCTTTAAATGATCGAAGTCGACCTGGGAGGACTTCTTTACCTGCATCATCGTTGCTAGTTTTTTCTCGGTATCGCGAACCACACTCAAGTATTGGTCGAGAGTCCTTCGGTCTTCGATCCCTGCCTTGCGTTCAAGCGACTTGGAGTCGTCGCGAACACGGTCGATCAAGCTTATCATTTCATCTCGCTTCTTAGGATCGCAAAGCGGGCTTCGAAAGAGCCGATCAAAAACAAGCTGAGGGTCGCTTTCTCTCGGAATGGGAGCTCCGTTTCTATCGTAAGAAATGTAACTGCATCCAATCTGACTTGGAAAAAGTCCTTCTGTCGTTAACTCCAAGGATCGGTGAACGGTCTCGCCGCCGATTTGGTCAGCCAACAATTGGTCCACCGATGCCGATTTGGAATTCCCATGATGCCCGGACAGAAATCGTCTCGACGAATGCTGATGCGCCGAAAAGCCAAAGTCACCTAGGCTATCCAGAATCAATAGGTCCTCTCGATGCCGTTCGAATGGCTTCATCAATGGCGACATTCGAAAGTCACATTCCTGACCACCAGCGATATCCCAAGAGGGGGGATGGACGCCATTGGGCTTGAAGAGTGCAACGAATCGAATCGGAGCCGATGGCTCCGGTTTGCCGATAACGCGTGACTCCATCAAATTCAAGAATGGCAAGGGCAACAATGCACCGCTGCTGGCTCGAAGCCACGATCTACGATCCATTCTTCGACGATTCATTGGCCTACTCCGGAGAAGAAGACTTCACGAAAAGGGAGACTACTCACGATCTCATGAATCAGTTGACGATAGGTCCCATTGTCATTGAGCATTTTTTGAGTTAGCTCATTTACGGTTGGCTGATCGTAGAATTCCAGTTTTCTACAAAGAGCATAGGATAGCATCTGAACAACTATATTGCGGACCACCGCTTCGCTTCGGGTCGAAACCAAGATCCTCTTTAGCTCGTCGATATCGTCAAAGGTCTCACCTGTTGGAAGCCGACCAGAGGTGTCGACCAAGTTCGGAACTTGGGCTGGAACTTCGATCGTGATCGATTTCGTTTTCTTAAGGGATTGAGATTTGTAGTTCGACGCCAGAAGAAATGCACCTTTGGAATCGTACGACTCCAAGGCAAAGCCGAGCGGATCAATTTTATCATGGCAGAGGGCACAGGTGGGTTGCGTACGGTGTTGCTCGAAACGTTGGCGGAAAGTTAGATTCTCACCCTCTTTATTCGGTTGGACTTGGCCGACGTTGGCTGGTGGATCAGGCAAATATTCACCCAGAATCCTTTCAAGAATCCATGTCCCTCGGATGATCGGACCGCGATTCATCGCCAGGATGCCTGGCATCGTCAAGATCCCACCGCGTCCTTCCGTCTCTTCAAGTCGAATCCTTTGATTCGGGACGATCTCGTTTTCGATCCCTTTTGGTTTGGCGTAGCGAGCGAGTTGCTTTCTATCCTTGTCATAAAACCCGGCCGTGTGGATATTCACAAATTCGACTTTTGAATCGATCAACTCAAGCAGTGGGCGGTCGTCCTGAATGAGATAGTTGAGAAAGTCGATTGGTTGGTTTTTGAGAGTCATGACCAAGGGGACATTGGTCGAGACTTCCACAATATCGTCGAGCAACAGCCACTGGACTCCCCAGTCCACTGCCAAATTGAAAGCCCTAGGGGAATTGAGCATTCGCTCCGTTTGTTCGCGCAGCACCTGCCTTTGATTCAATTGACCGCGTGAAGCAATCTCGAATAACTCACGGTCCGGCATATCGGCCCATAAAAAATAGGACAATCTCTCAGCGAGCTCAAAATCATCAACTGGTTGCCTTTTGCCCAGTTGGGTTTCCATCAGAATTCCCCGATAGAGAAAACCGGGAGACATCAATATTGCTTTCAGTTCGAACTCGATTGCAGCCATTAGATCGGAAGCTGTTCGCACGCGTTCCATCGACTCGCGGAGCCGCTCTTCGTCAATCGTCCGACGGGCCGCTCGCGGTTGAATGTTCCGAAGCAGTCGCTCAGCATTGCCTAAAGAAAAACCCTCAGTCGGAATTTCCCCTACGATGAATTCCAAGTTCTCTTTCCGCTTGGGGGAAAACAATTCGGCGATCGCCGAATCTGAGAGCTGTGAGTAGCGGTCCCAAGCGACCGTCGTGAGTGGATTGGAGTATGTGTCATTTCGATATCCGCTTGGCCCAGGTGGATCTGTCGGCAACAGCTTCATTACCAAAGAGGTTTCAGTGATGGTCTCTTCTGCGATCGCGACGTTTGCTTGGAGATCAAATCCCAGAAGCGATCGAAGTGTTTGCCGATATTCGCGAGCCGACAATCTTCTTGGACGGTACGGACTGGGACGTGCAAATACGTTATCGACAAATCGGGATTGAAACCATTTCACAATCTTCGCGCGTTCCACATCGCTCGGAGTAGGTTCATTTTCCGGTGGCATTTTTTCGTCCTTGATGACACGAACCGCGCTTCGCCAAGTGTCGAACGCAGCATCGACCGAATCGTCCGACTGTGGAGACATCAAATCGATGTTACCGTTGGGGTCGCTTTCGCCATGGCATTTGAAACAGTATTTAGCCAAGAGGGGCCGAATATTGGCTCCAAAAGCGTCGAGCTCATCTCCATTGAGAATGGAAGCCTGGCACGCCAATATGACTGGAATCGCAAATAAAGGAATCATCGAGTAGAAGTAGAAAAAGAGCCGTATGGAATCTGAAAAACGGTTGATTGCAGATGGTAATTCAAGTTCCCTTAAAATTGGACGGGGAGTTAAAGGGTGGGCAGTTCAATACTTAACTATCATCCATGACGATGACATTTGTCACAACCCCGCGCAAATAGGGTAGCGGCCGCACAATTTTTTGGGCAGAAATGAATTTTCGGACTCCAATGGGTGGCAACCATCGTCCACGATGCATAATTCAATTGCGATGAAAATAAGACGGTACATTGGATTAAAATAATTGGAGAGGGGCGTTTCCATTCCATCATGAAACTTGCAGGCATTGGCCCTGTTTCATCAACGCTTTTCCATAAAAGATCCGCCATGTATTTGCGAACCCATCGACACAACATCAGATTTTGCTATCGAAATGCCTGCAACTCAGTTCATTTCTCCGGGCAGGTCCTTTTCTTTGCTGTTCAGGTAACCGTTCTTGCATTGGCTGTCCCGCCGTCGTGTGCGGATTGGCCATTTGTTCCTCTAGTCGATGTTCATCCGCCCGATGTGCATGCAGTGAAGCAAATTCGAAACAGCATCGATGCCTTTGTTCTTTCTAAGCTTGAGCAGCGACAGCTTTCCGCAAGCGACTCAGCCTCCCAGCAAACTCTTGTACGAAGACTCTATTTGGATCTAATTGGGCTGCCCCCTTTGCCGCAGGAGGTTGATGCGTACCTTAATGATTCGGACCCGATGTCTTGGGAAAATCTTGTCGATCGACTATTGAATGACCAACGATATGGCGAGCGATGGGCGAGATTTTGGTTGGACTTAGCGAGGTACGCTGACACCGCAGGATATGAGGGCGATCCCGACTTGCCGCATGCCTGGCGCTACCGTGACTACGTTATCGACGCATTCAACAGGGACAAGCCCTTTGACCAATTCATCCTGGAGCAGATCGCAGGGGACGAGTTGCACGAGGTCATGGGCGCAGGGGAACTCCCCGATCCGAAACCGGAGCAGACCGTTGCCTTAACCTTCTTACGACTGGCGCCCTTCACAGAACCGCGCGGTGACGCGTCACGTCACGAGTTGCTTAGCGAGATGACATCAACGGTCTGTTCCGTTTTTCTCGGATTGACGGCAGGCTGCGCTCAGTGCCACGACCACAAATACGACAGTATCCCAACCGAAGACTTCTATCGGATGAAAGCGTTCTTTTCGACAGTCCAAATACCTCGCCCATTGCCCGGGGATGGCTTTCAGATTGGCGGTCCGTTGTCCGCCGAGTTTTATCGTCCTGGCGAAAAAGGTTGGGTCGAACAAAAGAATGCGGAATTGCGACTAACCTTGTCCGAATTCCAAAGGGAACTGTCGCAATTGGCGGAGAAAGAGGCGGAAGCAAAGAAAGCTGAATCAAGCAGTCCGTTCACGGTGGCGGAGAAGGTGAGACAAAAAGATCTCAAAAACCGCGTTCGCTGGATTCAACAAGACTTGACGCGATTGAAACCCCTCGCAATGTCACTGCGACATTCCTTCGGACCACCCTATGAACCTGGAGTTCCAGAAACACACGTTTTGCATCGCGGCGAATGGGACAAACCAGGAGCAGTCGTCCAGCCTGGTTTCTTGAGTTGCATTACGGGTAATCAAGATCCGGCAATCATTCCGCTGGATCCCTTTAAGCGATGGCCGACGCGGGGCCGACGATTGACGCTCGCACGTTGGATTGCGGACCCAAAAAATCCGCTCACCGCACGAGTCATAGTCAATCGATTGTGGGGCGGGCACTTCGGTCGAGCAATCGTAGCAAACCCCAGCGATTTCGGTAAACTGAGTGGTGATCCATCGCATCCGGAATTGCTCGATTGGTTGGCCAATCAATTGATCGCGTCTAAGTGGAGTATCAAAGCAATTCAGCGATTGATCGTTAACTCGGCGACTTGGCGTCAAGCGTCGGCAAATCGACTTCCTGAATGCGATGAGGATCCCGAGAACGTGCTGCTGTGGCGTTTTGCACCACGACGTTTGGAAGCCGAAGCGATTCGCGACAGCGTACTGGCGGTGAGTGGCCGATTGAATGCTGAGCAATTCGGCTTGCCGATCTTTCCTGCATTGCCTGAAGATATCGCGGAAACCGTCAAATGGGATGAAAGCAAGTGGTCAACACAGGATGGAATCGAAGGACGCAAGCGGAGTATCTACATCTACCAACAACGATCGTTCAACATGCCATTCCTCCAAAGCTTCGACGCCACGGTTTGCGATGCATCGCGAGACATGCGACGGCATTCAATAACACCCTTGCAGGCTTTGGCGATGTACAATGGACAGTTTGTCAGCCAAGAGGCTCGTCAATTCGCTGACTTGATACGCCAGCAAGTTGGACCGAACGTGGAATCGCAAATCCAATCTGCATTTCGTCGCGCACTCGGTCGCGCTGCTGAGAAAGAAGAAGTCCAACGGATGACACATTTGATGGGAAATAGCTCACTCGGCGAGGAATTGCCTGGTTTGTGTCGCGTACTATTGAACGCAAGCGAGTTTATTTACCTACAATGAACCCTCGGCCTACCCACATGACTTCCTGCAACATGCTTCGCCGCCATATGTTAGGCCGAGCGTTCAACGGATTTGGCGCAATTGCGCTAAGTGACATGCTGGCTTGCCAAGCCGTGCGAGCAATGGAGACGGCTGCAACGGAGACGGCAACAAGACGGACGAAGCCCGCCAAACACTGCATTTTCTTGTTCATGGCGGGTGGCGTAAGCCAGATGGATTCCTTCGAATACAAACCAATTCTGAATCAATTGCATGGCAAGCCGATACCCAAGGTGCCTGAATTGGCGGCGGGAGAGTTGAAAGGCAAGCTTACCTTTCCGCATGTATGTGTAGGTAGCCCCTTCCGATTTAAGCAATACGGACAGTCCGGACGATTCCTGTCTGAACTGTTTCCAAACTTGGCGAAGCATGTCGATGATTTGGCGTTTATCCACGGCATCGAAGTCGACAACCAGAATCATGGTCCAGCGACCCTACATGTCAACACCGGGAGTCCCCTACCTGGTAGTCCCTCGGTGGGTGCTTGGATTCAATATGGGCTAGGCAGTTGCAACGATAACCTACCAGGCTATATGGTGATTCAAGATCCGCGAGGCGCGCCGACCAATGGTGCAGCGGTGTGGAGCAATGGCTACTTGCCCGCATCGTATCAAGGAACGCTTCTCCGTCCGAGCGGGACACCCATTATTGATTTAGCCAGGCCTTCGGGCATAAGTCCGGAACAACAACGACTGGAATTCGATGCAATAGGTTGGCTTAACGAACGACATCAAAGAGAGCAACCCGGTAAGAACGAACTGGAGGCTCGTATCGAATCGTATGAAATGGCGTTTCGCATGCAAACGGCCGCACCGGAATTGGTCGATTTGGCGGACGAAACGGATCAAACAAAGTCTCTTTACGGTTTGGATCATGCTCAGACGGCTGATTTTGGTCGTCAATGCTTGCTCGCGCGTCGCATGGTCGAACGCGGCGTGCGTCACACGCTAATCGTGCATGGTGTTCAAATCGGTCCGAACAGTTGGGACGATCATAGCAATGTCCAAGGAGGTATGGTCAAGCATTGCAGGGAAGTTGATGTGCCCGTGGCTGGATTGCTGAGCGATCTCAAGCAGCGAGGTCTGCTGGACGATACGCTGGTCGTCTGGTCGTCCGAGATGGGGAGGTCGCCGATATTGAATGGCAAGTTAGGTAGCCAGCCTGGGCGTGACCACAACGGCTATGCACTGTGCATGTGGATGGCAGGTTGCGGGGTTCAAGGTGGATCAACGGCTGGTCAGACAGATGAATTCAGTTTGAGATCATTAGACAAGGGTATTCCCATTCGCGATGTCCACGCAACCATACTTCATTTAATGGGGTTGGATGGCGACCAATTGACGTGGCATCATTCCGGACGCATTCGCAAGCTAACCGACATCGGCGGTCAGATTCTCAAACAAATCCTCGCCTAGTGCTTGGTCCAGATCGACAAAGCACTCCGTGTCGTTGTGACCGACACGGATAGGCTGTGAATTTATTCGCAAGGTGCAGAACTTTGTCGCCTTTTGCTCCGCAAAAGTGTGTTAACGAAACACACTTTCGCGGAGCGAAAGGCGACAATAATAAAATCACAACCTAGGAGTGTCGAGATACCCCTAGGAGTGTCGAGATACCCGTGAATAGGTTACTTCTTTCGTCCACCGCGGTCGCGGGCTTTGGTTTTTCGTTTCGCGCGCGCTGTTGCAACGGACGTCGAGGAATCGTCTTTCGAGCCGATGCTTGCAATTGCGGTCAGCTCCGGAAACAGCTTGGAAAGTCTGCGACTATCCGGCAGTAAATTCGCAAACCCGTCGATCACTCGTGGTCCGATGGCAATGTCGCTGGCTTCGCTTGACATGGCCCGCGAATTGCGGACGGCACCAGTTGTCTCGACAAGTGCATGGAGACGGCGGCACGCTTCTCCAAGGTGGTATGCTTCGCCACCGAGCGCCACCCACTTGCCAACTTCAGGATGCAGCACGAGGCCGGCCGCGTGGTTATCGGCATCACTGCGAGGATAGTCGACGAATACGTCGATCCCAGCATGCACGCCCACTGGAACTCCCTGCGCAGACCATGATACCGCCACATCGACATGGTACCTGCCAGGTCGCTCGAAGGCGAAGCCCGCGGTACTCCAAAAAACTCTTGTTGAAGCAGAAATACTCTTGCCAGCTTCGAGCTCGCCGATTTTCGCATGGTCGCATACGATGGCGAATGGTCGAACGGGACGCTCGCGACCTTCCGCATCAGCGACCGTAATCGTAGCGAACAAGGCTTCAATGCTAACATCGTTCGGAACGCGAAGGTCCTCCCCGCTTGCATTGGTCATTGTCCACGAGAGGTCTAGAGGCTGCCCGAGTGCAACACGTTCGGAACCTGCCGTGACCGTGAGCATCAATTCCGATGGTGCGAAGTCATGTCGATCAACAGCTTGAGGTGCGCCGGTTGGGAACCAACTTGCGAACGGCCATCCTCCTGGACGAATCACTGGATCGGGCATATGGTTTAGGTGATGGCGCACTGTAGCATTGTGAGCAAGCTTGATCTGATCAGGGAACACACCAGGTTCACCTGTGGCGGGTCCGCCAAGAACATTGGCCACACTCGGAGTGGTGGTCATGATGGAATTATCGGCGGAGGTTTCTTGTTCCTGATGAATTTGATTCAGTGTGTGCGTCAGTTCGTGGGTCGCGCTGCGCAGGAACGCCCGTGGAATGTCACGCTGCTTCCGGTTTGCCGCGACCCCGAAGTTTGCTGAATCCGAGGCAGGATAACCATCATCGGAAAAACTAGCACAGCCTTCACGTGGGACGCCGATTTGATCGTACATGATGCCGCGAGAACATCCCAGCTTTGCGGGCACGACAATCATGTGCACCCGCCATTCGTTGTCGAGATTTGTGGCCGGATTGCGAACCGTCGTCATCAGGGCGTGCAAGTCGGGCGAACTCCAGCAGTTTGTAGCCACCACTCCAGCCGGCACAGGTACATTCAACTGATCTTGAACAACCGTGAGTTGCCAACCGATTTTCGCGAAAATGGTGTCGAAGAACTCTGTACCGCCCGCGCCATCAGGGACCGGTGCTGGGCGAACGGCTCCCACTAGAGTGTCGATTTCGAGGGTTGCGCGGCGGAAGAACGTAGACACCCAGGCTAGCGTTACACTCCCTTTGTCAACACTGCCTTCAAACAACCGCCCCTCATAATAAGGTCCACCGGTTAAGGAAAACGGGAATGGCGCGGTGACTCGCGAAAACTTCATGGTCACTGTCCGGGATGGAGCGCTCGGAAACGTCCCTTTGAAACTACCGCTCGGAGGCTGCGTGTAGTCGAATTGTTCAGCAACTATAGTGAGTTTACACAAGGCGGGCACCTGAACCATAGAGGGCGCAGAGACACTCGTCACCTTAAGATACGAATGATAGCGGGACCGCGGATGGATCGGAATGACCGGCCGTTGAAACAGTTGAGGCGGGATGGGCAGATCTGCCCTGCTTAGTGTTCCCGCCAAGCTCATAGGATGAGATTCCATCGGCGGGGAGTTAGGGCTGTCGCCCATTGGCGCAACCGATGACGACATCGAGGAGACAAGTCCGACGGAGGGAAGAACCGAATAAAGATCGCCACTTACGATCAAATTGTCAGCTCCACCGTCAGGTGCCGATCTATCAACACGGAGCGTTCCTTGGAAAGTTACGCTACTGCCCGTCGGCTTGTATCGGATCTGATAGCAACCTTCGCGAAAATCCAGCTTGCACGGCATAACTGGCAATGCAGGGGCTGGAACTTGTGGTTGGTCGGTGCCGAGAGGTTCGGCGTCAAGGCGGACTTGCCGCGATAACGGCGTCATCGGCTTCATCACTGGTGCTGCGGATGTCACCGGTGAAGAGTGGCCGCTCCCGCTTGATTCGTTCTCTGAGCAGTTACACATGATGGTCTCTCCCATAAATGAACAGTTGTCTAGTTAAGCGAACAAACTGAAATCGATACGAATGTTAGGCTCTACTGAGATGCACTTCTGAGATGAAACTCGTTTTCGTCGAAACCAAGTTGCGAGTGCTATTCACGGCGGTAGGTCACATGACAGCCTTCTCCGTCGGTGAACTCAAATTGGTCGCCTTGAAATGCAATCGGATATGTCAAGAGCTCATCGGTAGCCGTAGCAACGACGAGTGAAGACGGGCTCTCCAAACGGTAAATGCCTGCATCCCACCATATCATGCCTTGACTAGGGCCTCGCGTGCCTCGGTACGTGCTGGTCGAGAACGTGATCGTCGCGGGATACTTGTCCGCACATACTTTGTCGGTAACTTTGATCCAGGTACCGACTACGTTTCGAGCTTGTTCCTGTGTGTCAGCCATCCTGTCACCATGATCCGCCTTTTGAGGCTCAGCACGCAATCAATTAATAATCGCCAAACGGCAATACTGTAATGGAAACATAATAGGTATCACAACGCTGCACCCTTAGGAGTATACTCCCAGACTAAGAAACAGATTTCTATGGCATTCGCGCGAAAAATTCTTTGAAAATTACGCACTTCACGTTGATCAACATCTTTTGGAGTACGGAAATCCATTTCTGTTTTACGATATGCGCAAAGGATGCAAGCGTCGCCTCCTAGCTGATGGTAAACTCCGGGAAATAGCCCACGCTTATGCTGTTGAATGGTTGGTATTAAAGACTCTTCAGAAACAATTCCAATGCGATCTTTTCGTTCGTAGTCCAAATGGACTTCGTATCAGGATGATTGTCGAGCAAATGGCCAATGGCCTTGAACCTTGCGTCGTGAAAATAAGCTCTTCGATGCGAAAGCCCGCGTAAAGACGGAGGATTGAACAGGCTATCGCCTGCTTCGTCGGCAGCGCCGACGTCATAATTCTCCGGTGACGTATAGTAATTGTCTGGCTGATGGCATCGAACGCATCCTCGCACTTGAAACAATGCTCGCCCAAGATCGACATTTGTAGGAACACTTGGTGTTTCCGTCGGCAAGATCTGCTTGCGCAAAAACACAGCGATGTCGTTCGCAACGGATTCGTCACTCCCGATTCTCTCTCGCGAAGTTGCATTGCGATGCATCGTTGAAGTCAAAGTCTTTTCAATCTGGCCCTCCAGACTGGCTTCGCTGCCGTTCCACGTCCATGGACCAGTATGAGCGGAGTTCAAAAGGGACGGTATGCGTTTCGGATTTCCAAAGCGACCGTCCCCTTTCGTGTCCGCCAACAAGTCGGGCGAATGACCATCTACATGGCAACTACCGCAAGACATCCAACCGTCGTGAGATAGGTGTCCGGAGAAGAAAGCGGCCTCTCCCCGATCTTCGGCACTCCGCATTACTCGAGACGTGCCAATTGCTACCGAATTATGCACTTGATCGTCGTGATACTCCAGGATCGATGCAATGCCACCCACCGGACTTATCCAAATGAGTTTTGAGCCGCTGAGTTTAGCCAAACGTGTCGGTGGATGTTCCACATTTAAGAATTGAAAACGGGCTCTAGGGTTGTCGCGAAAAGCGATTTTGCTTGTTCCAGAAATTGCAATGGCCAAACTGCCGTTCCAGGCGATGACACCACTTGGGTCGGCCGCACCGTTACCAACATCTCCGAGCAGAAACCGCTCGGCGTTTCGAATGATGTTCGACGCCGGGTCGATGAGTAGTGATTCGGGTACTACGGAAACCAAGTTTTGCATCAAAGTTCCCCAATGGATGTCATCGCGGCTTGTCTGTGCAATGCCGCTCAGCTTCTGATGCGTAATCGCAATTGTTTGCAACGAATCGTCTCGCGCGAGTCCACCAATATGATGGCCGAGAATCATGTGAGAAGCGACCAATTTGGCTGAAACAGCCTCGATCACGGCCAGTTGACCACCGAAGGCATCTGCGACCAAGAACAACCCGTTGGCAAGCGACACTATTTCCTTGGGTTGGAAATCAAGCGAAATAACTTTACCTTCCATCATGTTCTGCGATTGCGTGTCGACAAGTTCGGTCACATAGACAGCGTGCTTCCAAGTCATCGTTACACAAGCGAAGCGACCATCCATGGAGATGGCGAGCTTGGCTGGAATCCCCGGTAGAACTATTGATTTCGCTCCCATGGCGTTGGCCGAATCGAGAGACAATTCAACGATTTGAGGTGTACTTTTTGCAACAGCAAGCAGCCTCCGGGTAGCGGGCACCATCGCAAGATCTACCAGTTCGCACCACTCCCCCTCAATCCGTCTCGTTGCTTGAGTATGCGTATCGACCACCGTAATAAAGGAACCTTGGTAGTTTCCAACAACAGCAACGGCTCCGTCCAACGAAACAGCCACAGCGGTCGGACGATCAAAGATCAAGTCATTGGCTTGAAGCCCATCGCAGATAGCGATCAGGATCAATCCAACAGTTTGGAGGGCAAAATTGCTTCTTTGGCCGCAAGAAAACACCATTCGAAAAATCATGGCTTTGACTTCATTGCAAATCGCGAACGATGGACTGCAAATCCGTTTCCCGCTTGGTGTTGGCCGCAAAAAAATCCCCCAAGTTTGGCAATCGTTCTTGCATCGTTTTTCCGACAGGAGCGGAAGGTATTTGCTCCCCGTTTGAATTCAATAATGCGGTCGCAGTCAATTGAATAACGTACTCCATTCCTTCTGCGGGGAAATCGCTGAGAATCGGGCGTAGGCTAGCGGCTTTCGGTGGCTGCGAGTAATCCAGTCCATCCGTGTGATAGACCGGGACGCCCGATTGAGTGGCCACTAGAGCGAGCAAATCTAATCTGTCAGAAAAGCCAGGCGTGTAAAGTAGAGCGATTTTTCTTTTTCCAAAGGTGGTGCCCTCCTCTGTCTTCAAGGTACGGCTGGTCGTACGTGTTTTGACGATGCCAAACGTCGTTTCGTCGAGAATGCCGTCTGCAAACAGGTGCAGGAAGTGTAGGTTTTCGGACTGGGTCTGCCGCAGGTCAAGAACGATGGTTTTTACCTGATTCGACGAGGCTTCGGAATCGGATATGATCTTTTGAATTTCGTTTAGACTACTCGCGGCGATACGTTCCAACCGAATCTGCAACGCTTCCCCGTCTGAAGTCTTCTCTGTTAACAAAGCGGACTTAATTGGAACCACACGGCGAATTAGCGTTAGGTCGCGAGCCGGTTGATCTGCGGTTCGTACGGTGAGAACTACTTCGGTTTTCTCAGGGCCACGAAGACCTTGAATGACTTCTTGTAGCGACCATTCCATCGTGGACTTGCCATCAATGGCCTCAAGCACATCGAGCTTGAAAATCCCTGCATCGGCAGCAGGTCCTTCCGGAAAAACCCCCTGAAACTGATGCCCATTGCCTTTTCCTGAGCCTCCTATCTGCACACCAATTCCGACATAACGATTGGCTGCTATTTGCGCTTCGGCCAATGCAGCAGATTGCGAAGTGATTTCCAATCCGCCCGGTACCAAATCACGAAATGCAGCTTTTACCAACTCGAAATCGGACTGCGCAGGTTCAAGTGACATACCTTGTTTTTGCAATTCGATTGCGAGCAAGTCGTAGATCTGATCCGCGTGGTGAAAGTCTGAAATGGTGACACTCAAATCGGCGTTAAGTGCATTTCGTTTGTGCTTGGCAACGGACCGAATCAATTCGAGCACCATCTGCTGTCTTGTTGGCGGCTCGATATGATGTTTGAGTACGGTCTCGATGACCGACCTGACGACGGTATCGATGGGTGGTACGGATGGCAACTTAGGAACTTCGTCTGCATCCTTCGAGAGAGCAACGGAAGCAAAAAATAGGGCTAGAGTCGAACAGTTGAGAATCGTGTTGGCAATTCGAAACATGGCGATGAAACTTCGGAATCAAGGAAAAGGACTGGGGCGGAACAGCCCGGCAATCGGGCCATCTGAAAAACAAGTAGAAGAATTGTAGTCCACATTCTGCTTGGGCTTCAAGGACGAAAGTACTTTGGACGGGAATCGCGAGGGCAGTGCCAACTCCGCTGACCGACGGTCGCGGGGCGAACCGGCCTACGTAGATCCTTCGCTCCAAGTTTCGAACGACCCGAGACGTCAATTCCTATAGATTCAAATGTCTTTCCGACAAAATTTGATGAGCTACGTTGCGAATGACTCCCTAGTAAGGCACAATGGCGGCTTGATACGACTATAACCCTCCCGAGCTTTGTGTCTCGAAAAAGCCGTTGGGTTTGAAACTGGGAATTTTGAGGAAACAAACGCGATGACCTTTCGATGCCTTCCGCTCTTGATTGCCGTGTGCATGCTCTTGATTGGCTACTTCCCAGTGGGAGCAGCCGAACCTGCACTTAAGTTAAAACAGGGCGATCATATTAGCTATATAGGCAATACTTTGGCGGATCGCATGCAGCATGCTGGTTGGTTGGAAACTTATATCTACGCGGCCTACCCCGAATTAGATTTAACGGTTCGAAATCTAGGGTTCTCTGGCGACGAAGTGAAGCTGCGTCCTCGGGAAGATAACTTCGGGAGTCCGGATGAATGGCTTTCCAAGACCAAGACCAACGTTGTTTTGGCTTTTTTCGGTTACAACGAAGCGCTCCGCGGGCCATCGGGCTTGGATGGTTTCAAGAAGGATCTTGCGGAGACAATCGATGGAATTTTGGCCCAGAAATACGACGGGGAATCAGCACCCCGATTGGTTTTCTTTTCCCCAATCGCGCACGAAAATCTGAAGAGTCCGAATCTTCCAGATGGTATCGCCAACAACCAGAAACTAGAACAGTACACCAATGCCATGGCGGAGATTTGCAAGACCAAAGGGGTGATCTTCGTAGATCTGTTCACGGCGACCAAAAAACTATATGCCGCGGCTTCGAAACCGTTGACTCTGAATGGAATCCATTTGCTAGATCATGGTGATCGAGCGGTCGCGAATGTGATCGTCAAGGAGCTGTTTGGCATCGAAAAGCAAACCAAAGACGAAAACGAGTTGGAGCGGTTGCGACAAGCCATATTGGACAAGAACTACCATTGGTTCAGTCGCCATCGCGTAGTCGACGGCTACAACGTATTTGGAGGCAGGTCCAAGTTAGCATGGTTTGGGCAATCCAACGCTGACGTCATGATGCGTGAAATGGAAATGTTTGACGTCATGACGGCCAACCGCGATGTGCGAGTCCGGGCGGTCGCCAAAGGGAGCGAGCACCATGTTGTCGATAATAATCTGCCGCCAGAACTTGATGTAAAAACCAACATCCCTGGAAAGTTAGAAGGGGGTAAGCATGAATACATCGATGGCAAGGAAGCCATTTCGAAGATGAAAATTGCGGACGGAATGCAAGTCAACTTGTTCGCCGACGAAAAGATGTTTCCCGAAATGGTCAATCCCGTTCAGATGGCGGTGGATACCGACGGTGTGTTGTACGCATCCGTTTGGCCATCGTATCCACACTGGAATCCGACCGAGCCTCGGAGGGATCGAATCATCTCGCTCCCAGATGATAATGGAGATGGAGTGGCTGATCGCTGTGTGATCTTCGCGGACGAATTGAATAGCGTAACCGGATTCGAGTTTTGGGGCGGAGGTATGTTGGTGGCCGCGTTGCCTGAGCTTTGGTTTCTAAAAGACACCGATGGCGACGGCAAAGCGGATGTCAAAATCCGGATGCTGCAGGGGTTATCGAGTGCTGATTCGCACCATTCTGCCAATGCCATGTTGGTTGGCCCGGACGGATGGCTCTATTGGTCTCGCGGGATTTTCAATGTCGCTGCTATGGAAACACCAACGAAAACCTATCGCTCCGCCGAAAGCGGCGTCCATCGTTTCAATCCGCGAACGTTTGAGATCGAGTTCCATTTTCCAATTGGACCAAACCCGCACGGTGATGCGTTTGACCAATGGGGCTATCAGTTCGCAAATGATGGTACAGGTGGTTCTGGATCCTATGTCAACATTGGCAAAGGTGTAGGCCACAAGCCTTGGTTCAAGATGCGAGTGCGCCCCGTGGCTGCTACAGGATTTCTTTCGAGCAGCCACTTCCCTGAAAAGAACCAAGGAAATTTCTTGATCTGCAATTGTATCGGTTTTTTGGGGGTTCTTCAGCATGAGGTGAAGTACAACGGAGCAGATATTACTGCAGAAGAAATCGAGCCGATTCTGGTTTCCAGCGATCCCAACTTTCGTCCGACCGATGTGGAGATGGGTGGCGATGGGGCGATGTACGTTTCCGACTGGAGCAACGCGATCGTCGGCCACATGCAACACAACATGCGTGATCCGAACCGCGATCATGAGCATGGTCGCATCTATCGTGTTACCGCCAAGGATCGACCGGTGCTCAAACCCACCAAACTCAAAGGGAAATCGATACCCGAAGTGTTGCAGGCCTTTTTCGCGAAGGAAAACGGTGTTCGCTACCGCGCACGTTTGGAGCTAAGCGGACGGGAAACGAAGGAAGTTGTTCCTGCCCTCGCAACGTTCGCGGCTAAGCTGGATCCTGCCAAAACTGACGATGCACAGGCATTGCTTGAATCGCTGTGGATCCACGAAGAGCACCGAGTACCCAGTTCCGATCTGTTGAAGAAAGTCTTCCAAGCCAAGGAACCACGTGTGCGTGCCGCGGCCATTCGTACGCTTGGTCATTGGGGCTCGAAAGTTGCAGATTGGGAACCGATTCTACTAGCCGCGGTTCGAGATGAATCAGCCTTGGTTCGTGCCGAGGCAGTGAAGTCCGCCTTGAGCTTTGAAGGGGTTACAGCAGCCGAAGTTATCTTTGAAGCCTCGAACGCGTCGACCGATCCGGAATTAGACATCGTGTTAGCCTACGCTAAAGGCAAAATCTCATTGGACAAGCTGGTTGCGGATGCCGTCAAATCGGGGCGCACCTTGTCGAAAGCGGCTCGGGAGTATGCATTGAAAAACGCTAGCCCAAGCGATTTGCTTAAACTTGAAAAGAGCGAAGCGGTTTACGAAGCAATACTGAATCGACAAACCGCCGATGCTGGTTCTTTGAAAGAAGCTCTCACGGGCTTAGCAAGTCTCCGTAAAACAGGGATTGTGCCGCTGCTAGTGCAATTAGTTGAGGACCGCGACCGCCAGGACCAAGTCAATGCGCTCCCAGCGCTTGGCCAATTGCTATCGGATCAACCGGCGGTTGAGTTAAAGAAGGCTCGCAACCGCTTAGAAAAACTCGCCTTTCAAGGCAAAGCATCGGCCACGCGTCAATTGGCGTTTGTGACATGGATCGTGGCTGAGAATTCAGCGGATGCCTCTCTTTTGGCAGCGTCCAAAAACAAGGAGTCGTTGCGTGATTTTTTGGCCGCAATCCCCAAGATTGCAAATGAAAAGCTACGGGGCAGCCTATTTTCAGCGGTCCGTTCATTGATGTTTGAACTTCCCCCCAATCTGCAGGCAGAAGCCGGTGGTGCTTCCTTTGTTCAACCTGGGATTCAAGTCGACTTCTTTCATCCGAATCCACCAAATGTAGCCATCGAAACTCTGGCCAAGCTTAAGCCACAAGCTAGTGGCGTCGTTCCGGAAATCGTGATGAACGTACCACAGAAATTGCAACCGGACGAATTCGCCTTGCGATTCACTGGCATGATTCAAATTCCGGCTTCAGGCAAGTACATGTTTTCGATCTCATCGGATGACGGATCTCGACTGTATGTAGACAATAAACTTCTGATCAACAACGACGGTCTGCATGGCATGGTTGAGAAACAAGGAGCTGTCGATTTATTGGCTGGCAGTTATCCCATTGTTGTAACCTACTTCGATAACGGCGGAGGCGATGGACTGGAAGTTCGTTGGATGGGTCCTGGATTCAAGAAGCAACCAATCCCTGCCAGCGCTTTGTCGCTCAATGGTGGCGGGGAGACCATTCATGATTTAGCCATTCGATCTTTGGCCTCCATACCCGGACACGGTTCGGAAAAATTCCAAGATCTCGTCTCACTAGTGAAAGCAGATCGCAATCGCCCTGCGGCCATTAGTTTATTGAGTACCATACCTTCGCAAGATTGGTCGACCAAAGAACTACCTGGTCTTGTGGACAATATTGTCGGTTACCTCAGCAACATTCCTACTCAATTCCGTAACGCTGGGCCAGCCTTGGAGGCCGCTGCGCTTGCAAGAAGTTATGCATCCAAATTGCCTGCGGACCAAGCCAAGGCGATCGAGAATCGCCTATTGAATCTCGACGTTCGCGTAATAGCGCTGGGTACCGTTGTTGAGCGGATGAACTTCGACAAAGAAGTGATCGCCGTCCAAGCTGGCAAGCCTGTCGAGTTCCGGTTTTCCAATACCGACAACATGCCGCATAACTTCGCCATCGTTCAACCGGGCGCGTTGCAAGAAATCGGATTGGCTTCGGAAAAGACCGCCCTCGATGCGGACGCAAGAGAACGGCATTATGTCCCAAAATCGCAAAAGGTTTTAGCATCCAGCAAGCTACTGGCACCTGGCGAATCGCAATCGCTAACCTTCGATGTACCAACGACGCCCGGAATGTATCCGTATGTATGCACTTATCCGGAGCACTGGAGGCGTATGTTCGGTGTTTTGATTGTCGTTGCGAATCTGGAGGAGTATCAACGAGCCCCGGAAAAGTACTTGGCGTCGAATCCTTTGCCCATGAAGGATGAATTGCTTAAAACCATCGGTCGTAACACCGAATGGAAGTTCGATGATTTGATTGCAAGCGTTAAGAAGCTACCGCCGGGAAGGTCGTTCGAAGTCGGCAAGAAGCTTTTTTCGGATACCAACTGCATCGCCTGTCACAAGATGAACAACGAGGGGCGTGAACTCGGGCCTGACCTGACCAAGATTGAACCGGCCAAACACACCACGGATCACCTGTTGCGATCTCTTTTGGAGCCGTCCAAAGAAATCGTTGAGAAGTACCAGTCCTACTCGTTCCTCATGAGTTCCGGGAGCACGGTTACGGGGATGATTGTCGAGGAGACCCCAACGCAAATCAAAGTCCTTGCCGACCCACTTGCTAAGGGTGAACCAGCCGTCTTGGATGTTGCCGAGATTGAGGAGCGAAAGAAGTCGACCAGTTCAATCATGCCCGGTGGATTGCTGAACAAGCTGACCGAGGAAGAGATTCTCGACCTCGTCGCATACCTTTACGCAAAGGGAGATAAGAAAAATGAGCTGTTCTCCAAGCACGATCATTAGGCGAGTTTCGAACGCAACCAATCGCAACAGCATTAGAACGGATCAAGCGCATAGATACCACGAGCCACTACGCGCTGTTCGAATCGCTTTCAAGTCAGTTCATTAGCAATTGTTGAATCTCACGCAGCACCGGGCTAGAACTGAGTTTTGTTGCGTCCAAGCCGACCGGCCCGAGATACTGCTTTGGTTTTATCTCGAACGGCCGCAACCTCCAGGAATCCGACTGAGGTGCAGTTTCATCTGGGTTGCGAAGAATGTCAGTGAGTACATTGCGAACAACGACGCGTTGCGAATCCCGCACTTCTACCGAACAACCGCCGTTAACAAGAGCTTTGATTGTCGCTAGCCCTCGCTGGGATTCATTGGCATCTCCACTACATGTACGCCGAATCGCAACCGCGAGCGGCGAAAGTCCAGCTTGATCAAGTTCATCAGGTTTTACATTGCGGGCCAACAGCAACGCGGCATGTCCAGGTAGTATCTATCATACCTAGGCCACACTGACTGAAAATGTCCAGGGGCAATCCGGCCTGCACGAGTCGACTCGCAATCTCCGGCTTTCGCTGTAGAAGTGCCTCCTGAACCAAATTTCTCTTCGTTTGGCTCAGGACTTGACGAACATCAACACCGTGGCTGAGTAGGTATTCGACGATTGGAAGACTCCCCACTTGGATCGCTGCGTTCAGGGCTGTCTCGTTTTCAACTTCCAAATTCACATCAGCACCTGCGTCGACAACGATTTTGACCTTCACGAGATCTGCACGCGCGATCATCAATTGCAAGATGGAAGCATGCAGTTGATCATGCACTCCATAGGTCAATTTCTCGTTGATGACTGCCGGATAGCGTATCAGCAACAACCGCAATTTCTCGTCGCTGACTTTTTCGAGCCATCGTACAAAATTCCAAACGTATGGCTCCTTAGGATCAGTCCGTTACAGAACTACCGTAGCCTTCACTTCGCAAGATTTCCTTGGTTGCCACTAACAGCTTTTCGATTTCCACAACTAGCGATTTCGGCTCGACCCATCCTTGACTGTAGACCACACGGCCCTCTGAATCAGCGAGCAAGGCCATGTTGGGCGACTTTCCAAGTGTTCGCCAGGCAATGTTGTCCATCGAATCGACTAAGACCGAGCCCGAGAATGGGTAGCTTTTTGCAAAACGTTTTGCCAAGCTTGTTCGGTCATCCATCGTTGTCGGTTGCCGAAACCGAATGTTGTCTCGCAAATTGGCTTCCGTGACGTCCACGACTCCCAGGTAAGGGCAAAGGTCATGCTCGGGATGGGCTTCAATGACGTAAACAACCACGACGCCCAGCCGCTCGCCATATTTCTTCTTAAGTTGCTGCAGAGCCGGAAAGTGCTGCCGCGTTTTAGGACAAGTCAGCGACGCTGTAACGACTAGCTTTACGTCACCCGGAGTTGAGTAACGTAGCAGGTCTGATCTCGCCGTGTTTCCATCGCTACAATACAAATTTGTCAATTCAATGGTCGGCAAATAATCTCCCGGCTGCGGATGTGCGACCGCAAATTCTCGATCAAGTCTCGCACGCGCTGCAGGATCGACTTTCCCTTGCGATATAGCAGGACGAAATGAACAGAATATCATTACCACAAACACGGAGAGCGAGATCGCAATTTGCATTCGCATGATTGAACCTCTCTATAAGCCAAGTTATCTTCAAGCCAAGTTATCTTCGACAAACAGCGAACAGCAATCCACCCTAACAGTAGCCATTCGGCCGCCGCTAGCTAGAATGCTTCAGTCTAGCCGATCCTGTGGGTGTACGCCACTTTCACAGGCGGCAGGAAAGCCAACTGCTGTTGTCGAAAATTTTGGACTCACGTGCCTGCTCTAACGCGTCCTTTTGGCAGGCATGTCGAATATTATTCTAATCGTCGATAGGATGGGTGATGGTTTCGTCGATTTACGCAACGAATAGCTGATTAGACCAGCAGAGGAGCCAGGCATCTTGAGTGACAATTCAGATCGCAATTTGCTTTTTGGTATTTTGGCGGTGCAACTGGACTATATCAGCTCGACACAATTAGTCGAAGCTGCCAACAGCTGGATGGTCAACAAGTCCGTGCAACTGGGCCAAATCCTGATTAACCTAGGGAAGCTCAGCCAGGAAGATCGCGCGTTTCTCGACATCATTGTCGACAAGCACATTGCACGCACTGGCTCACCGGCCAATAGCATTGCCAAGCTGCATCCATCGGAGCTCAGTGTTATCGATCATGCGAACGTCACGGAGGTGGTTTCCCATTTGCAGTCGCCACAATCGACTGCCGCCAGCGATGAATCGCCTCTCACGCTTGCATGGTCCACAGGCGAACCATCGGTGGTGGGTCAGCGATTTGTGATGCTGCGAGAATTGGCTCGTGGCGGATTGGGCGAAGTCTTCGTAGCCCGCGACCATGAACTGGATCGTGAAGTAGCCCTCAAGAAAATTCTCGGCAGCAAGATTCCATCGCAGGAAATCAGGCAACGATTCATTGCCGAAGCGAAAATTACCGGTGGACTTGAGCATCCTGGCGTCGTGCCTGTTTACGGTCTGGGTAGTTTCCCAGATGGACGGCCGTTTTACGTCATGCGATTGATTCGAGGCCAAAGCCTGTACGATGCCATCCATTTTTTTCGCCAACAGCGTAGCGGCCAACTTGGTCACGAAAAAGATCGACAGTTTCGCGCATTGATTCGAGCAATTATGGAAGCCTGCTATACCGTTGGTTACGCACACAGTCGCGGAGTTCTACATCGCGACATCAAGCCGCAAAACATCATGCTGGGTAAGTATGGTGAGTCGCTGGTGATCGATTGGGGTTTGGCAAAAGTCATCGATTCCAAGGACGATATTCTGATGTCGGAACCACCCATCGAGGAGGTTCGATCTGGCGATAGCGCACCGACAGCCATGGGATCGGTTATTGGAACCGCGGCATTCATGAGTCCTGAACAAGCCCATGGCCGAATCGATTTGCTGGACTGTAGATCCGATATCTTCAGCTTGGGCGCAACCTTGTATGTTGTACTCACTGGCAAGGCCCCATTTCAAGGTGAACGACGCGATCAAGTGGTTGCTGCCGCTCAACGGTGTGATTTCGTAAGACCGAGTGAACTCCAGCCCGATGTTTCTAAATCGTTGGAAGCCATCTGTTTGAAAGCCATGGCTCGCGAACCGAAAGACCGTTATGCCACTGCCCTGGAGTTGGCCGAAGATCTCGAATGCTCCATGGCTGGAGATCCCGTGAAGGCTTTGCCTGAATCGTTGGCCATGCGAGGCTTGCGATTGACACGCAAGCATCAGACGCTCGTGGCGAGTTTGCTGATGTTTCTCCTAGTTTCCTCCGTGGGGTTGTTGCTCGCCAATAGAGCCATCGGTTTCCAACGGGACATCGCTCGCAGCGAACGCGACAACGCCAATGAGTTGCGCACCTTGGCCGAAGAAGCCAGCGATACGGCCAGAACTGAGCGAGATGTTGCTGAAGAAATGCGAAAGAGAGCCGTACTTGCAAGTGCCAAAGCCAAGCGCAATAGTATGGTCTCGGCGGAAATCCTCAATGGATTTGTGAAGGGACTTGCAGACGACCAATGGGCTCAAGTACCGCAACTCGAGAACGAACGAATACGGATGGTTGATCTAGCGGTCAACAGCTATTCCCAACTGCTCAAAGACGATCCGGATGATACGAGTTTGAAAACGAATGTCATTCAAATGCTCGTTCGCAGCGCCAATCTGTATCGAATATGTGGAAAGTATGATAAAGCAAACACGAATATTGAACTTGCTATGCGTATGGCGGACGAACTGACCGAATTGTTTTCGCCAGCCCCAACGAGCCTAGCCGTTTCGACAGAGTCCGATCGAAAGAACTTGGCGGTTTTGACGGACACGCTTTTGTACAACGGCGAAAATGAATTCGGACGTTCGGGCGCTGTGGCAGCAAAATCCACTTCGACAAAGGGACTGGAACTCTGTCGTAGGCGAGTCGCCTTGGATGGTAGTCCGGCCTCGCAACTGGCTCTCGGTCTTGCTCTATTGCATCATGCGGAAATTTCCTACGAATTGAGTGATTCGATGACGGCTTACACGGAAGCGCTCGAAGGGGCTGAATTGCTCGGAAAAATTTCGCTTTCCAAGGCACACTCCGTATACAAACCGCTGCTCCGAACTGGCTTTCTTAACGTCGCCGCAAATTCACAGGCAAACATGGCGAACTTCGATCTGGCACTCGAGCATGCCAACGAAGCTGTCGGGATCGCGAATAAGGGACTGAATGAATATCCAAAACTGACGGACATGCGAAACTTCCGTCAAATGGCTTTGATTACATTGGGTACCATTGAGCTCAAGGTTGGTGAGATCGCCAAAGCAGAAGCCCATCTCAAGGAAGCGCTAACGGAACTCGAAAAACTGAGTGGCGAGTTTCCGAAACTCGTAGGTTTGAAGCGGTCCAGAGCAGAAATTCACCAACGACTCAGTTTTTGTGCGTTTCAAAATGGGGGCAGTCTCACTGCCGTCGAATCCGCAGAAAGCTCACTGGCTTTGCTTTCGGAATTGATCGGTGAGAAAGAACCCACAGCCCAATACCTCCCAATTCGACTTCTGTCTCAAGGCGCGCTAGCGATTGCGTTGGAAGCCACGGCGGATGTTAATCGATATACCGACCTACTAGAAAGAATCGCAGCGGACCGCCAACGCTTGCTGGAACAAAATAATAGGCACCCAGCTTTGGTAGAACTTTACGAATTACAATTGGAATTGAAGTGAGCACGTCTTAATTTGTTATGCTTCTCCAGTAATCGAGTCTGTGCCTGTTTCGTCGGCACCGGTGGTTTCCACAGTAACCACAAGATCACCGAGCCCCAAAATGCGATCAGGATATTCCTCCTCCAGAAGGCTCGTTCTGGATACATAAAATCCTACTAGCAAATCCGAATCACAAAGCACGGAACCAAGAACGGTCGCAGCATAATTAACACCACCCGTGTTCCTAAATTCTATTTGCTTCGCCTTAACCAGGGTCGAACCAGTAGTACCTCGAACAACCAATAGGTTGACAAACTTTTGGAGTACGCCGCCAACTGTTTTATTCAACTTGATCTTTTTGGTACCTCCGCTATGTTTTGGTCCATTGGTGCAAACAGTCAATGTATCGGGCATACAAAAGTGCTCCAGTCAAAGGATGAGGTTATGAGAGTCCTCAAGAGCTTAACTGCGCAATGATAAAAATACAACCTACGACTGCATCGCGCGTCTTGTCTGCGCCCAAGCGTAGGGGCCAAAGATGAGTAGTGGTGCCCAAGCAGCAGTCGCTGGAGTAAGAATCGTTTCGGTGGATCCCAATGCGTGTAGTCCGATGCTGATGCCAAAAAACGCCACAAAGCTGATCATGCAGGAGAGAATCATGCTAACTAAGTTGCGATTGCGATTCGAGAGGATCATAGGAATCCCAAGCAATAATTGCGTTAAGTCCAAGAGTGGCTGAATCACGCGTGTATGAACAGCTACCGTCAATTCTGCTCCATAGTAATGGGACTGGTTTTGCATCCGCCACATCAAATCGCCGGTGGACGCAAACTGCTTTGCCGCTCCCCCGCGTAACAAATCAAATTCCAATTTGCTAGGAATGAAGCACTCATTCGGTTTCAACCATGGTGTGTCGAGCGGTAGAAGTAAAAAGGTGCCTTGATCGGTGCGGACGGAGTTCTTCCCGTCCAAGGGCTCAGTGCCCTTGGCATTTTCGACCAAGTAGCCTTGAGGATGGTTTTCATCCGCAACTAAAAACTTGGCTGAAAAGCCAGTTATCTGAGGGGTCAAATTGGCGGCCGGTCCCAAAAAACGAAAGATGGGTTGGATGATAATGGCGTTAGCAGGCTGAAGATTGCGACCTGCGATGAGGACCCCCATTTCAACGTCTTCTGTGGGTCGAATGGGTCTGATGCTTTCGCCGAGCAACTCCTGCGGGGTTTTGCTGAGCATCGAGGAATAGTGTGGGATCAATAGCTCGCGAGAGACCGCCGCAAACAAAATCAAGATTGCCGACAAGATCATCAATGGACGTAGGATTCTGCCCTTGCTGATTCCGGCCGCTAGCAATGCTGTCATTTCATGGGTTCGAACCAACCATGCAACTACAAACATGGTGGCGAGGAGGGTCAGTAAACCGCACATTCGGTCGTAGATACTGAGCATGTAGGGACTGAAATACTCGGACAGTCCAAGGACAAAACTCCCTCGAAATTTTCCATACGCAATCATTTCATCAAGATTGGTAAAAATCTGAACCACGATGAGAAGCCCCGACAGCGTCAAAAAGCAGATCAAAAATACGCGAGAGTAAAGAAAAAGCAGATAGCGATCGATTTTTGTCATGTTGCGATTTTGTGGCGAGAATCACGGCACAGATAGGCTGTGAATTTATTCGCAAGGTGCAGAACTTTGTCGCCTTTTGCTCCGCAAAAGTGTGTTAACGCGGCGAACTTTCGCGGAGCGAAAGACGACAATAATAAAATCACGGCACGGAGTGCCGTGCCACAATGGTGACGAACGTACCAAGAATAGGATTCCCCCTGCAACGCTGATCTGCTTTTTGTACTGGTTTTCCCTGCTTTGCCCTAAACCAATTTTCCGAGAAAAGTCGACCGCAACGAACGCATCGTTGTCGAGCGAAATGCTATCGTTCAAATTTTGATGCGGATGGTCTCCATCTTCCTCGGATGGTTTACCGATATTCCTCTTGTCCGCGATTGCCAAGAGTTGCACAATCTGCGGCAGTGATTAAAAGGTTTCGCGGGAAAGGAATCCCATGCATCGACGTGATTGGCTCAGTAGTTTTTCGATGGTTACGCTGGCAGGTTTGATGGGGTGCCGTGGCTATCAGTACGGACATGTGATCAAACCCGAGGCTGCTAATATGGTTGGCAGCCACGAGGCAGGCGCCGAAGTGTTTGATCCGTTGGTCCAAGAGGCGGTCGCAAAGCTCTTGATGCGTCAACAAATCGCCACCGACGACTGCCCCCTTGGTCCGGATGGGCGTCCGATGAAAAAGTTGATTTGCTTTGTCGGAATCGAAAACAAGAGTGCCGAGGACATCGGTGACTTCAAAGATTCACTCTATAACCAAATCGACTCGCAGATCCTGGAGTCCAATACTTTCCAATCGATTAGCATGCGAATGGTAAATGCCGCGCTCCACGAAACGCGGATGCGGCCTGAAGCGCTCATGATGCGTGACAACATGCAAATGTTCACCGCGGTACTTCAACGTGACGGCGCGCCCATAGACTACTTGCTCTTCGCGCAATTGACGAGTGGAACAACCAAACGCAATAGCTCAACTCAGCGAGACTATGAACTGACACTCGAATTGATCAATGTGCACACCGGTCAACCCGACAAAGTCACATCCGAAGTGCGTAAGGGCTATCACAAGACGGCGGCGGGTAAGATCTGGAACTACAATCCACTCAAGCGATGACGCAATGCGCTAGGTACCGCACTATGGCGAAGCAACGCTTCGCCAATCGACAATCCAAATTCGGCACCCTCGTCGCCTGTCTATTCGTCTTGCTTTCATCCGGCTGTTCTACCCATTCCAAACGCATCTCGCAGCCAAGAAACCTATTTTACGACGGTCAGTTGCAAGCCTGCCGTGAGAGCCTCGAAAAACTCGCCAAATCGAACCGTCACGATCGGGATGTCGTCAATCTCGATCTAGCGGTGATCGACTTGCTAACTGGAAATGCAAAGCAAGCCGAGTCAAAGCTGCGAGAGGTACGAGACCGATTCGATCATCTCGAACAGGACTCACTGGCCGAAAAAACCGTCTCGATGTGGACGGACGATCAAGTTCGATCGTATGCGGGCGAAGACTACGAGAAGATTTTGATTCGGGTCTTTCTTTCTCTTTCAAGCCTGATGCAAGATGGCATCGACGCGGAAAGCTACACTCTGCAAATCCAAGACAAACACGAAGCATTGGCGCAATTGTTCGCGCAACGCAATGGGAAAGATGCAAGCGAATATAAGTCATTGCCATTGGGATTCTACATGCGGGGCATGTTGCGTGAGGCGACGCACCGAGACTACGACGATGCCATCCGAAATTACGAAGTTGCATCCAATCTGCTACCGAATTGCGAGCCATTGCTTTGGGATCTACAACGTGCTCGTGGGGGAGTGCATTCTCAACCTGGTCAAGGGGTGGTCTACGTATTTGCGATGGTCGGTCGAGGTCCTTATAAAGTGGAAGTTGCCGAGCAGCCCACGAGTGACGCCTTGCTTATCGCAGACCGAATCGTCTCTGCCGTAGGCCCTTACAAACTCCCGCCCACCGTCGCACCGATCAAGATACCTGACATTGCCGTCCCCATATCGGATGTCGACTCGGTAGGGATCCGAATCAACGGCAACACAATCGGGCCCACGGCATCTCTAGCCAACATCGAACAACTAGCTGTGTCAACGTATCGGGCCAATCGCAATTCGATCATCGCCAGGGCAGTTGCCAGACGGGTGATCAAAAAAGCAACTGTTGCGGCAGCCAAAAACACCATGGGCAAGGACAGCGGCTTGGCTGGTATCGGCATGGATCTAGCCGGTATCGCTTGGGAAGCGAGCGAGGCAGCCGACACACGATGCTGGGGCTTGCTTCCTAGAGACATTCAATTTATCAGAGTCGAAGCCCCCGCCGGAGATCACCGACTGGAACTGAATCCTCTTCTCGGAAATCGGCCGGTCGGACCATCGCAAGGAACACCCATTCGAGTGATCGATGGTCAGAATACCTACGTGATTTGTTGGTATCCAGACGCGAGAAGCGTCAGTCAAATCATGTGCAGCAATCACGCAGATATGGGTTCCGCTCTAGAGAGAAGGTAAATATCCCCCGAGTCAACTCGGGGGCATTGGTCATGCCGTCGCCGTTGGCTCAGGGTTAATCGACCAATTACCGTTTGTAGAGTACGGAGGGGTGAGGGAAGCCGAGTCGTTTATCGACGAAATTGTAGAGAGCTTCACCCGAAAAATAACGGCGCAAGTTTTCGCAAATCAATTGGGTTGTGTCGTCGGTTCTCATTGCGGCTTGAGCACCTACATGCGGCGTAATAATCACATTGTTAAAGCCCCAAAGCGGGCTCGAATTAGGCAGCGGCTCAATATCCGTTACGTCCAATCCTGCGCCCGCCAGATGGCCGCTCGCCAAAGCGGAACACAAGTCTGATTCGTTGACACACGAGCCTCGCGCGACATTGATCAAGTACGTTCCTTTTGCCATCGCCGCAAAGATCTTTGCGTTGATTATCCCACGCGTCATCGCATTCAAGGGCAAAGTCAAAATCAAAATCTCGGACCAAGCGGCCAGCCGCTCCAACTCCGTATGCGGCCAAAGCTGTTCCACGGTTGGTGGCTTATGTTCTGGGAAATAATCGGTGGCCCGGATGGTCACATTAAATGGTTGCAAAATGTCGACCAAACGGCGGCCGTTGCCACCGAGCCCTACAATGCCAACTCGCTTGCCGTGAAGATCGTCCGTTGGTCGTCGGATGAACTCTTTGTTTTGCCATTGACGATAAAAAATCGGGATACCGCGCAAGAGCCCAAGCAACATGGCAAGTGTTTGTTCCGCAACTTGGTTCGCAAAAAGACCGGATGCGCTGCAAACGACAATGTCAGAATCGATAACCGCTGGATGTAGACAATGGTCCAGGCCAGCCGCCGACGACTGGATGAACGTGAGTCTGCCTTCCGCGACCACATCTTGCCAGGGCACCGGTACTTTGGCGTGCCCAACGAAGATATCAGCATCGAAGATTCGTTCGGGGATTGTTTCTTGCGAAGCTTCGATCAAGTTGGCGTGTGGAGCAGCATTCTGCATCCACTCGCGGTGTCGGTCCTGAGTTGGGAAACAGTAGACAAGGTTGGTCACTTTTTAAGCAAGGTCCCGATCTTCGAACAGCAATAGGCCAATGAGGGTTGCTGCGATACCGTAAATCGAAGTGTAAACCAGTACGCTTGCAAGGACGGACCAGGGGATACTCACTTCCGCATCTATTGCCGCTTCCATGGAGAAGTGGCTGAGGTTAGGGATGACGGCGGAGATCAACTGGGAGAAGAACTCCACAAGGGGCAAACCGCCAGCCGCAGAATCGACTATCGTGGGAGTCAAATGCCCGAGCAGGTAAATTGAGAAGCAGATCGTAAAGTTCGCTAGAAGGCCGAATCGCGTGCCCAGAGCTACCGAAAAAGCACCTAATACAACAGCCTGAAAGAACGCCAAAGCCAGCCCTGGAATCGTTTGCATCATTTCCAGGTGACATTGCTGCCAACCAGGCTGGTCCAACGAGTTTTCGCGAGCCTCATAGATGGGCTTGTAAGCGACTAATAGAAGTTCCCAGCTCCCCAGCACCAAAAACATTAGCATTACGATCCAGACTACGCCCAATATCTTGCCGATGATAAAGGATCTGCGATGAATCGGCTTACTGAGCAAAGTGAGAGCTGTTCTTCCTTCAATTTCTTCGTTGACCGAAGTACTAGCGGACCATACGGCTTGGAATGTGGCCGCGATGAGAATGATGGTCACACCACAATCCTTGAGCAGCTTGATATCTTCTCCCAGCGTGTGGAACGGCAAGAATACGAAAAGAAGAATCCCCAATGCGACGATGATCATCAAGATGATTGGGAGCGGCTGCGACAGTTCGCTTTTCGCAGCCGACAATGCGATCGCGGCGACTTTGGGCGAGACAGCTTGCATAAGCATAAAAAGCAGTCCGAATATCGTGACAAATATTGATACGAGGATAATCGTCGACGATTCGCGAACAACCGGAATGGAGACCAAACGAATCTTCAAAGTGGAAGGATCAATTTCCTGATTCTGAACATAGATTTCTGCACCAGACACCAATGGCAGAGGGCATTCGGCAACCCCCATCTTGGTATTCCAAATGAGAGGAACATTAGCTTCAATGGTTTGAGGCTTGACTCGTGTCTCGCCGATATTTGGCGCGTCGGTCAGGAGCAATCGTCTAGTGGAACTGATCTCGATTTGGCCCAAAATCGTTGGATCGTAACGAAGCTCTATTTTTTGGAAAACGGCTTCGGCATCGTCCTTGTTGGTTCCCGCGACGGTGAAACTCTCCGTCTTATCGTTTGCGGCAAAAAGTTGAGGAATTGAATTGATCGCAACTAACGGTTTGTCAACCAAAAAAGTTGAAGCCAATGCGATGAGCGCGATTCCGGCCAGAGTTGAGAGCATATACAGCCCTATCCCTTCGAATAGTAGGGATCTCAATTCGCCCAAAAATCGAGGCGAGGAACAATACAATAGCGACCAAACGACGACCCCAAACATCATCGTCATCGCAATGGAAATCATTGCCCATTCGTCATTTGCAAAGGTTCCGCCAATGCTAAACAATGCTTGTCCACCTCGACTAAGTTTTGCATAGGAGGCATAGAGCCCGCCCAGACCAAGCGTCACTGCCAATGCGATCAAATGGGCGGAGCCATCGCGGCGTAATTGCTCCAAGAACTTTATTTTGGACAGACTGTAGAAAACCAATAAAAAAACAGAAAGAACCGCAAGTCCGAGAATGACGCCCCCCCCTAGAAACCAAACGGGAGTTAGCCACCGCGACATCCAGAAATCAACCGCCGCAAACATTGGAATTGGGAAGTCAAAAGTCATAGCGGATAGGCTCGGACAGGAATCGAAATCGAAAAGTTAATGGTTATTTTCTCGCGATTTGAATACGTTCAGCGCGCGAGATTAGTTTGGCTTTTACGCCACTAGCCGACGGTGGGTTCGTCTCAAATCCACGATCTGAGTAAAGATAAGCAAAAAAACCGAGAATGAAGAGAGGTAACTAGCAAAATTCCGTCCAGACTGATCATGGCTGGTGAGAGAGCCTTGGTTGCGTTATCATTTTCTTAGGTGGATCCGCCCGCTTTCATACTCTTTCGGCTGAGGTATGCTGCTTTGTTTCGTCAAGGAAATCCCGGATTTCTAGCACTTGAAGATGGCTCTGTTTTTGAGGGCGTTTCCATCGGGGCCGATGGCGAAATGGACGGTGAGGTTGTCTTCAATACTTCCATCACGGGGTACCAAGAGATATTGACGGATCCTAGCTATCGTGGCCAGATCGTAACCATGACGTATCCGATGATCGGAAATGTTGGTGTCAACGCGGAGGATCTTGAGTCTGGTTTCCCTCGGATTGCAGGCTTCGTTGTTCGTGAATGCAGTCGGCTCCACAGTAATTTTCGTTCCAGTGGATCGCTGCCGGAATACCTCAAGAAGCATGGAATTGTGGCGATTTCGGGAGTCGATACGAGGGCCATCGTACGAAACATTCGAAACAAGGGCGCTCTGAAAGGAATAATTTCGACCCTCGACTCCGACGTAGCATCGCTGGTGAAAAAAGCCAAATCGAGTTTGGGGTTGGTTGGCCGAGATCTCGTCAGCGAAGTGATGCCGGTACGTGCAAGCCAGTGGAGTTCGCCGCTGCACGCGTTAGCGATCGACGGCAACGAAACCAACGCCACTAGTTCGCAGCCCCATGTTGTATGTCTTGACTATGGAATGAAATGGAATATCCCTCGTCACCTTGCTCAACGAGGCAATCGAGTCACCATTCTCCCGGGTTCTTCAACATCCGAAGAGGTTCTCGCTTGCAAACCAGATGGCGTTTTCTTGAGCAACGGACCCGGCGATCCTGAACCTCTCGGGTACGCAATCAAGACGATTCAGAATTTGCTCGGAAAAAAGCCCGTATTCGGTATTTGCCTTGGACACCAACTGCTTTCCCTTGCCGGTGGAGCCAAAACGTTCAAACTCAAGTTCGGTCATCGAGGAGCCAATCAACCCGTCCTCAATTGCAAGACCGGACAGGTAGAAATCACTTCGCAAAATCACGGATTTGCGGTCGAAGAGGAAGGCTTGCCCGATTGCTTTGAAATTACCCATCGCAATCTAAACGACAATACCATTGCGGGTGTTCGTCATAAGCAATTCGAAGCATTTAGTGTCCAATATCATCCAGAGGCTTCGGCTGGTCCACACGACAGTAGCTACTTATTCAATGAGTTTCAGAGGGCAATGGACCGTGAAGTCCTTACCCGGTCGGGAGTCTAGTTGGAAATGTTGGCAAAACGCGTCATTCCTTGCCTCGACGTTCATCAAGGACGAGTGGTAAAAGGAACCAACTTTGTAAATTTGAGAGACGCAGGCGATCCAGTCCAAATCGCCCAGCGATACGAGTCCGAAGGAGCTGACGAGTTGGTTTTCCTGGATATTACTGCTAGTCATGAGGACCGCGGAATCATCCTGGACGTAGTACGTCGAACGGCAGAACAAGTCTTTATGCCGCTGACAGTCGGTGGCGGCATTCGCACACTGGAGGATATTCGCACGCTGCTTCAAGCAGGTTGCGATAAGGTGTCCATCAACTCGGCCGCCTGCAAAAACCCCGAATTTGTTAAGCAAGCTGCGGAGCGATTCGGTTCGCAGTGCATTGTCGTCAATATTGATCCTAGGCGCGTTCTCCGCGACGGCAACGAGTTCTGGGAAGTCTACATTAATGGCGGTCGCACCCCAACCGGGCTCGAAGCTGTGGCATGGGCCGAACAAGTTGAGGCCCTCGGGGCCGGGGAAATTGTTGTGACGAGTATGGATCGAGATGGAACCAAGGAAGGGTACGATCTGCCCATTACATCCGCCGTCAGCCAGCGAGTTCAGATCCCGGTTGTCGCAAGTGGCGGCGCTGGAAAGCCAGAGCATTTGGTGGAAGCGATCCTCATTGGCAAAGCGGATGCCGTCTTAGCTGCCAGTATTTTTCATTTTGGTGAGTTTACTATTTCCCAAACCAAACGCATGATGGCGGAAAGTGGAATTCCCGTGAGGTTGTGATTCCAATTCCCGTTCAATGAGTCAACATAGAATAATAACGCCAGCATCTCCTTCTCAACATTCGGTTTAAAATTGATTTATGGGACACTCACCAGCAAAAAAACCACCAAGTAAAACTGTTCCCGAGTCGACCGCAGATGAGTTGGCAGCCTCGTTGCTCCAGGAAAAACGCGAGCTGGAAGTCGACAAACTGTTCAAGGCATGTGTCAAACTCGAGGGTAGCGACTTGCATCTCAAGGTTGGGACGCCACCGATCGTTCGATGCAAAGGAGACCTCAAAACGCTTAACCGGCCACCCATCGAGGTCGACGAAATGGTTCGTCTTCTAATTCCGATGCTGGATGATCGAAACAGACGGATCTTTGAAGAAGAGGGGGGAGCGGACTTTTCCTATACCATCAACGTGGATGGCGAGAATTGGCGATTTCGAGTCAATATGCTCAAGCAACTGGGGCGCCCGGGACTGGTTGCACGACGAATCAATAACTTCATTCCGAATTTCGAAGGGCTCTTTCTGCCTCCAATTCTCGAGGAATTGTGCAAGTTCGATCAAGGGATGATTCTGCTGGCCGGAGTGACAGGCTCGGGAAAAAGCACGACGATTGCGTCCATGCTCAACTGGATCAATCGCAATTACCGAAAACATATCCTGACGCTCGAGGACCCCATTGAGTTTGTCTACAAAGAAGACAAATGCCTGATCAACCAACGGGAAGTGGGCACGGACGTTTTGGACTTTAACATCGCCATGAAGCACGCGGTCCGCGAGGACCCAGACATCATCCTGGTCGGTGAAATGCGAGATCAAGAGACGTTTATGACGGCCATCCATGCTGCCGAAACCGGGCACTTGGTTTTTGGAACCATTCACGCTTCCACAGCCCCCTCCACTATCGGTCGTATTCTCGACTTGTTTCCAGAAGCCATGCATACCGCCATTCGAAATGCCATGGCCTTCAATATGAAAGGCATCGTAGCACAAAAACTCCTGCCATCCATCAAGCAGGGCGTAAGCCGCGTTCCCACCTGCGAGATCATGCTCTTTACTCCGATGATTCGAAAACTCATCCTCGAGAGCAAAGATCAAAAGCTGTCCGACGCCATTCGAATCGGGCAACAGGATGGAATGCAGGACTTTACAATGAGTCTTAAGCAGTTGATCGACGACGGGTTGATCGATCGCCCAACAGCTTTCGAGGTTGCACCGAATGTCGAGGCATTGAAAATGACCCTTAAGGGCATCAACGTTAGCCAACCTGGTATCATTTAGACACAACCGACAAAAGTCAAAGTAGTAGGCACATTCCATGTGCCGTTCACCAAGAATCACTGTAAATGCTTACGAGCGGACGGCACGAAGGAGCGTGCCTGCTACTTTTGTCGGCTATGTCCATTTAGTGTCCCAATGCGTTCTTGTTTCATTCATTCCACCCACTCTTTCCAAAGTGAATGGTCGAGTTGTCAAAATGATATTTGGAAAAAAAAAGAAAGTAAAACCGACAAGCGATCAGCTTTCCATTGGTGGCGAGGAGGTAGTATTGCCACCCCTCGAAATCAAGACCGCTGGCATTCCGAAGGACGAAGCCCAGGGGCTGATGATTGCGGCGCGACAATTGCCTGGCTATCCGGTCGCGCTGGTGCTTTTGGCTAATGCGATCTCAGCCCGAGCGGACCGAATCCTAATGGACTATTCCGCTCAGGGGGCTGTGGTTCGGTACCGTGTTGATGGCGTGTGGGAAACGCTTCCTCCATTGGATCGGCCGACGGGCGATGCAGCCTTGGTCGTTTACAAAAAAATGTTTGGCCTTAACCCTGCCGAACGAAGAGCCAAACAGGATGCGAAGTTCGCGACCAATTTCAAGGAAATCGATTGGGTCATCCTGTTCACAAGTGCCGGGGTCCAATCCGGGGAACGGGTCCTCTTTCAGATCGATACCAAGAAACCGACCATCAAGACATTGAACGATCTCGGCATGCGAGAAGCCATGCAGGAGTCGTTTCGAGGGCTGCTTAACGGTCACAAAGGAATTGTCCTCATCAGCGGGCCTCCTGGCCAGGGGCTCCCAACAACCTGGCGCATCGCGCTGGAATCGGCGGACAAGTATGTTCGGGATTTCGTGTCGCTGGAGAACAAGGCCGAGCCGGATCCAGAAATCATCAATGTTTTTCAGAATTTTTACGAACTTGGAGTCGGAGATACTCCCGAAGCTCAGTTCGAAAAAATGCTGCTCAGACAACCAGACGTACTGGTCATGCCTTCGTTGGTGAATTCTTACATTGCGGACCGAGTGATCGATCTAATCACGAAGTTGGGCAAGCACGCAATCACACGCATGGTTGCGACAGATGCAGCCGACGCGATTGTTAAAATGATCACGACTTATAAGCCCGAATCGAAAGAGTTGATTCGATTGCTTTGCGGCGTCTCAAATCAACGCTTGGTACGTCGCTTATGCGATCGATGCAAGCAACCCTTTCAACCGACCCCTCAACTACTCCAAAAACTTGGGATACCGGCCGGGCGTGTTCAAAAGCTTTTCCAGCCAACCATCCCGCCTCCACCAGAGCAACGTGTGGACGCGAAAGGAAATCCCATTGAGATCGAGATTTGCAAGAAGTGCAATGGTCGAGGCTATTTTGGCCGTATGGCCATCTTCGAGCTTCTTATTGTGGATGACAAAATGCGACAGGCCATCTTGAAATCGGGAGGCAACGCCGATGCCATTCGACAATTCGCCAAGCAGCAGGGCCATCTTGGTTTTCAAGAAGAGGGGATCCTTGCCTGTGCGCTTGGAATGACCTCGTTGCAAGAAATTCAAAAGATGATGGCTTCGAAATAAGGTCCTGTTGGTGCTCGTGCTCAGCATCGCGGTGCTCGTGCTCGTAATCGATGCCATGAGTATACTCGCTCAGGGATTCCGAGACACCATCGATTTTCATCGCCATACCGCCGCAGCGAAGGCCCAATCGAGTTAGTTGATTCGCACGGTCAGACAATTGGCGTCGTCCGCCGGCCGCCAAGCGAGGCGGAAATTGAACGAGCACGAAATCGAGCAAGCAAAGACGGGAAGCGTCTTTCGTGGGCAAAAGTGGTGGCGAAGATCAACACGGATTAAAGAATCCAAATCCGTGTTTCATCCGTGCAATTCCGTGGCCCGAAAGCAATCCTGCACCACGATGGACAATCCATATCCAAGCCAACCAATATTCTCGTTTCACCGATCTGACTACAATTCGAAGTGATTGACGGCAATTAGCTATTGTGACGTTGGCAGGCATCCGCGCTGCTCGATCTCGCAACGAGTGCTGAAAGATGGAACGGCGACGATCACGCAGTCGCCGCCAAAAAACTTTGATTCAAATTTGCGGCCGACCGGCGACTTGCGTGCATCGCTTGGTTATCCTTGCGATTTTCATGATTCAAGAAGCACGCGGTAAGGTTTGACGCGACACAGACTTGGTGTCGCAGGTCTCAACGGCGGATTCAGGGTCAATTTTTCGCGTTCTTTTTCTGCTTGCGTTGTTGCTCGAGCTTCTGTCCCTTCCAGACCACGAAATAGATCACGCAAAATGTCAGCGGCGCGACAAATAGAGCGCGAGACAGATTGGAAGATTGGACGTAGATCAAAGCAAATCCACCGATCCCCGCAAGAATCGCGATGGTCAACAAAGCTGGCCCACGCGCGTCCCTAGAACAACGACGCAAAATCTAATCCTTTATATGTTATCGAATCATTCGTTCTCGAACCGCCGTCGACGCAAGGCGTGTACGTTGCGGTCTGGATCGCGCCTGCCGTCGAGCACAGCGTAGACCACCACGTGATCGCCTACAACCCCGTACCAGATTACAAAAGGGAATCGCGACGCGAACGTATAGTGCCATCCGTCAACCTTTGCGTGAACTCCTGCATAGAGCAGAAGCGAATCGATATCTGCAGAAATGCTGTCATGGAAGTATGTTGCCAGATTTAGATCTATGTCGTGGTAAAAATCGCACCCATCCGCAATATCGCGTTCGGCACCAGCGGAGATCTTGATTCTCATCTGAGACGATCCGCAAGCCGCTTTTTGGCGACAGCCCAATCAGAAAGGGCTTCCTCTCCACGCTCGATTGCAGCCACACGTTCGGCAACAACGCTTCGATGCCATTCCGGTGGCGCAGCAAATGGATTTTCGGTCGTTAGCCGTTTCCAGAGTAGTTCCATAGCGACAATCTGCTCATCGCGAGTGAGACCGCCGATTAGTGTTTCGAGTGACATGTTTTCCTCCACAAGTATTCTAGCCTGGTGTAATTCATCAAGCAATTGCTTTGCTGGCGTGACGTCTTTGTGTCGACGGATTCGATAACGAATAACAATCTATCCCAATTGGTGCGAAGCGGAGGGATAGATTGTGCGTTGGGCTAAGTCGCTTCGCCGTGTCTGACTAATGCGGATTCTGTGTGTTCCGCTTTTCCTGCCTTTAGTCTAGCAGACGTATAGGAGCATTCGCAACATGCTTGCCGCATGTTTACCAGCCAGGTGCTGATCGCCGGTTCGATCGATTGTGTCGGTTCTAATCGCTTGGTTGTGCCCGATATCCAGACCTTTCGACTTGTCCTCGGTTTTGGACTGCGGCGATTCTGTGTGAGCGCTTGGTGCCTCTTCTACGGCGAGTAGCTTGGTGGTCGGCTCTTGAACTCGCATTGGCACTGGCGATAGTTCGTCGCAGGCTCTGCTGTACGCTTTGCGACGCGTGTTGCTCCAGCCGCCGAAGAACCTCGATCTCGTAAATCCCTTGGGCAAGATGTGAAGCGACCAACGCCGTACGAATTCCACTCCGCTGTACGAAACATTGACTCGCTCACCCTTCTTCGACTTGTCCGTCGATCGGGCCCAGAAGCTGACTTGGCCTGCCTCGTTGGCGATTAATCGAGAGTTGGCAATCGGACCGCCCGTGATGTAGCGAGCTAAATATTTTAAAACGTGCTCCGCTTCGCTATGACTGAAGGTTTCCATTTTATGGCGGACGACCCGCGACTTAGGTCCATCGCTTGGTTCGTCGCGGACTATTTTGACGTCAAATCAAAGTCAAGGCGGTTGTTGATGTGTTGTCTTATTTCACAGATCAGTCCAGATTTCTCCGAATCACTGTACTTAGTCGGGACGCTCTGTCCATCGATAGTTACGCTCTGTTCTCCAACGTTCGGCTTTTCAACGTTGTATTTCCCGTCACGAATGACGCAACCAACAATCTGCCCCTCGCGACTATAGAAAAGAATACGTCCCTTTTCCATGGGCTTACCATTGACGCGAATCTCACCTGTCAACTCTGTTGTTTTCGTCGGTGCCGGATTCTGACTTGCACCAGACGAAATCAAAATTAATGCGACGAGCGGAACCAAGAGCATCTTCATTTTAGGACTCCTTTGAGTGGCTTTGCTATCTGCAGCGACGAACGTTTCCGTTCACCCAGCCCGCACAGTGAACGCTTACATTTCAAAAGCACCCGATCGCGGGCTTGGGTGCAACGTTTGGTTCGTCCTTATCCCGGTGTACTGTAGTCAAGAATCCGAAACCTATTCCCGATCTCAATCTGCAGGAGATGTCCACCCATCAGGTCCCCAAGATCAAACCAATATGTAGCTCGCGGATCTGGGTGAGTAGTTATCATTTGAAGTGAGACCTTTTTTAGAAACTGCTGAAAAGTAAGCGGCTTTAGATCTTCTCGCCACACTGAGTTGTAATCCGGGAACACCCGTTGCTCAATAAACTTTTTGATTCTATCAAGATCAACGGGAAGTCGTTGGACAATTTTGCGAGCACGATCGATACATTTTTTAAGTGAGCCTTCCTCGTCAGTATACAAGGTCAATGTCACCAGTCGTTTGGCAACTTTGGTCTTTGCCTCGAATTCATCCATACCATCCAGGGCGTGAACAAACCGAATCGGTCCGAGAACTGCGTCTTCGACGACATCCGGCAAAGTTGAATTTCGTTTGCGCTTACTAATGCCGACTCTCCTTGAGGGACGAACGAATCTATGTAAGTCCTGGGTTTGGGGCGGGAGTCATTCGAATAAAATCTGGCGACTCAGACCCGAGATGCTGACTCGCTAAAGTCAGTCTCAAATTTCCAACCCCAAACCCAAGGGACATCAAACATGATCATTCTCGCTCTCGACCTCGGTAAGTTCAATACCATGTGTTGCCTTTACAACTCCAAAACTCGCAAACACGAGTTCATCAATGCCCCAACCGATAGAAACTACCTTACCACGCTCCTCAAAAAAAACAAATGCGATCTCGTCGTCATGGAAGCGTGCGGCCCTTCCGGATGGATCAACGACCTCGCCATGAACCTTGGCCACAAAACACTCGTCTGCTCCACCAACGAAGACGCCTGGAAATGCCATCGATTCCGGCGAAAAAGCTTGGAACACCGGTCGGGTTCTCATCAACTCGTTCCGGAAGCCTTTAGCAGAATGCGCCCCAAACGATCTTTGGAATGCGGAACTCGATATCGAGCTCACACAACTCGATGCGCTGACGGTTCACCTCGAACTCGTCACAAAGCAACTCGACGCCATCGGCAAAAGCGATCCAAGGATTAAGTGGCTGATGACAATACCAGAGGTCGGACCTCGCACGGCTGAATTCATCGTCGCTTGTATCGATGATCCTAACCGCTTCCAAAATGGCCGCCAAGTGTCGGCATACTTTGGGCTCATTCCAAGACAGTATCAATCTGGAGAGACCGACCGCAATGGTCGCATTACCAAGCGTGGCAACCCGCTTGCACGAACGATCCTCACCGAGTGCGCCTGGTCATCACTGCGTTACAACGCGTGGGCGAAAGCCATCTACGAACGAATCAGCGGCAAACAGAAGACTCGCAAGAAGAAGGCGGCGATTGCTTTGGCTCGCAAGATCGTCGTCATCGCTTGGGCCATGCTTCGAGACGAAAAAGACTGGGATCCAGCAACCATGATCCAGACGACCGAGAAGTTTGGGCGAATGCCTCTGGGGCTCAAGGAAACCCTTCAGACGATGAAGCCCAAGGAACTCAGCCAGCAACGCAAGACTCGCTTAGCCAGAGAAGCGCGTGAAGCCAAAGCGGCAACTGAGTCGCTTAAGAAAGTCGAACCGACAGCAACCAAGGACGTCGAGAACAAGAACTCCACAAAGGCACCGCCAAAGAAAAGAACCACCAAAGATCAACCGAACAAAGTCAAGCAAGTGGCCAGAATCCCGACTACTCGGGCAAGATCGGCTGCTGCGAAACAAGCAACGAACACACAGAAACCCCGGGGAGCAAGACAGCGCGCTGCGGTGACAGGTGCGTGATGCTAAACGGCATCATCGACATGGACAATCACCAAGAAATCGTCTTAACGAATGCGCCTTGCTCCCCTTTTGAACCAATAGGCTACGAGGACACCCCGTGTCGCGGTCTGATGTCCAAACACATCGTCGAACGAATTGGAACTCGTAGCCTTTTCTAAACTAATACCCATCCTCGAACCATCGTAACGTAACCCAACCCCACACTAACAAGCGTCACCGGTGCCAACCGCTGCGACGATCGTTATTCGCCACGTAAGGTGAGCGAATAACGATCGTCTCCGCAGTCGGCACCTAGAGAACGGAGCAAGAAAAATGCAGGCCCAAAACAATAATCAAAAATAGTGGCGACCGTCACTTGACAACCCAGGACTTCATAGTCGACCGCATTCATCGAGTCGCCGGAGTAGAGCCACCATCAGGAAGCGGCTGATCGGCGACTTCGATGCAATGCTTTGTTCGTTGCTTGTCTGGGTCTCTAAGCAGCCCAGATGCTTGTTCGCGTTTCCGGACGCCCTCAAGGTATCTATGCACATCTCCGTCAGCGTCAGCTAGCAGTTTTTCACGAGCGGCATAAATCTCTTCGAGTATTGGGTTGTTAGTCATTTTAGGGATTCCCAAGAAATTCTGCGGGAGTGTAGATCAATAATTTTGGATAGCCAAGATCTGCAAGTGTTTTGTAAACCCTTGGAAGCATGTGCGCATTTGCGATATGGCGGCAATTCTGTGTCAGAAGAAATTGTACTCCACCCACTGCTGCAGTGGCAACATGCAATGCGTCAAGCCTTGCTTTTGCTGGCATTAGCGAACGAGCGATCAATTCATCGGCAACTGCCTCAACATCTGAATCGGTAGGAATCAACTGGATTCCTGCGAGTGCTGCCAAACGGACTCGTGCGGCAGACGGATCACCAAGAGCAGCCTCATCCAAAACCAGTTGGGATGTCACGACTTCAAACTTAGGCCGTTCGATCGACCACCAATCGCGTGCTTGACCCTGAAGAACTGCAATAACTGGGTCCTTGCTAGGCCACGCAGTTGCGTGGCTGATGATTGATGTTTCAATGTAGACTAAGTCCATGCACATTCCTGTCGCAACGAACGCCCAAATTCAGCTAGCGGCGGCAATTAGCGTTTCTAAAAGTCCGAGCGGACGACCCGCCGCTTAGCTGCATTTTTTTGTTCAAGTAAGCCGCTGGCGCGGCAGTTCAGTAATCAATTTCGATTCATTCGCAGATGCCGACGATGGCTCTGCAAATTGCTTTGCAGCATCAATATCTTTGAACCACAGTAGCTCCTTCGTCAGCGACTGTTTCTT
>JANMHA010000312.1:0-14275 GCA_031374925.1 Pirellula sp. | reverse complement strand
ACTGTTGCTCTGGAGTCAAGAATCGTTGCGGCGGGGCAACCACTTCAATCGTTGATACGAACCTTCCCTCTGCCACTGCATCGATCTGCGGAGGTGTCAGTCCGCGAGTCAAAAGATCCTGGCGAAAACCTTGGATCGCAGCCGCTTGACGCTTGGCTTGGTTTTCAAGTTCAATAGTCTTCGCTGCCGGGATCGCACCACTTTGAACACCCGAATCCAGGCGGGCTCTGTTTTCGGAGATCAACTGCAGTTCTTTGGTCGCTCGAAAAAGCTCGGCCTGAGTGTTTTGAAGGTACTCGCTAAAGAGTCTCAACGTGAATAGCTTATCACCGGGTTTGACGGTGTCTCCGGGAAACGCATGCACTTCTGCAACCGTTCCAACAGCAGGCGATGTGACGCCACGGTCAGAGTACCCGGGACGATCTGTGATGACTCCAGGAATTTGAATCGTTCGCCAGTACGTTTGTGGCTTGACGCTCCTCGATACCAGATACAGGTTCTTTCTTGCCGTTTCGCTCAGCTTCAGCGTCTTTACTTCCTGCGGTGGCAACGGCTTGCTCTCGCCGTGCTCATCTTTAGAAGGCGTTGACGACAGTAGCCTGCGGAGTTTGGTTCCGATTTCGGTCATGCTGATCAAACCCGCCAATACGGCAAGTCCGACTAGGCACACAACGATACTACGAGTTTTCATGATTTGCACCCATCGATTGGCCGGTCATTAGCATGGCCAAATACTGAATTGTTGAGAAGGAAAAGAGAACTCACCAATACGCGATGCGAAGATGGGTTCAAGGGCTGAGCGAACAGTAGAAATCAAGAGACGCACGATTGCGCATTACTTAAAAATGCGAGTGCGAAGTGCGATCAGCAGCGAATGGACATATTCAACAAATAGATGGGACAGTGTCGGTATTTGTCCGGCGGTTGCCAAAGATCACGGGCATCGAAAGTCTTATTTAGAATAGCTGTGATTGGATAACCGTACAGATGACAATCAACCTTTTGAATTTGGTCGATTTGAAGTGCTGTTCGAATTGAGAATGAGGCAGGTGATAGTGCGAGGTATATCGCGTCGTTGTCGTGATCTAGGTCGGAAGTGATGGACAAGCTCTTGGACTTAGATTTGCACTTTGACGTATCTTGGTTTGAGTGGTTGTGGGAATGCCCATGGTTGTGAGAATGGTCGTGCTTACCCTTCGCAGTGTGTCCACTATGAACATGTGCCCGGCTATCATGCTCGAGTCTTTGTTCCGCTGACGAACCTGCATGCACGTGCGGGACGTGAGAAAACTGAGCAACGAATAGCGAAGCTATCATCGCAACAGCAATCAGCGGCTTGTATCTGAAATTAAACATTTGGAAGGTTTGATTCGAATTTGCGTACCGGTTATCGTCGATCACTTAGATTTGCAGATCCAATTCGCGACGTGACTCAGAAAAATCAGTATAACCGCTATCACCCTAAACGACGAGGTCACATCATGCTGACAGCAATCTACTTGAGAACGACGCGAGATGCATTTGGGCGGACCGCCATCTATTCTTTCTTCCCTCTTTCGTTGCTGCAGCATACCTTATTCGGTGAAGTCCCATGTTGCAACGGGATTGTACGTGCCAGGTGTGATGAAGACGCGTCGCGATTCGATATGCAAAAACGCGATGGCAAAAAGATCGCGGAGGCCAGTCTTCGGCCGTTCTGGGCCTGCCACCATTGTTTTGGCTCGCCGACTTTTTGCCAAAAGTGTCTCGAATCCAGCGCCGTATCGTTCCCGGATGAACGAACTCGCTTGGACTTATCCAGTCAAATTAGAGATCCGCAAGTAAGGCAGCCAGATCCGCGTCCATGTCTGAACTGGCCCCGTCACTCTTCCCAGACGAATCGTCCAGTGAAGCGAGGAGAGAGTCCAGTTCGTCGGATTCAACCACTGGGCTTGTCACAGGTTCAGCATTTTGAGATTCCAAAGGATCCGCATTTGGCGCAACGGGTTGTTCCGAAAGTGGGGCAGGGGTAGCCATTGGCGTTTCCATTGAAGGAATTATTGCACCTTGCTGGATTGCGACCGGGGCCCACGGGCCGGCAAGCGGAGCACCGATGACTGAGTGCATGCCACCTAATCGGACTTCGGGACGTCCCTGGATCGACAGCACGGGAATCACTCCTTGCGATGTAACTTGCTGGGCAGTACGGACGTTTACCAGCCTTTCTGTGCACGGTAATGCGACCTGATCTCCGTGCTCGTCGTTGAAGTAATAAAAGGGAATATCGTCGACGGTAAGAATGGAACCAAGCTTCATACCGGAAAGTCCGTTATCTCGAAAGTTCTGTCCTAGTAGCAGGCCAGCAATGAAAGCGGAATTACCCCACAGCATTCCCGAAAGCCCGCTCTTTGGGGTAAACTCCTCCAGCTTGAACGACTCGATGGGCTCGGTTTTTTTCCCATATGGCCAACGAAGCATGAAACGTGGAGAGACCAGGCTCAAATAAACAGCCTCCGGCAATTCGCGAAGAGCTTGCCATGCCTGTTTGACTAGCGGATGAACTTCCTCAGGGTTCATCTTCTTCAGAAACGAGCAGTCTACTGAGGCGATGAAAGGTGCTCCGGCGGAAGCAACTATCTTTGCTGCTCGAGCCAATAGCTCTGCATGAGGGGGGATATGTTCAAATACAAAATTGCAGATGAACAAAGACAGTGCCCCTTGTGCTGCATCCAAGGAGGGAGCCTCTACCAACCAACGGTATAGCCCCGTATCCTCCAAGGTAGAGGTAGATGCGAGATCCGCAGCGAACTCAGCGGCATTAATGTCGTACAGGACAACCTCCAATTCATGATCGATTTCAAGCCGATGGATGAGTAAATCCAACGAACGCCAGAGAGACTCCATGGCTTGAAAGTCCGGGTGATGCAAGAGCCGCCGCATCAAGTCCGACAGAGACTCATCGACGGCAGCGATCAATTCGGATTGTCCGTGCATTTCTGAAACGACATGCTCCCGGACGACATCTCTAAGAAGCGTTTTCAACTCCGGACTTACCTGCGATTGCGATTCAAGTTGAATCAAGTCGGCAAAGCTCTCTATTCGGCCGCGTGGAATGGCGTTGGATGAGGAGGTCCGTGAGCTCGCGGTATTTCCAATTTCAATGGGCGCGACCGCGAGGGCCTGTACTGCGGCTGCAGCTTTTGGGAAGCTTGCTGGGTCTTGAAGTCGTTGACGGAGGCTAACGAGTTTCTCAAAGAGAGGAACATTGCGATAGAGCTGGTCGGGATGGAAGTCGTCCATACACCTAATAGGCACCTCAATCATAGCGCCACTCGCTCCTGCGGGCAACCTAAGGCATACGTCTAATCGCGAAAGGAGTGAATCGAGGTTCTCATGATCTACGCGAAGGGGTTTTCTCGCGGCAAGTGCATCACCGATTTCAACACGTCCTAAATTTCCCTTACCGGAGAAATCACCCAACACCGCTATTCGGAAAGCTTTAGCTGGCTTCGTTTGCTGTGGCTTTGAATTGAGCGACCCAAACTGAATCTGATATTCCATGAAAAGACGACCTTGCTAGAAGAAAATCGACGTAGTGAGATCACCATTCTACCGACTCAACGTAGCATTGGAAGGGAGCGTTTCGCCGACAGGTAATGACTTGATGAACTCGTCGCTTGGGATGGGTGGAGCGGGTTCGACCGGTTCCATTGGCGGCGAGCTCCTATAGGCGGAATAATCGGTCATAGGCACCTCGGACAACGCGGAGTGCTTGACTATCGGACGCGTTGGTCGAACGCGGTCAACAAAGGCAATGTTGTTGTACTCCAGCAGCGTCCCTTTCTCAAAATGGATGTTTTTCAAGGCGATCATGTACCGGACGATTGCATCATAGTATCCCGCGTCCGCTTGGCTTACTCGATTTTGAGCGTCGAGCATTTCGTTGGTATTGACTCGGCTCTTGTTCTCCTCGAGATTGCGGAGAATAGCGAGTTGTTCATGGGCAGCTAATCTTTGATTCATTGCGACGTTTGCTACTTCAAACGCGCGAATTACGGAGGCGTAAGCATTGCTGACGTCGTGGATCACGCGACGTTGTTTTTGATCGAGAAGATCTTGATCCCGCGCAAGTTTCAGTTGGGCATTTCGAACGTTGTTGTACGCCCGCCTGAAGCCAACTGGCAAATTCATTTCTAATCCGAACTGCCATTCTTGAAACTGCCCTGATGTCATACTTGCGATGGCGTTATCGAACTGAGTTGTGTTCGAGCCCCACAGATCATGTCCAAAACCCCGTAACCTGTATTGAGTCAGAACATCCAACTGTGGCAATAGGGCATTTTTGCTGGCAATTAGTTCTAGGTGCCCTCGTTTTAGTTGCAGGTCTTGTTTCCTAAGTTCGGGGCGTAGCTGAAGTGACTCGCCGACAACCTGCTGCCAGTCAAAGACAATCTTAACAAGTATGGGATCATGAACAGGTCTGAGCATACGATCATCGTTGATCGGAAGGTTCATGACGAGCCGCAAGCGTCGCTCCGCAGTGTGAACACCTTCTGTAGCGCGAAACGTACCGCCACTACTGCCATTGTTCGTTCGAGTGCCATCTACTTCTCGGCCAGTGATGGCTTCTAGTACTTGGGATTCAAACCGATAGTACTGCTCGCGAGCCCTTGCTTCTTTTTCTCCTGATCCGGATTGGGCTTCGCGGTACTCGCGTTCAACTCGCCACGTATTGAGAGCGGCGTCGCGGGCCGCGATCTTTGCCTCAAGATTGCGATAGGCGAAATAGAGATCCCAATAGGCGTTTTCAACATCGCTGACCAGATCTCTCAATCCCATTTCAAAATCCAAAACACTCGAGTCAGCGTTAACCCTTGCTATGAGCACTCCATTGTATGTGCCTGGTGTTGCGCCGGGACCAGCAATGCGATTGTAGTCGAGCCCGCCTCCACGTCCCAAGTGATGTCGAAATCCCGCTTCTAAGTTGGTCTGCCATGAGCTTGCGAATAAGTTGCTCGGTGCATTGTTGGCATCATAGCTGGTGTTTCTTCGAGCAAAGAGTTCGGTGCCGTAGGCAGTTGCCTTGGTGACTTCGTTTTGAAATGTAATCAGGTCCTGTTGGAGAAGATTTGTTCCACCGCCGAGAAGTCGGTTATTGACAGGGAAATCGTTTTTGTTGATGAAGGACTTTGAGTTGAACTGAGCGTCGAAAGCAGCAAGCGCCGCTTCGATTCCAACTCTAGGATCCGTTGACTGGATCGACGGATCATGGATTGTTGAAACGCTGCTAACATTGCGCAAGGTGCTACCCCCTAAGTCTTGGAGGACCTTGGACCGTTCGACTGCGATTTGAACGGCATCCGTCGGCGAGATAAGCCAGGCTACCTTTTCGGGAGTTTGAAGGGAAAGTGGTTCCGAAAACTGTTCTTGTGAAAGCTCAACGATTTGCTGTTCGTCGGCGGATGAAGGGATGTCGTTCCAAGGACTAAAAAACCCAATGGTATCTCCACGAAAAACTCTTTTGGCAGTTCGAGCCGCGCAGCCGCCTGCGCAAAGGCTGAACAGGGAGAACAACAGCATTGTTCGTACCAACAGCATTGCTCGATCCATAGTCCTTCGTTTCCGAGAATCCGCGCAAGTCGTCTCCCAAGGACACGCTCAAAAAACACGGTTGACCAAGTTTTTATCGGACTGGTGGTTCGAACGGAATTAACGATATAATCCGTACAGATCGGAAAAACTACCAATTCCCGCATCGTCGAATCCGAATGGAGAGGCTAGGGGGGCTGGGTTACTTGGGCTGAGATAGGCTAGATGACAACTCGGATGTTTGCAGGTGAGACACTGGATACTTTGCTTGATGAGCTGACGGATCTTGCATTGACCTCACCCAACTCCGGTTCGTTTTTTCTTTCGATTCTCGACGCAGCTATCAAAGCTACCGATGCCGTGGCGGGCGCAGTGTGGAGCGTTGCGGATGTCAATTATCGACTCGAACAAGAAATCGGTTTGGTTCGATTGGGAATTGGCTCGGATTCGCAACTGCAATCACTCCATGAAGAAGCTTTAGAGCGTGCAACGAAGGGGCAAACGGCGAAGAACAACTCAACCGAAGTGACGAAGCGCACCTACGAAAACAGGGTCTATCGTTTTTTTGGGTGTCGCGATCGAGATCTCGCTTATTTAGTTATCGAACTCGTTTATTGCGAAGGAGAAGGAGCCGAGGTCGATGAAGGTTTGACGGCAAACTTCATGGCGGCTTTGAGCGAAATTGCAAGAGACTTTCGAAACGCACAATTGCTGCAGCGTCTCCAGTTTGAGGATCGCCTTTGGAGCGACTTCAAAGCGATTCTTCCGAGATTGCATTCCAGCATCCATATCGACGAGTCAGCATATCGAATCGCGAATGAGGGGCGGGCGTTTCTTCATTGCGATCGACTTAGCGTCGCTCGTGTAGAGAAGGACAAGGCATCCGTCATCGCAGTCAGCGGTGTGGTTACCGTCGAGAGACGCGCGAAGCAAGTGCGTGCCTTGGAGTCGCTAGTAGCGATAGTTGCCCGAAGCGGCCAATCGCTGTTGCATCCTTCCGACGAAATGGAGTCTCCGCAATTGTCGGAATGTCTGCAACGCTACCTAGATGCGTCGCAATGCGAACTGATTTGGATTCTCTTGGTTACAGGCAGCCAGCCCGATTCCGAAAACCGACTGGCAACCGACAGGCGCTGTATTGGCGCATTGATCATTGAGGTATTCACAGCCAAGGAGTCTCCAGGACTTGACCAACGCGCCGATCTGTTGCTTGAGCACGCGGCGATTGTGCTTCGGAATGCCCTTGAATACAGTGCAATGCCATTGAGACGACTAAGTGAGTCACTGCAGGGTTGGAGTTCGCTCTATCGAAATTATCGGATTCAACTTTTGGGTGGAATGGCGGTTGCGATGATAGGTGTTTGCCTTGCAATCGTCATACCAGCCGACCTAAATATCGATGCGACTGGAACGATTCAGCCCGTCGCCATACGGCACCTCTACGCCCCCTTCAATGGTGAGGTCGTCACGATCCTTGCAACGCATCAAAGCAAGGTTCAGGCTGGCGATATATTGTTGGAAATCCGAAGTCGAGAGCTTGAATTGCGCAAGGAGGAGTTGCTGACGTTGCGTGCATCGTCACAAGAAAAACTTCGTGGAATCGAAGTTGCAAGATTGCAAAATCGCAAGACAAACCCCTTGGAATCGAGTAGTTCCGGAGAGCTTTCCGCCAGCGAAAGTGAGTTGCGTGAAGTAGTGGCAAGCCAGGCTGAACAACTGGCGATTCTCAACGAAATGCTCTCGTCACTCAAGCTCAAGAGCCCAATGAATGGTCAAGTGATCAGCTGGGACCCAACCGAGACTCTCGAACATCGTCCGGTGCAACAAGGGCAGAAGCTCATCAGCATTGCGGAACTCAGCGGAGATGGAAAACTTCAATTGAGGGTTCGTGACCAAGACACTCGGCATGTCATCAATGCGAATCGAAGTAGCGCAATTGGTTTGCAAGTCACGTTTTCGATTGCTAGTGAACCCGGCGTAAAGCATTCTGCGTTTGTGAAGCAGATAGGAACCACGGTCGAAACGGTCTCCGACGATGGTGCAACCTTGAGAGTTGATGCCTCCGTGGACGCTGCCGAGATGGCCAATGTTCGCCCCGGCGCGACCGTGAATGCCAGGATTCATTGCGGCAGAACATGCGTTGGCTACGTTTGGACTCGTCGACTTTTGGATTTTGTGGTTTTCCGTTTTCTGTAATGTGATGCCTACCCGCAAACGAGGATATCGATGGCGTTTTTCAACAATTTGATACCGTGCGCAGAATGGCTTGTGGGGCTTAAAAGTTCCGTGGTTACGATAGCTACATTGGTCGCATTGTTCAGTTCGTGCATGGTTTACGCAATGTTGTCTGATGGAGTGGAGATCACTGTAAATCCAGTACTGATCAAGGTCATTGAAGAAGTTGCCGTGCCGGCGATCCAAGAGGGCCCAATTTTGTCGATTCAGGTTACGGAGGGGCAGGTTGTTCAAATAGGACAAACGCTTTTGCAACTTGACGATCAACGCGCGCGCCTGAAGCAGCAGCAAGCTGAAGTGGAACAGAGGATTGCGACCAAGAAAGCAGGGAATCGATCTGGCGTGTTGCTTGCCGAAACCGAAACACGAGTCACTAACTCTAGCTTGCAACGAGCCATGGAATCTCGAAAGCGGTTCCCCGATACCCCTTCGCAGGCAGAGGTTGATGAGATCGAACTGCGAGTCGCGCAAGCGAAGCAACATCTGGAGCAAGCGAGTCAGGAATTTCAGTTGGCCGAACTCGCAAAGGAGCTTTCTGAGAAAAATCTTGAGCTAGCCACCTATGAAGTGGAGCGTCACCAAATCAAATCACCCATCCAGGGTGCAGTTACTGAGATCATCACAAAAAAAGGGGAATGGGTACGGCCCGGCGAACCCCTCGTTCGCGTAATGAGAGTCGATCGCCTCAAGGTTGAGGGGTTTTTGAAGCGTGACTCTATCTCACCGTCGCTATTGGACCGAGGCGTGACAATTCTCGTCGAAGGGGGAGAAGGAGAAAAAGAGCGGCACTTTGGAAAGATCGTATTCATTAGTCCAGTGGTTGAAACCAATGATCGAACTCAACGAATCGTGGCTGAAGTTGATAATGCGAAGGGACTCTTAGGGCCAGGCTTGCGAGCAAAAATGATTATCCATGCACGTTGATTTCTCATCCACACTGGTTTGATCGCTCATGCTCCAGCTCGCACCAACCCAACCTGCTGTTTCCAGTTTACGTCCTGTTGCATTGCGCATGCGGCCCGATTTGATAGTTCGAGAGAGGAATATCGGTTCCAGAACTTACTTTGTCATCAAGGATCCGATTCGACTTTCGCATCATCAACTTTGGGAGGAAGAATTTGCACTGTTGCAGATGCTCGACGGAAGGACAAGCTTTGCTGCAATGAAGAACGCTTTTAGTAAGAAATATCCAGGTTCGCGATTGGATTCACGACTGCTTCAGATCTTGCATGGACAGTTTCACCGAAATGGCCTCGTTCTGTCGGATAACATCGGACAGGCAGACGAGTTGCAACGGAGGAAAAAACGATTGCAATCGCAGCTTAGATGGGGACGGGTTCGCGGGTGGATGTCGATTCGCTTTAGGGGCATCAATCCTGATCGCGCTCTGGAGTACTTGGATCAACGGCTAGGTTGGTGTTTTGAAATGCCCGCACTTCTCGGGATTTCTTTTTTTCTTGTTTTTACTCTGATATTCTTTCTAGTTCGAGGCGAAAGCGTTTTATCGAGTATGCCATCGATCAACGAATACTTAAATGCCCACACTCTTGCCTTCGTCTACTTGACATTCAGTGCCCTCAAGGTCCTACATGAGATCGGCCATGGATTGGCCTGCAAGCACTATGGCGGCGAATGCAACGAAATGGGCTTGATGCTTCTAATCTTTACGCCTTGTTTGTACTGTGATGTGACCGACTCGTGGATGGTTGAGAGTAAATGGAAGCGTGCAATGATCGCATCGGCGGGTATCTGGTTTGAACTGATTGCTTCTTCGATTTGCATGTGGACTTGGTGGTTTACCAACCCCGGAATCATTCACAGTCTGTGTTTTCACGCCGTTCTTGTTGGCAGCATTGGGACTATCCTCTTCAATGGAAACCCCTTGTTGAAGTACGACGGGTATTTTGTCGTTTCCGATTTGTTGGATCGTCCTAATCTTGCTCAACAAGCATGGCGTGTGGTGTTAAACGGCTTCGCTCAATTTTACATGCGTCATGTTCCGCCATCGGTAGCGGATTACAGCGGACGCAGGAACGGATTTCTGTGGTTTTACGGAGTCCTTTCCGGAGTCTATCGTTGGGTCTTGTGCGTAGTGATCCTTTTCTTTGTCTACAAGTTCTTCCAGATTCTCCGACTGGAAGCACTGGGACTCTTTTTGGTCTTATCGGCTTCTGCGGGATGGTTTTATTGGATTGCAAACGCTGTCAGGAGTTTTACGCGAGCGCCGGGGAGGCTAGCGAATTTGCGGACGGGGCGTGTCTCCGCTTCGTTATTGGTTTCGATTTTTCTGCTTGCCGCAGCGGTTTGGTTGCCGCTGCCTGCTCGATTGTATTCGCATGCTTTTTTGGAAGTCAAAGACGTGAGGTCGGTAATCGTTTTGGTCGATGGTCGGTTGCTGCGATGCCAAGTCGAGGGAGCGAACGTCCATGCAGGAGATGAAATCGCGAAGCTTGTTTCGGAAGAATTAGAACTTAGCTTGGTTGCGCGTCGCGGAGAATTGGCTAGACAGCGTGCACGATTGATTGGTCTGGAGTCTCGCCGCGGGGAGAACACTCTCGTCGCATCGAGGATTCCAACGGTTCAAGAAGCGATAGCTGGATTAGAGCTTGAGGTGCAGCGTTTGGAATCCGACTTGGAGCAACTAACATTGCGCGCGCCGGTTAACGGAAGGATCCATGCTCCGATTGCGACCAAAGCACCGATGAATCCGAATGAGGTCAAAGCTTGGAGCGGTACACCGATGGACGCAGAAAACATAGGCTGCGTTTTGCCGCGTGGAACGACTTTTTGTGAGGTTGGTGACGCGAATAGTTTTCAAGGCACTGTGTATTTATCTCAAGGCGAGGTTGAACTGATTCGACCTGGCCAAGCAGTGACTCTAAAATCGAAATCGTTGCCAAGCATTTCATTCAAAGGGACCGTTTCTGACGTGGGTACAGCCATATACCCCGAAATCCCACTAGAAATTGCAGAGGCTGAAATTGTCCCAAGTCGAACCAACCGCAATGGGCGTCTTGAGTCGACCGAGCCCGTGTTTGTTGCGAGAATAGAGGTCCTTCCCGATTCACTTCTGGGAAACGACCTGCTGCCTCTACACCATTCCATAGGCAGGGTAACAATTCATGTAGATTCGCAGTCCCTTGGGAACCGCATCGCAAGATTTGTGTTTAGCACGTTTGCAATTGACCCTACGGTACAACGAAGAGCAATCCCGTGATCGCGCCCGCTTGAACTAGGCTGGGCTTTAGCTGTAGCGATTGGAGTTCCTTCACCTTGGGGGCGCCCCAGCCTGCATCATAAGGCCATTTGAATGTAAAGGTTTTGTTAGGAGGAAGCACGGTCATGGCGTACGGCAGCGACGGAATTGTGGCAAAGAATCGAACGCCTGATAGTGCTGGCTGTAGCGGACCACAGGTTCGTCCATACCGTTCTAGATTCACTTCTTCAAAGTAAAGTGGCTGATGGGCCACGAGTTCATCGTGAGTCAATGTCTTAGCAAAGACTTTGTCTCCGAGCATCTCATCAGAACGTGAGGCTTGAACCACAGGGACTTGCCCCATCGCGTTCTGCGCCAGATTCTCAGGAACTACATTGCTTCCATTTTTTGGTTTTGATCGCAGATCGATATTTACTTGACCAATGGGGCGTTGTGCCGGAAGAAAATGGAACGTTTGCTTTTTGGCTTCGCTCTTGCGACTTGAATCTTCCGTATTAGGTTGTTGCATTCGTTCGGGCTCGAGGGTCTGGGGGGCTTCCCGCGACTGGACCGGAGGAAGGAAGGCAGATCTTGGCGAGCTCGCGAAACGTGGCTCAAGTGCGACGTCGACGGTGTGGGTCTGTGCCCGCAGCGTACACGATAAAGAAACAAAAACACCCAAAGAGAGTCCACTCGCGATTCCGCCATACACAGCCCGTGCCGGTTCTCTAAGCGAATCTAGTCTTTTGTCCAGAGTTGGTGCAACATCCATGGCATCCATCGTCCTGTTGGAACACGAAATCGTAGGATTTCAGGCAAAGTCGTCCATAACTTTCACCTTCAATCTCGTCGAACGATAGCGACAAAGGAAGTTATGATTTTGAGGTGATACGCTACAATGGTTTTAACTGATTTCCTTTGAAAAACAGGAAAAACCCTACTCATTAGAACCGTAACAAACAGACTTTGCGGCGATAAGCCTTTACGTTTGGCTTACAGAATGTCGAAAATAGGGTTTATGCTATGTGTTGATGCTGTTATCGCCGTTGCTCTTCGCTAGCGTAAATCCTCAAAATATTTTCGGCGATCAGTGCAAAATCGATTTATCCCCTCCTTTACTCTTGAACTAAAAACACCCTTTATCGAATGAGCGTCAAGATGGCAACCTTGTTGGAATGGCTCAAAAGCACGGTCGCCAGTCTTGCTGGGGGTGAGAAACATTCGGAGCGGTCAACGCAAAACATATTCCCTCGCGTTTACGATTCCCATCTCGAAGACCGCCGGGTTCTCAACGCTGGTGCCATTGTCTCCGCAATCGACTTGGTTTCGTTGCGTTTCGATGCCGGTCAGTCCGCCAACGACGGCAAAGCGGACAAATTTGAGCTGTCGCGAATGGATTCAGCCAATGGAGCAAATCAAATCGCGTTGTCGATCAATGACCACCGGGTTTGGCAAGGAAACGCGAACGAGTTGCAGTCTATCCGTTTAGAGGGTTCAAGCGACTCGGATCAATTCTTTATAGATCCAACAATACAGGTCCCAGCCGGCATCTACGTCAATGGAACCGGAGCAGCTACGGGCCCGCAGTCTCCAGGCACTAGCGATCTTGTTGTTTTCGCAACGGCATCTGGGACGCGATTCGATGAAATAACCTACCAAACAACGGACCACCTAACCCAAGTTCGTTTCGCTGCCCCAGGGCATTCGTTGACCTCGGTTGTTCAAGTGCAAAACGTGGACACGATTAGGGACCTGAATGCTGCCTTAGATCGGACTTTTGAAACTGGTACCCAAGGCTACTCCTATTCGCTGCAAGATTCAAGCGAAACGGGGACGGCGAGCGGAAATCGGATAGTCCAATGGACCAGCGAGACAGGTCGAATTGATTTCGCGGTTCCTTCGAGCCGCTTAACGATCGACTTGCAATCTGCGACTGCTAGCCAAAACACGCTGATGATCGACACGTTGGATCTTTCGGGGGTGGAGCATTTCAAGGTCGTGGGGGGGGATACGGATGTCGTCCGACAGAATGGCAATTTGTCGGTTGGGCGAGCCTTGACGATTGAGGCAGGGACGATCCGTGTCGACGGGGCCATATCAACCGGCCCCGAAGGTGACGTACGACTGGACGCCGGTTCGGGTATTTTGACCGTCAACGCAGAAATCTCAAGCAGAGGAGATGACCTGCATCGCGGCGGTAGCGTGGTGCTTACTGGCGACCGCGTATTGCTTCAGGAATGGACTCGAATTGACGTCTCCGGCGGAACGGGCGGCGGACAGATTCGAGTGGGCGGCGGATATCAGGGTAAGGATGCGAATGTACGTAACTCGCGTTATACGTATGTCTCGAGTAACACAACTCTCAACGCGGATGCTCGAGTCAACGGCCTTGGCGGGACGGTCATCGTCTGGTCCGATGATACATCGATCATTGACGGGTCAGGAAATATTTTTGCTAGAGGCGGAATCATCTCGGGGGATGGCGGCTTTATTGAAACCTCAGGGAAAAGGTACCTCGAGGTCGATGGCGCAGCCAATACGTTTGCCTATCAGGGGAAAGTTGGTACTTGGTTACTCGATCCGAATAACGTCGAAATTGTCACAACTGCAGGGTCGACGCCACTCACAACCTATATCCTGATTTCGACTATTAATTCTGGTCTAACTACCGGTAATGTGGTGATCCAGACAAACACAGCAAGTGCAGGCAATGGAGACATAACAATTGTTGATACGCTAACGTTAGCTCCGTCCGCATCCAGAAATTTGACCCTAGATGCAACACGGGATATTGTCTTCCAAAGCGATCTGACGGGTAATGCCAATCTTCAGGTAACCCTCATGGCAGGGCGCGATGTTGACTCGACTGCTGTAACGATCGGACAGTTAGCTGCGTTGTCGATCAATGCTGCTCGCAACATCAGCGTTGGCGTCATCAATCTCTCAGGAGGTACTCTTGCGGCGACCGTCGATTCGGACAACAACGACAACAACGCAACGTTTCAATCTACCGGTGCGTTGTCAGCTGGTGTGATAAGCATTTCAGGATCGAACACGGTCAACGACGACGTGACGATCGGTTCAACCGCGACCACGACAACCGGTTCTATCCAGTTCACGAAGATCGATGATCTGTCGCTCCAAGGGGACGTTGATGCGGCGACCAACATTACCTTTACCAACGTCGATGGTCCATTAGTACTTGGTTCCAACGTGGACGTTACTGCCAACAACGGGCCAATCGATTTTTCTACGATTACTTCCGGTATTCAGCTG
>JANMHA010000082.1:0-49808 GCA_031374925.1 Pirellula sp. | reverse complement strand
GCTCAGTCCTTAAAGTACCGCACTCCGCTCCCGCCTAGACCGCCTACGGCGGGAGCGGAGGTTCGCGGGCTGTTACGTAGTACGCCAAAACAAGGTTGAGGGGAGGCAAGCTCCCACTCAACCTAAGCGAATTGCTGGTGAGAATGCTTCACAAGGTTGCCCTCACGGGTTGCAAGTAGCTGCCAATTGTCGCCCCACTGTCATGAAGCCAGTGGAAGCGAAACACAGGGAAAAATGCTTCACAGCGTTGCCGAAGGAGGGTGACTATCATTGAAAAACCCTTCAAAACAAACCGGACTGTCTCCGGACGGAGTATTACTTCCCCTGCTTTGATTGCGCCAACAACATAAAACGCTGGAAACCCCCGTTGGCCCCCGTCAGCCGTTCGCTCTGAGACATTCACGTCGCCAAACAAAAGAAAGAGGGCTGATCTTTCGACCAGCCCTCTTTGGATTTTTTGCAAACGAATGGAATCGCTTGAGTAGGACCTACTCGTTAGTTAGCCGGAGGCGTCTGGATAAGAAGTCCTTCGCTGCCGAGACCACCCTTGAGTTCCATTTGCGGCTTGTCGGACTTAGGCTGCTGAGCTTGTTCCTTTTCTTTCTCAGCTTCTGCCAAGTGTTGCTCTTCCGACCAGTCAACGCGTTTGCGTGACAAGCCGATCTTGCGTTCTTCGCTGTCCACTCGCAACACTTTGACTTCGATCTCATCGCCGACCTTGACGATATCCTCTGGATTCTCGACCTTGTGATCGGCCAATTCCGAGATATGCAACAAGCCTTCCAGCGAATCCTCGAGTCCGACGAACACGCCAAAGTTGGTGATCTTCGTAACCTTGCCACTGACCAATTGTCCTGGTTGGTACTTGGCAGGAATCGTGGTATTCCATGGATCGTCATCAAGCTGCTTAAGACCGAGAGCGATACGGCGACGTGTTTGGTCGACGCTCAAAACGCGGCAACGAACTTGTTGCCCCTTGGTGAGCAATTCGCTTGGATGACTGATTTTTCGAGTCCAGGACATGTCCGAGACGTGGAGAAGACCATCGATCCCTTCCTCGAGTTCGATAAACGCGCCGTAGTTGGTGAGATTGCGGACTTTGCCCGTGACCTGTGCGTTTTCTGGATACTTTTCCATGACGACATCCCAAGGGTTGGATTGCGTCTGCTTGATACCTAGAGATAGCTGTTGGCCTTGGGCATCGACACCCAGAATCTTGACGTCGATCTTGTCGCCGATTTGGACCATCTCGCTTGGATGGTTGATTCGGCGAGTCCATGACATTTCGCTGATGTGAACAAGACCTTCGATGCCTGGTTCGAGTTTCACGAACGCACCGTAGCTCATGACATTGACAACTTCGCCCGGGATCGTCGTGCCGACTGGATACTTTTCGGCGATGTTGGTCCAAGGGTTGTTTTGCTTTTGTTTGAGTCCCAAAGCGATCTTTTGCTTTTCGCGATCGATTTGCAGAATCTTGACTTCGATCTCCTGATCGATCGAAACCATTTCGGTTGGGTGCCCGATTCGTTCCCAACTCATGTCGGTAATGTGGAGCAAACCATCGATGCCGCCCAAGTCGACGAATGCACCGAAGTCGGCGATGTTCTTGACAATACCCTTTCGAACTTGACCGATTTCGAGTTCGGCCATGAGGTGTTCGCGATCTTCCTCGCGTTGTTTTTCGATGAGCGAACGTCGGCTGACGACGATGTTGCGACGTGTTTCGTCGATTTTGAGAACTTCGCACTGAACAACGCGACCGATGTAATCGCCGATGTCGTTCGGGCGACGGATGTCCACTTGGCTAGCTGGCAAGAAGACAGGCACGCCGATATCCACGAGCAAACCGCCCTTGATTTTGCGGGTGACGGTACCGGTGACCACTTGGCCTTCCTGGACCGAGAGCATCATCTGCTCCCATTGGATGATCTTTTCAGCTTTGCGCTTGCTGAGGCTGATCATGGCCCGGACATCTTCTGGAGCACCGTGCTGGTCTTCGACTTCTTCGATCAAGACCTTGACGGTTTGGCCGATTTCCGGCGGCGGCTCATTTTCGTCCCATTCGTTCTTATGAATCGCACCTTCGCTCTTAAAGCCGACGTCTACTACGACGAACTCGTCGTTGATTTCGACAATCTTACCTTCGACAATTTGGTTGACGTCAAATTGCTTGTTGGCATCTAAGAGTGACTCGTCAAACAATGATTCGGCAGTATCGCCGAACATCATTTCGAGTTCCTGCTCCAAGAGTTCATCCTCTAGGGAGCGAATAAGGGTGCGATTGACCATGCGTAAAAGTCCTTGGGTATGCTAGCGGGAGAAAATCGGCTAGACGCATGGGAAAGAGATACAACCGACTAAAGATCGATTTACGTGAATCCTTCTTGGCGATAAAGTTCTGGGACCGACTCTCGACGCAGCGTAAATAAAAAGAGTAATTCGTTGTTTGAGGGTTCGGCAACTTGCCGAAATCCTAAAAACTCACACAACCTTGGGCTACGGAGTGTAACAACGTTTCACAAGGACGGCAACAGTGACTAGGATGTCGCCACCCCTACTTTTCCGGTAGTTCAAGACTAGATTGCAAAGCCGAGACCGAAAATGACGTCTAACGGCTCTCACCCTTTTCCCGAACCAAGATTTCTTTCATGACAAACACGGCTTCCCTCCGCTACGCGATTGGTGGCGACCACGCTGGATTCTTGCTTAAGAACGACGTTCATAAGTTGCTTGTTGGACTATCCGTAGACGTAGTGGACTACGGGACCCACACTGCGGAATCGTGCGATTTCCCTGATTTTGCCGAATTGGTTGCTACAAAAATCATCCAAGGAGAAATCGACCGAGGAATTCTGGTTTGCGGCTCAGGAGTTGGCGTTAGCGTGGCGGCGAACAAGTTTCCCGGTATCCGAGCTAGTCTTTGCCACGACACTTACTCCGCTCGCCAAGGCGTCGAGCACGATGACATGAATGTCCTCTGCATCGGAGCACGTGTCATTGGGCCTGAATCGGCCTTCGAGGTCGTCCGGTCGTTTCTTGGAGCACGCTATAGTCCCGCTCCCCGACACGCTGCTCGCCTCGCCAAAATTGTGGATATCGAACGCCGCGTTCTGCTGGGTGAGTTTTCGAATAGCCATCATCAACGCTAGCATCGAAAGCGGCAGGGCGATCATCCAAAGAGGCGCCGGCCCAACGCCAAATCGTGAGGCGATCGACGCGATGACGGTTGCCGTCGTGTAACCAATCGACTGAGACAGTGTCATGGAAGCGACCCCCATGACACTCGGGTTCATCCTGTGTGCATGCTCATTGGTTGATATCTGGAACGGGCAGTTTAACGCCAAAGCCAATGCAAACAATCCAAAGGCCCCGAAGCCTTGCGTTGCCATTAAGCATCCGCTGAATAAAAGGATCCACCCGAGGGGTCCTACAAACAATAGCTGCCGCCTCATACTCGGAACAAACGGCATCGTCACGAGCACAGCAATTTCAATGGCAACAGCTCCAGCAAAGACAAAGTAGCCGTAGTTGCCGTAAGTGTTCGTCAAGAATTCGTGCGCATACAAGCCATACGACATCTCGCAGATCGCCACCATCCAAACCAGTAGCAAAAGGCCAAACCACTCCAATCGATTCGATTTCGCGGGTGCGTTTTTATGAAAACTCGGAGAAACACTCGCTGATGGATCCGTTGAATCAGTCGACGCGAAATTCGTTGTCGAGATCGGCAAAAGACGCCAAGCTAAGAACGCGAAAAAAGCGTGACAGAGGCTGATTGCCGCACCGATAAACAAGTGATATTCGGCGACCGATTCGGTGCTGCCGCCAAAAGAACCCATCAGCAATAAGGCGACCATGTACCCCGCGGAACCTGCCGCTCGAACTGAATAAGCGTGGTTTCCCATGGTCGAAACACCAATATGATTCAGCAAAGTCATGGTGCTGGACTGAACGCAACCGAGCATCAACATACACATTGCAATATCGACCACCGGCCCGAGCAAAGTGCTACCAGCCGAAGTCTGTTGCAACCGCCATCCTAATATCAATTGCAAAAAAGCTACTCCGAGAGCCACCAAGAACAAGACCAGTCGTGGCGATTTGGTCCATCCACGCGATTCGGCGTACCTAAAAAAGAAGTAGGTGATGCAGGCCGCGATCGGCGCAATGCTAGCAACCAGACTTGCGGAGGCAGGCGTTAGCGCGTTTCTCAAATGCGTTTGCAATGGGAAAGAACTAAATCCCAAGGCTAGAAAATGCACGAAGTAAGTTGCGCCAGAAAAAAAAACCGAAGAAGCCGTTCGTTCCGTCGGCAAAGAGCTCGTATTCACAGGTTGTCCAAATTAATAAGTAGTTTGCCCGATCACATCCATGTCCCTTCTATATTGCACCAATTGGCCGTCTAAGTCCAGGCACATTTAGGGACAAATCATTTAGGCTTTTGCTCGTGATCAACGGATGTCTCCATGGACTCCCTTAAGCTGGCATTGGTTCGCACAAACAAATAAGGCGAGCGGCAGACTAAAAACTACTTGCCAGGGGACTCAATGGGAGCTGAGCTGGCGCTCAATGGGAGAGCGAGGCTCCTGCCGAGCTGGCGCCGCCATGGTTCGGCAGGAGCCTCTCCCTCCCAAGGATGGAATGGTTGGACAAAGTCGATGAAGACATGTTTACACGGGAGGCCTCTCCCTCCCGGCATAACCAATGCTGCCGCTCGCCTAATTTGCTCTTTCCACAGAGTGATTTCCCCTCACAAGAAGCATTAGTTTCACGTTAGTTGGCGTTAACGGTTGGGAATATGCAATGAGAGACTTGCGTGGCACGGGCGACTCGCGTGGCTCGCGTGGCACGCTCTAAGGTACGAAGGGCGTGGTGAATCGCTAGAGTCATTTGCCACACTTTCCACGCCCACGCTAGTCGCTTTGGGCGTGCCACACTTTGGGCGGGCCCGGTGTCTACAGCCCACTAATCACGCGAAGAGACGCGAATGACAAATGAGTTTTGAGAATTGAATTGATCCTCAAAACTATTTCTTGGACAAATCGAGCAATTCCACCTTCCTAAATTCAATCGGATGACTCTCCGATTGGAGTGAAATGGACCCGGACGAAAGCATCTTGTCTCCGGCTTTTTGAATCAATTCCTTGGCGTGGGTGTCTCGGTCATCCAGCTGCGGTTTGTTGTATTCGAGAACCAATTCACCATTGACCAAGTGCCGAATCACATCGTTCCCCTTCACCTCCACCTCCGCGGTTACCCACTGATCGCCGTGGAACGTTTTTGAGTTGGAGTTGGTGCAGTGAGCCAAGATCAACTTGTCGCCAATAACGACATTCGTACCTGGCGTACAAAGATTGGACGTGGTGCGCGGATTCTTGCCATCTCCTCCAAGCAATTGCACTTCAATGGATGCGGGGAAGTCTTGATCCTTGGTCATGGTTTCTGGCCGTTCGCCATGGATCATGATTCCACTGTTTCGGAGCGCCCAGCCTGGCCCTTCTTTGACTTGTTCGCCGACAAATCGGTATTCAACACGAATGCGATAATGCGAATAGGAGTCCTTGTAAAACAGATGTCCGAAAGTTTCTTTGAATTCGGAATAGCCGTCGTACGCGACCTTCAGGACACCATTTTCGACGCGGAAGGTATTGGCAAAATTATCACCTAGATCGTGGTAACGGATTTTGGGGGTCCAGCCCGTCAAATCTCTGCCGTTGAAAATCTGGACCCACTTTTCGTTGCTCGTTTTACTGGTGTCTTGCGCGGCCAAGAAACTCGACGAAACCATTGCAACGAACAAAATGGCAATTAATTGGGATGATGGAAGTGGAAGTTGAGTTAGTCGCATCGCGATTAGCCTTCGGAGAGGTTTGAAAATAAAGGACAGAGATTTTGTCATGAATCGCCATCTTACCCTGTCAGGATTGCCATGGAATTCGAAGCTTGAAAATTTTGAGAACTGTGTAAAGTTGCACAACTACAATGGGTGTTTGCGAGAGGCAAAGCGGAATATCCCAACCCGAAGTGTAAGCGAGGGACAATTTCGCAGGTCCCTCACTTACGTATCGGGTTACGATTGGTATACGTATCGGGTTATGATTCGTATACGTGTCAGGATATTATTGGTAGTTTCACATCGCCGCTCGATCTAAAATTCCACGGAAAGACACTTATGAAAGTCTGGCTCCTTCCCGTTTTTTGCATTGTCTGCGTTGGCCAGTTTCTTCCACAGCCGTTTAGCTTCGCGCAAGAAAAAGACACGGCAAGGGAGGCCAAGCAGGACTTCACTGCGTTGATCGGTGACTTAGACGATTTCATATCCAAAGCTCAGCGAGAATGGCAGGTGCCCGGTTTGGCGGTCGCGGTCGTGAAAGACGATCAACTCCTGCTCAGCAAAGGATACGGACTACGACGAGTTGGAGCGCCGGAGATAGTCGACGACAAAACTCTGTTTGCGATCGCTTCCAATTCCAAAGCCTTTACGGCGGCAGCCCTTGCGATTCTGGTTCATGAGGGCAAGCTTCAATGGGACGATCGTGTCAGTAAGCACCTCCCCTGGTTTAGACTCAAGGATGAGTTCGCGAGCCGAGACATGCGAATTCGCGATCTTCTCTGCCATCGAAGTGGATTAGGAACATTTAGCGGTGACCTGCTGTGGTGGGGCACAGAGTACAAAGCCAAGGAAATCCTCGAACGCGCGGTGCATCTTGAACCCGCAAGTTCGTTTCGTTCGAGCTACGGCTACTCCAACCTCATGTTCTTGGCCGCAGGCGAAGTAGTGGAGGCAGTCAGCGGACAAAGCTGGACCGATTTCGTAAAGGCACGCATCCTGAGCCCGCTCGATATGAATCGCACAGTGTGTAGTGTTCGCGACTTGGTGATGTTAGACAACTTCGCGACCCCCCACAAAACACTTCCCGATAGTTCTCAACCCATCGCATGGATGAACTGGGACGCGATGGCGGCCGCGGGCGGCATCATTTCAAGTGCCGAAGATATGTCGAGTTGGCTTAGGCTGCAGCTCCGGCGTGGCGAGCTCAATCCGTCAAAACGCATTTTTAGCGAAGAAGCCTCGCATCAAATGTGGCAAGCACATACACCAATCCCACTCTCTCTCAAACCCTCCGCGAGATTTCCGTCGATCCACTTTCGCTCCTATGGACTTGGATGGTCACTATCGGACTATCAAGGACGCAAACTGGTCGGTCATGGTGGAGGCTATGATGGTATGAACTCACATGTCTTGCTAGCGCCGGAGGAGAAATTAGGCGTCGTCGTTTTGACAAATAGCCTTACTCCCATAGCGAGCATGCTTGCGTATCGGGCTGTCGACACGCTATTGGGGACGGCTGCAAAAGACTTTAGCCAAGAGGCTTTGACGGAGTTTCGCAAGTCCAGCGATGAGTTTCGAGCCAGAATCAAAAAAGTCACGACGCCAGCTGTCGAGGGAACCAAACCTAGCCACGCATTAGCTGACTACTCTGGAAAATTCCGTTGCCCCATGTACGGCGACGCGACCGTCAGCGTCGAAGGTGATTCGCTGGTATTGAGTTTTCAGCCTTACAAGGCGCTCGTTGCCGAGCTAAAGCACTTGCACTACGACACGTTTTCCATTCATTGGAAGAAAGCCGACATCGCGTGGTTTGAGGGGGGGACTGCCCATTTTGTAGCCGACTCACGCGGCAAATTCCAAAAGATTGAATTCGACGTGCCCAACGACGATTTATGGTTTCATGAAATCAAATTGCAACGCCGCCCGGATTAGGGCAATTTTGGAGTGCTGGGATTCATCCCAGCTTTTAGATGATTGTCGCCTTTCGATCCGCGAAAGTGCGCGTCGTTAACGCACTTTTGCGGAGCAAAAGGCGACAAAGTTCAGCCATATCCGACTGACCCCATTTATTGAACTTACTTAACCCACTCAAAAAACCCCATTTCCTCTAACTTGCCCCCAAGACTCGAAACTTGTTCTATCGAAAGCGTTCCATTGGGTAACCTTGCTGGCCCAACCGGGACTCCTAACATTCCCATCACCGCCTTGGCCGCTCCCATATAGCCGAAGCTCGCTAACAGCTGAATCAACCGCACGTTTCGAAATTGTTCGATTCGTGCGGTTGCAAGGTCCCCGCGTTCGAAGGCGGCCATCATTCGATGGTAGATCGGTGCGGCAAAGTTAAAGCTGCTGCCAACGGCTCCCTTGGCACCGAGTGCTAACGCTGCCAACAAAAATTCATCGCAACCAAATGGCACATCCCACTTGCCTGAGTCCGCTCTCAAGCACAACTGATAGGCCATGAGGTCGGGGTTGGTAAACTTGATGCCAGCTAAGTTGGGGATGCGATTTCCTGCCTGCTCGAGAAACTCGGGCATCGAGAAGTTCACGCCGGTTAAGACGGGGATGTCATAGAAGTAAAAAGGCGTCTGCGGGGCAGCGGCAGCGATATCACCCACGCATGCGATGAGCATATCGAGCGAACGCGGTTTGAAGTAGCTCGGGCTTAAGGCCGAGATCGCGGCGGCTCCCAATTGCTCCGCTTGGGACGCGAGGGCTCTTGCGTCCGCCAAGCAATTCGAGCCGACATGCACGACGACGCGCAAACAGGTGCCGTTGACGACCTCAAACCATCGCTGCGACAAGGCAGTGCGTTCGGACAAGGAAAGCGAGTGACTTTCGCCGGTACTGCCTCCGATGAATACGGTCGTGACATGCTTCGACAACAAGTGATCGGCTTGCTTCGCCACGACTGCAAGTTTCAGGGAGCCATCGTCATGAAACGGAGTATGGGTTGCGGCGATTAAGCCCTTAAGAGAGGCGTGCTGCACGTCTTTGATTTCCTTTTTCTCTAAGCGGTCTTTTCGTTTGGTTTAATGAGCAAAACAATGACGATGGATAGCAACGCGGTACCTGCAAAGACACCGAAAATCATGTTCAACGGAACGTTCTTGTCGCGCAAAGCGCCAAAGCCCCAATCCGCAAATCCTCCGCAGCCGATGCTGACTAGGTTCATGATTCCGTAGCCCGTGGCTCGAAGTTCAGGACGTACGATTTGGCATAGAATCGGCATATTGTTGCAATCAAAAAATCCCCAACCAAGTCCAAAAAGGATCAAGAATCCAATCGCCACACTTAGCGTGCCTGCGTTTCCAATCCCAAACAGGCTTGGCAAAAAGAAACTCATACCAACCGCGCTAACAAAGATCCGACCGCGCGAAGTATGCCGCATCCAGCGGTCAGCCAACCAACCTCCGATACCAACTCCAATCAACGAGGCAATCTGCACATACAAGACTGCTGACATGCCGGCTTTCCCTTGCCCCAGTCCAAACTGCTCCTTCAAAATATCAGGCATCCAGTCTTTCACGACCCAGCCAGCCATGGCTGGCAAAGTAAAATATAACACCAAGAGTAGGAAGTTTCTGTTGGCAAGCAATTCCATTGCTGAGTCACTCGGTGAAAGGTGTTCCGATTTTTGCAGTGGTCGTTGTGGATTGCGAAGTAGCACAAACAATGGAATCGCATAAATGACTCCTACAAGGCCGCAAACGCCGAATGCCCATCGCCAACCCAACGTGGGCTCGTCGGCAACGTAGCCGGAGAAGCCACCCAAGATGATTCCCAAGTAGATTCCCATCTGATGGAAACCCACCGCCCGTGATCGGGTCCGGGTCGAATGGAATTCAGAGATCATGGAAAGGGCTGCTGGAATATAAAACGCTTCGCTTACTCCCATGACGGCCCTTGCGAAGACCAATTGCGGAAACGTCGTAACGTAGGCTGTTGCGAGTGTAACGGCAGACCAAACGAACAGGCTTGCCGCGATCACATGACGTCGACTCGTTCGATCCGCCACGTAACCTCCAACGGGGCTTAAGCCAGCGTAGACCCACTTAAAACAGCCGAGCACGATACCCCAATTTGCTTTGGTTGCGATGTCAGGAATGTCCCCCATCATCGAACCCTTCATGGCGGCCAACATCTGCCGATCTAGATAGTTGAGCAGTGCAACGGGCACTAGCAAGGCAACCACCAACCATGCGGTCTGAGCACTTACGACAGAGGAATCGTCTTTTGAATCGTGCATTAAAACATAGTTCCATTTCGGCTTGTCAGTGACTCGAAGTGCCAAAGGACCACACCTGGGGTGAACGCACGCCGGGACGCACTTCACCGCTGAGGATGAGCCAATTCTTGCCCCATTGGACAACAGGTGCCGTAACTCGTGGCGCAGGAGTATAACCGACATGAGTCCACTTGTTGTTGACTGTGTTGTACGAAAGAATCTCGTTCGAAAATCCAGGATGGTCCTGAGCTGGCAGAAATCCAATCTTCGAGCCGTCATCGCCACCGATCACCAGAAATTGTGATGCTCCTAGCGTAGGGGCGGGAAAGGGAGCAGCCACAGCCGCACGTGGAATATCAGCAATCCTGCTCCAGCCTCCCTTGGGATCGTAACGATAACAATCGTCAAGGTATCGCCGTATCGGCTTTCCTTCCCTATCGGCCGACAAATCCGTACCACTCACCAAAAAAAAACAGCTGTTTTGAACGGCCGATACCGCCAACATGCGCCCAGGACCTGGCCATGGTTCGAGTGCACGCCAACCGTCAGAAATGTCACTTAGGTCTAACCCATAAAAAGTCTTGAGCGTACTGGTGGATTGTGGGGACTCGATACCGCCAGCGATATAGATTGTTGTTCCAATCATGGCTCCGCAAGCGTTTGCGACTGGCTTGGGTAGTGACGGGAGTGTCTTGATTTCCAATCGAGCATCCTTCAGCTTCAATCCAAAAACGTCCGTATAATGTCGCTCGACGTCACTACCACCTACGCAAATGACCCCTTCGGCTGTACTAATGGAAACGCCGTAGCCGAGCGGTCTCGCCAGCCGCCCGACCTCGCGCCAAGCAGCATCGGGTCTTTCTAGAGCCCAGACCCGATCGTACCAAACCTTGCTACCACCTTCCCAAGGGAGGCGGTCGGGAAAATTGGCGCCTCCACCGACGAGCAACGTCGAACCGTGCGTCCCAGCAAAGACGCTCGCGAGCCCATTTCGGTCAGGCACTTCTGCAAGCTGCTGCCAATTCAACGGTGATTCTTGTGCCAAAGAATAAGTGGCTATGAGACAAAAGAACGCAAGGGATTTTTCGATCATGGATCGACCAACTCGTAGATCCCGCGGCCAGCCCGCTTTAGTTTTCCTTGATCTGCCAGTTCCTCCCAAACATCCTTTGAAAATTGATTGGGAGGCGTGATGGCAACTACGCCAGACTTGCCACCGCCAGACATTGGTCCATGCCCGATCCGGGATTCGTCATCCAGTTTCGTCAGCTTCAGGCGTTTGCGAAATGCCTTCATGGCGAGGCGGAGCTCTTCTTTTCGTGCTGCCGGGTCGGGCGGAGGTGTCGATGGAGGCAGAGATGATGATTCAGACATGGATCGATTCCTGTTGGTGATGAGAGGCAGGGTTCCTATCGAAAATTTGGGTCGTGGTCCCTCTTTGTACTATGGTAACAAAAGCGGTGTCATTTTGGACGAGTGAGGCCCTTTGCTCGTTCGGTACTTCGTCCTTTCAGAGTGTTTTTAGCCTGCCAATCGAATTGCTAATTGATGCGAGCCCGCGCTGAAATCGAACCACGCTCTCGGCCAATTAGACTATAATCAGGCTCTCCAATACTCCTTTCCCAATTCATTGAGGTTCATCATCATGACACGATTTGCCCTATGCATTTGGTTGCTTGCATTTACGATTCCAATTCCTTTTGTTATTGGGCAAGAGGCTAAGCTAGACGCAAGTGCTAAGCCCGAAACGACCGCAAAGCCGAAGACCGTTCCCGTTACGACTGGAAGTATTCAATCGGATGTGGTCTTCGCGGCTACGTTCGTGCCATCAGAATCGAGCGAGATTTCAGTGAGTCTAAAAACCTTGACCACACTGAAGGTGGAAGATGTCTCGCCGCACGGCGCTTCGGTCAAACAAGGTGATATCTTGATTCGCTTTGATACAGACAGTGTCAAGGAGCAACTCGAGGCACAGGAACGGACCGTCGCTGGGTTGCGACTCAGTCTTGACGAAGCCGAACGAGACGCCAAGTTGGCCGAGGTTCAAGCTCCACTCGACAAGGAGCAAGCCGAACTGGCCAAGAAACAGTCCGACGAGGATTTTAAGTACTACCAAGAGTTCGAGAGAGAGTTCAACGAGAAGTCGAACGAGCAACGGCTAAAGTCCATGAAGGATTCGCTTGACTATACTGCCGAAGAATTGCGGCAACTGGAGAAGATGTACAAGGCGGACGATCTCACGGAAGAATCGGAAGAAATCGTGTTGCGGCGCGCTCGTGATGATTTGGAACGGCAAAAATTCAATTTGGAACAGACCCAGATGATCCATCGCAAAAACAAAGAATTCAGCTTGCCTCGGGCCCAACGTGATCGCAAGGTTGCCCAGCGTCTAGCCGATATTGCCTGGGAGCGATTTCAGCTCACGTTCCCTCATCAGGTAGAGAAACGCTCGCATGGTTTAGCTAAAGCGAGACAAGAGCTCCAAAAGGCAACAAAGACCCTAGAGCAATTGCGTGAGGACATGAAAGCATGTGAAGTAAAGTCGCCTCGAACGGGAGTCGTTTACTATGGCCGCGTGCAATCCGGCAAATGGGTTGGTGCTGCCGAGTTGCGTGCAAAATTGCGAAAGAATGGCTCGATAGGGGCAAACGAAGTTTTCATGACGATTGTCAATCCCGAAAGTCTACAATTGATCGGAACGGTTCCTGAGAGCGAAGTGACCAAGCTGCGTGTGGGGGTTTCTGGCAAGATCACTCCGACCGCGATGAAGAAAGAACGGCTAGATGTGGTTGTTAAATCCATTTCGCCAATTCCTTCCACCGAAAGTCAATTCGAGGTAAACCTGGACCTAGCGAAAGCAAACCGTAGTATCGTTGCGGGGATGACCGGTTCGGTCCGTGTCACAGACTATTTCGCAGCCCGGGCACTTTCACTGCCCATTAATGTCGTTCATACGGATGAAATCGACGATACGATTCGTTACGTTTACACACTTTCGGACGAGGGCAAGCCGATCCGAAAGACTGTCGAGGTAGGAGTAGTGCAGGGGGATCGTATTGAGATTCGCTCTGGAATCAGCGTTTCCGAATCTATTCTGGCCGAGAAGCCCACGACGGATAGGCTGTGAAATTATTCGCAAGGTGCAGAACTTCGTCGCCTTTTGCTCCGCAAAAGTGTGTCAACAAGGGGCACTTTCGCGGAACGAAAGTCGACAATAATAAATTCACAGCCTAGGAGTAACGGATTTTATGTTTTATCCAAGAAAGCGGACGTTTGCGGCAATCCTTGCGGGACTGGCTTGCGTCAGCTCGATGACGGGAATCGCGCAAGAGAGAACCGAAGAAACCAAACTGCCATCAAGGGACCGAGTGCAATCCGAAACGGCACCAGTGCCGATAAGCGCGGAGGTGCCTGAGCGATCGGAAGTTGATCGAGCCATTCGTCGCGGCAAGGACTTTCTGCTCTCGAATCAGAACAAAAACGGCTCGTGGGGAGCCGCGACCAATACCAAAGATCTCAACATCTACGCCCCGACCCCTGGCGCCCATCATGCGTTTCGCAGCGCCGTAACTGCTTTGTGCGTTTCGGCCTTGATTGAGTTGCAGTTGGATGATTCTGAGGTCTCCCTAGCGATTGATCGCGGGGAAGCATGGTTGCTCGAGCATTTAACTCATTTGCGCCGCGCTAACCAGGATGCTATCTACAACGTTTGGGGGCATGCTTATGGAATTGAGGCCCTCGTGCGCTTGCATCAACGGCATGCCTTGAACCCGGAAAAGCAAATTCAAATAATGCAAGAGATCACGCATCAGATCGATCTTCTAGGTCGTTACGAGTCGGTCAATGGTGGTTGGGGCTACTATGATTTTGCGTATCATCTTCAGAAGCCAACCACGCAACCAAACAGTTTTACGACGGCAACGATTCTATTTGCCTTGTATCAAGCGCAGCGGATAGGAGCAGTCGTACCACAAAAGTTGATCGATCGCGGTTTGGATGTGATCCGTCGTCAGCAACGTCCCGATTTGGCTTATCTCTATTCCGAGGACTTTCGTACCACACCCAGCGTGGACATCAACAAGCCAGGTGGAAGTGTCGGGCGGAGTCAAGCGTGCAATGTCGTGTTGCGAATGTTCAAGGATCCTTCGGTAAGCGATGAAGCCATGGTAGCATGGGTCAATCGATTGTTTTCAAGAAATCTCTGGCTGGACATTGGCCGCAAACGCCCCATCCCGCACGAGTCCTGGTTCTTGGTCGCGGGCTACTTCTTCTACTACGGACATTATTATGCTGCGTACGGAATCGATCATATTCCCGCGGACCAGCAAGCACCCTTGCGACAGCAGCTTTTGCATGTGATGTTGAAACTGCAAGAGAAGGATGGTTCCTGGTGGGATTATCCCCTGTACGATTACCACCGTCCCTATGGAACAGCGTTCGCACTAATGACGCTCAAACGATGCGAGAGCGCGGCCATGGCTTCCGAACTTAAATAGCCTCGTGTCCTCTATTTTCAAGTAAATCGCCGACACGCCCAGGTGCGGCAAGTCTGAGCCCTTACAGGAACTTCCTTGCCCGCAAATCGCCTCTACGGACACATTCGATTATAATCTGCTAACATTTGCGGACGTGAATTCGTAAACTCCCTACTTGGCGACGGCGCACAGCATGAATAATGCCTTCAGAACACTGGTCTTGATTTCTTACTTGTTTGTAATTCCATCATGGATTCAAGCCGACGAATGGGTGTCGGTTTTCGATGGGAAAACCACGACTGGTTGGAAGGCAAACGAAAAGCCCGAGTCATTCACGGTCGAGAATGGCGAACTCAAGTTGAAGGGAGGCATGGCGCACCTTTTTTGCGAGAAAGAGGGCTTTGCCGACTTGAAGAATTTTGAATTCAAAGCCGAAGTCAAGACGCTTCCGGGGGCTAACTCAGGCGTATTTTTCCACACCGAAAACCGCGGACCTGGCGGCCTGAAGAAAGGCTATGAAGCCCAAATCAATACTTCCTTTGTGAAAGACCCTCGCAAGACAGGTAGCCTGGTCGATGTCAAGGATCTAGACAAATCCCCCGTAGATGACAACGAATGGTTTGAATTCCACCTCATCGTCCAAGGAAAACAAATCGTGGTCAACATTAATGGTAAGCCCGTTGTGGATTACACCGAGGAAGAGAAACCCGTCCGCAAGAAAGGACGAGAAGAGAGAATTCTCTCGCACGGACCGATCGCTTTGCAAGCGCATGACCCCGAAAGCACAACCTATTTCCGTAAAATCAAGATCAAGAAACTCCCTGACTGAATCGTGGGTTTTCCATGAGAAGACTCTTTGCTCGAAAGGTATTGCGAAAAAGGCGGGACAAGTAGAAAATTAGTGCAGTTTATGTCGTTTTTAGAATCCAAAACGGCCTTTGTGTCATGTCGTCAAAGCAGCGAAAAATCAATGAGTGTTGATATTCAACGAATCAAGGAGCAAGTTCTCAGGCATACCGATCAGCTAGAGAGGATTCGGGCGGAAGTTCGAAAGGTGCTCGTTGGCCAAGATGTGATGCTGTCGCGTTTGCTGATTGCATTGCTCACCGGTGGCCATGTCCTGCTAGAAGGGCTTCCTGGGCTAGCCAAAACCACCGCCATCAAAGGCCTAGCCAGTGCGATTCATTGTCAGTTCCAGCGAATCCAGTTTACGCCGGATCTCCTTCCGGCTGACTTGATCGGAACAATGATCTACAACCCGCGTGAAGGTTCATTCGGAACTCGGAAAGGTCCGATTTTCGCCAATTTGGTTCTGGCCGACGAAATCAATCGAGCACCCTCGAAAGTCCAGTCAGCACTGCTCGAAGCCATGCAGGAACACCAAGTTACTATCGGCGACACAACGTATCCGCTCGATGAACCCTTTCTCGTCATGGCGACGCAGAATCCGATTGAACAAGAGGGCACTTATCCGCTGCCGGAAGCCCAAGTCGATCGGTTCATGCTAAAGGTCGTCGTGGGCTACCCGACGAAAGCCGAGGAGAGAAAAGTTGTGGAAACCGTGCTGGAAGATTTTCGGCGCGAGGTACAACCTGTACTCGATAAATCGCAACTGTTCGAAATGAAAAAGACCGTCGCAATGATCTACATGGACGAAAAGATCAAAGACTATGTTCTGGATGTGGTGGCTGCCACTCGGCATCCAGAGGAGTTTCGGCTCACGGAACTCAAGCCGCTGATTGAATGCGGAGCCTCGCCGCGAGCTTCCATCAATCTTTGTCTGGCCGCGCGAGCGAATGCATTTTTGGCTGGTCGTGGATATGTCACGCCTCAAGATGTTAAGGATATCGCCTACGAAGTGCTCCGACATCGCATCATTTTGACTTACGAAGCGGAAGCGGAGGAAAAGACTTCCGATGACATTGTTCGCCAAGTCCTCGAATCGGTACCGGTTCCATAGACCAATATGGCTGCACGTGAGCTGGAAGAAGTACTCAAAGAAGTTCGCCGCATTCAAATAGTGGCTCGTCGGCAGGTCAACGATTTGCTCGCCGGCGAATACCTCAGCGCGTTCAAAGGTCGCGGAATGGAGTTTGATACGGTTCGTGAATACGTCCCAGGTGATGAGATCCGCAGCATCGATTGGAACGTTACGGCTCGATCCGACGCTCCTTTCGTGAAGACGTTTTGCGAAGAACGCGAGTTGACAATCCTGCTGGCAGTTGACATTTCGGCCTCAGGAGCTTTCGGTTCGCAACGCATCAGCAAGATGGAGACCGCTGTGGAAGTTGCAGCCGTCCTCATGTTCACTTCCTTAAAGAACAACGACAAAGTTGGGCTGCTGTTTTTTGCGGGCGACGTAGTAAAATACATTCCTCCGCGCAAGGGGCGAGGTAGTGTTTTGAGATTGATTCGGGAGATGCTCGCGACCGAACCGGTCAAATCGGAAACCGATATCGCCAAGGCGCTCGAGTACATAGGACGGGTTCAACGCCGTCGCTCGGTCGTATTCGTTCTCAGCGATTTCATTGGGCCTGATTGCTCGAGAGCACTCGCGGTTGCCAATCAACGTCACGATTGCATCGCGGTTACGTTGGAGGATCCTCGAGAACGGGTGTTGCCCAACGTCGGTTTCATCAATTTGAGAGATGCCGAAACAGATGAATGTATCGAGTTGGATACCCGGAATCCACGTGTACGGTCCATGTTCGCGAAAGTAGCCAGCGAGCGACAAGCCAAGCTGAAAGATTTGCTTCGCAAAGCCAATGTCGATCGCTTAGAAATCCGTACCGATCAGTCCTATGCTACCAGTCTTCAAAGATTCTTTCGAATGCGGGAGCGGCAGCGATGATTCCAACACGATTGCGTCGTGCCCGAGCTTGTTCCGCCATGCTACTCTTGGCTTTGCTGTTTGGCTGCACGACTGGCCGGGATAAAAATGTTTCCGTCAATCGAAATCCTACTGAATCGATTCAGCTCAAGAGCGAAAAGGGGCCGGTGACCTTGCAGGTGCGTCTATGGCCTAAAGAACCACGTTTATCCGATTTGGTTGAATTGGAGATCGAGGTCGGGGCAGAAGCAGAGGTGGTTATCCGACCGCCAGACTTTGGTGGCGCGGTTGGCGATTTTCTTGTTCGAGACTACGCCGAGCGATCACCGAAAAGAGGCCCGGAACACAAGCCAAATCGAAGAGTCTTTCATTATCAGCTCGAACCGGCACACACCGGGGTTCATCTGATTCGTTCGGTCGCGGTCGAGTTTGTCGATAACCGCGAAAACTCGGAACAAAAAGGCCAGTCAGCCTGGATTGAGTCGGATCCGATCGAGGTGAAAATCACCTCTGAACTCGGCGACCAAGTGCCAAGTCTTGCAAACCTTGAACCAATGGTTCCACCCAAGAAAATGGACGATCCTATTCCGTGGTGGTGGATGGCAATTGTGCTGCTTCTCGTGTTTGCTGCTGCGGCTTTTTTCTTGAATCGGCGAAGCCGAGTTAATAGCGTGGCAGCCTATCAACCGACAGCAGAAGAGATCGCTCACTTGCAATTGGAATCACTGCTGGCTGAGAACCTACCGTCACGAGGAATGTTTAAGGATTTTTATCTTCGACTGACCGGAATTGTTCGGAATTACATCGAAGGTATCACGGGATTGCATGCCCCCGAACAAACCACAGAAGAGTTCTTGCGTGAAATGCGATCTCAACAAGTCTTTGCCACAGTTCAATCGCAGAGGCTCAAGGATTTCCTCGAAGCTGCAGATTTGGTCAAGTACGCTGGTCAACAACCGGATTCTACTCAGGTTGACACGTCGATTGTGCGGGCAAGAGAATTCATCGATATGAAGCCGCTTGAGCCCGAACCCATCAACGCCGAATCGGCTGCAGGTAGTACCCGGGGTATGACGGTTTCAACGAGACCGGGAGGATAGGCGATGGATTCCTTTCGTTTCTATGCCTGGTACTGGTTTGGCGTAGCGCCCTTGGTGCTTGCAATTCTCTGGGTTTTCTCCCGAGGTGCTAATCGACCGGCGGCACTCTATTCTTGCATCTTGGATTTGAAGACTTTGCCGGTAACATGGATGCAACGCGTGAATCGTATGCTCCCTTTTCTTTTTGCGACTGGATTGTGTTTGATAATTGTTGGACTTGCCAGACCCCAATCCGGAAAGTCGGAGTCACGCATTCGCGGCGAGGGTATTGCCATTGAGTTGGTGCTGGATATCTCTGGATCGATGGAGGCTCTCGATTTTCAACTGAATGACAAAGCGGTCAGTCGACTCGAGGCAGTGAAGCATGTGGTGAGTGAATTTATCGCCGGATCCCGGCTTAATCGTTTATCTGGACGAAAAAACGATCTAATCGGCTTGGTTGCGTTTTGTGGTTTTGCAGACAGCAAGTGTCCATTGACCCTCGATCACGGTGCGTTGATTGAAATCGTAAAGAGCTTAGAAGTTCCAAAAGCGATCCGCGACCGCCGAGGCAAGGTTATCAACAAAGACACACTACAGGAGGAGTTGGCAACGGCAATCGGTGACGGCGTGGCATTAGGCATTGATCGTCTAAAAGACTCTGCGGCCAAAAGCAAAGTACTCGTCCTGCTTACAGATGGTGACAACAACGCAGGGGTAATCGAGCCTCGTGACGCAGCTGCCATTGCCAAAGAATTGGGCATTAAGCTCTACACGATCGGCATTGGCCGTAATGGTACAGTGCCATTCCCACAGGAGGACGAATTTGGACGTCGAGTTTTGGTGGGGGCACAGTTTCGTGTCGATGAAACATTGTTGAAAGAAATGGGCGAGTCGACAGGTGCAAGCTACTTCCATGCCTCGGATGCCGATGGATTAGCAAAGGTTTACGCGCAGATCGATCAGTTGGAAAAGAGCGAATTCGAAGAGTCTAAGTTTTCGCAGTATACTGAGTTATTTCGGTGGTTTTCAGGCACGGGTTTGGCCATTGTTCTTGGTGTTTATATCATGAAGGAGACGAGGTTTCGTTCGCTACCGTAGCCTTAGAAAGTCACTGGGGCGGTCGAGACTCAAACTATGGATTGGCAGTTTCCGCAAGCTTTGTATTTGATCTTGCCGTTAGGTATCGGTTGGTTTGCGCTGGCGATCTACTCGAAGGGGAAGCGCGCGACTGCTCGATCATTATTCATGATGCAGCCGATGATGGAGCGGATGATGCCGAAATTTTCTAGTGCGAGGTTTTGGTTCAAGTTGGTTTTGATCGAGATTGCAATTGTTATGGGGTTAGTCGCGCTGGCTGGACCTCAGTTTGGCGAGCAATACGAAATCGTAATCCCGAGAGGAAGCGATTTATACGTCATGATCGATGTCTCTCGTTCCATGTTGGCCGACGATGTTTTGCCAACACGGCTCGGGCGGGCGAAAGCGGACGTTTCCGCGTTGGTAAATCGTCTTGAGGGGGAACGAATTGGATTGATCGCCTTCGCTGGCCAAGCAGTGGTGAAGTGCCCGCTGACGGTCGATTATGATTCTTTTCGGCGAGCGTTGGACGAGTTGGATCCGAATAGCGCGCCACGCGGCGGGACGGCCATCGGGGATGCAATTCGCAAGGCTCTTGAAGTTTTAAATGCCAACGCGGATCGCGATCAGGCAATCCTGCTTATCACGGACGGGGACGATCAAGACTCTTATCCGCTTGAGGCCGCGAATGTGGCGGCGGAACGCCAAGTGACGGTTTTCACAGTTGGCTTGGGGGACTCGGAACGTGGTTCGCGAGTGCCACAAAAAGGCAATTCCGGCGCGTTTACAGAACATGACGGCCAGCAGGTTTGGAGCAAACTTGACAACAAGCTTCTGCAGGAAATTGCTCTCAAGACTTCGGGCGTTTACATACCGGCCGGGACCCGAGCGTATGACCTTGGTCAGCTGTACGCAGATCATTTGCAAGGCAGACGCGGCACAGAAGCCGAGGGTCAACAGCGGATGCGAAGAGGCGAACGCTATCAGATCTTCCTGGCAATTGCTTTGTTGGCGTTGATCGTAGATTGGTGCCTGAGTCCGTACCTAAAAAAGCAGCATTTCGATTCGATCCAGGGCAAGACAAAATGAGCACTGAAAAAATCCGCACATGCATGATGCCCCATAGTGCCATTGTTCGGGTGGGCGAGACTCCCGCCGAACCTTGGCGGTGCAACGCTCGGCAGCACCCTCGTCCTCCCGTTGTTTTTCAACCGAGCATTATCGCAGCCTTTGTTTCGGTCCTGTTCACGTTTTCATTTTGTGCCATAGCAGACGACTCGACCACCAAAATCCGCGAAGGAATGCGGCTATACTCCGCGGAGCAATTCGAAGAGGCCAGCAAGTCATTTGCAGCTGCCACCGAGTCACTTGAAAAAGCAAAATCTGACAAGGCTGCCATCGCAGCCTTCGACGAAGCTTGCGCGCTCCATCGCAAGGGCGATCTCGATTTGGCAAGAGAACGCTACTTGAAAGCTGGTCTTAGCCAAGATAAAAGCCTCGCCACTAGCGCCCACTTCAATATGGGGGTAATCGCATCGGAACAAGCTCGCAAACTTGCAGGAGAAAAACCAGAAACAGTTTCTGCTGACAAGCGAAAAGAAATCCTCGGTGAAGTTAGTCGATCGATCGATTCCTATCGACATTGCCTAGAGCTTCAGCCACAACATCCTCAAGCTCGACGCAATTTGGAACTTTTGCGGCAATGGACTAAGTACTACACCGATCGATGGCGAGAAGCAGATCTGCAAAAACGCCGCGATGAAACCAACTTGATCCAGTTTCTCGAATACCTAGTTCAAGCTCAACTCGCTCTCAAGGAGACTTCGGAAGGGTTCGGTACCAACACTTCACCCAATGCGTTTGCGGAATTGAAACGAGTGCAAGAGGAATTACGCGACGAAATTCCCTATTTGAAAGATAAGATCGATTCGGAACTGCGGCCTAAAGAAGATCCTAATAACACCGCGTCGACTTCGATTTCAGCTCAGGACAAAGAAGATTTAGAGCGAGGGATCGCGTTGCTCAGCAACTGGGCGGACGAAGCGGGAGCCAAGATGGCTGACGCCGGAAAAGAACTCCTGAAACGAGAGGCGACTGCCGCAGCGGCAAAACAACAACGGGCTGCGGACCAACTCGACCAAATATGGGATGCTGTCGTGCCTTTTCACCCTTTGCTCGCCAGCGAGCTTGCCCAGCAGACACAAATCGCTAAACAACTTAATCCTCTTACCTCCAGCGAAGACCAAAAGAACTTGGACAATTCCTCAGAGAAGCCGCCAGAATCTGAGGATCAGCAACCGCAACAAAAAATCGACGTGAACGAGCAAGATTGGTCTGAATTGCTTAAGAAGCAGGAACGGGTACTGCGCAAGGCCCGACTTTTGGTCCCCAAGGCGGAATCCGAATTAGCGCAAGTGGAAAGCCGGGAAAAGCCAGGAGAGAACGCGAATGCTGCTCCGCCTATCGAAGGCGAAAAACCCGGAACTACGCCCAAAGTCGATCCCGAAGCGATCAAAGCAGGATACCAGAAAGCGATCGAGCTTGCTCCAAAAGCGGTTGAAGAAATGGACGCCGCAGTGAAACAGTTGAGTAAAAAAGAGCATCAGCTTTCGGCGAGTCATGCGGAGGAAGCTCGCCGTATCCTAAAGGAAATCCAGGATGCACAACCCAAGAACCCAGATCAAGACCAGCAAGATCAAAACAAGGATCAAGACAAAGACAAGCAGCAAGACAACGAGCAAGACAAAGACAAAGACAAAGACAAGAAAGACGAGGAAAGCAAGGATTCCAAGGACGAACAAAACAAACAGGACGAGAAGAAACAGGACCAGCAGCAAGACGACAAGAAGGACGAAGACAAAAAAGACAAGGATAAGCCATCTGAGAAGCGACAAGAACCAAAAGTCTCGCAAGACCGTATCGAAGAAGCACTTCGACGCGTTCGTGAGCGAGAACAAGAAAAACGCGAACGAGACCGAGAGCTAAGAGCCCGTGTCCTTGGACGCGTTCCAGTGGACAAGGATTGGTAATGATCGCAGAAACAACAATAATTGGTTGCCAGGTACTGCCCAACAACACAATGATAGGAGCAAAATCAAGACAGGAGCCGCATACGTTGCGCTGTTGGAGCGTGATGCTGCCATTAACGTTTGCCTTGTTTCTCTTGGGTAGTCAGCCTCTCCAATCCGCACCGCCTGAGATCGTGTGCTCTGTCAAAGAGGAAGAAATTTTTCTCGGCGAATCGCTAACCTATCAGGTCGATATTCAGAATGCGGAGACTCCAAGCACTCCGAACATCGCGAGCTTAAACGAGCTGTTCCATGTCGAGTTCCTTGGTGATCAGTCCAGAAACCAATCTTCGACCATGATTATCAACGGCCGGATTTCGCAATCAAGTACCTATAGCCATGTCTACCAGTATCGACTGACCCCCAAGGTAGCAGGCACTTTAAAGATCCCAACAGTGACGGCCACAATTGACGGAAAAAATCTTGTTAGCAATGCGCTGTCCGTGCGTATCTTAGACATTCCCAAACAGGACACGGTTGTTGCAGAAATTGTCCCAAGTCAAACCAAGGTTTATCCGACGCAGAGCTTTGCCGTCAAATTCCGTGTCTTAGTTCAACCCATTTCCGACAGTCGGGAGGATCCGCTAAAACCGCTTCGACGCAACCCACCCAGCTTGCAAATCAATTGGCTCAAGCCGCAGGATGGTCTCGAGACGAACGAGGTTTCCGACTGGCTCCAGCCATTGCTTTCGACGAACAATATCGGATTTACGATCAACGAGGTAGATGCAGACTCGGGTTCACTCTTTCGAAGAAGGTTGGCCGTTTTCGATTTAAGCAAAGGACGCGAAAAACGAAATGGACTCAAGGGCACACCTATCGAGTACTTCGTGTATGAACTGGAACGCAAGTATGTGGCAGAAAAACCCGGGACCTACACGTTTGGTCCAGCTTCGGTGAAAGGCACCTTTGCTACGGGAATATCAAGCCGCGAGTACGAAGCTGTGCGGATCGTCGCGATCGCGCCTGCGATCAGCATGGAAGTACTTGAAGTACCCTCCCCTCGCCCCAACAACTTCATCGGTGGGATTGGTAACTATATTGTGAGTGCATCTGCTACGCCGACGAAGTTGCGAGTCGGCGATCCAATGACGCTCACATTACAATTCCAGCAACGGGAGAACAGTGGCTCGTTGAAATTGATTTCCGCTCCCGACCTCACCGTGGTGCCCGAAATTTCAGATCATTTTGATATCGTGGACAAGAGCCCGGTCGGAAGGATAGAGAACAACTCCAAAAAATTTGCTTTCTCGCTTAGGCCCAAGCGAGCGGGTGTCTCGATTCCTGCGTTGGTTCTTTCAACCTTTGAGCCAACGTCGGAGAGTTTTACGAGCATTAAGAGCAATCCCATTGCGATTACGGTTACGGAAGCATCGACGATCGGTGGCGGTGATTTGGTCGGCTCGATCGGAACTAGCAAGTCGGTGGCAGACATCAAGACACGTGCGGAAGGAATCTTTCACAATGTGACTGACGTATCGCAGTTGCGCGATGAGCGATTGAATCTCATCAATGGACTCAAATGGGTTGCGGGGCTATGGATGGCGACTGGACTTGCAATCGCGTCGCTCCTTGTCGTTCGTCGGCAATCGTCCGACCTTCAACGCCAACGAAGAGTCTCGGCTCGAAGATCTGCACAATCGAGATTGAAAGCAGCAGAATCGTTGCTGAACCAAAGCAAACACAAGGAATCGCTCCGCGAAGTGAGAGCCGCAATCCTTGGATTGGTTGCTGACACGAGCAATCGAATTGCGGATGGCTTAACCACCGCTGATGTCGATGATGCCATTCGAGCGGCTTCGGTGCCCACCGATTATCAGCAAAGACTGCACCACTTGTTGGAGCGAATCGAGACAGCGGAGTACGGTGCCACCGAAGCTATGGATTCGTCGCCATTGCGAAAGGAAGCATCGGATCTCGTAGATCGGGTCAGTCCTTTTTTGGAGCGGAGGTTCGCAAAATGATGCGGCGCCGTTTTTTCACTTTGCTGGTATTGTTGTTTTTCGCTTCATCGAGCGCATTGCCGGCGGATCAAACCAGCGATCGACAGCGCCAATTCTTGCAATCCATCGACTTGTTCGATAGGGCAAAATCGCCTAGTGAATTTCGCGAGTCGGCCGCCGTGCTTGAATCGATCGTGGCGGATGGTTTTTGCAATGGTGCCGTATACTACAATTTGGGGAACGCGTATTACCGAGCAGGTGACTTTGGTCGCGCTATCTTGAACTACCGGAAAGCAAAACCGTACCGACCTACCGACCCACTTTTGGAAGCCAATCTACAGCAGGCCCTGTTGTCTGCCCCCGGCAAAATCGCTGAACCGCCAAAGCCTTGGTGGCGATATGTGATCTTTTGGAATGATTCGCTAGCGTATCCAACCCGAGTTAAGATCGCGATTGTTTCGCTGTCTCTTGTACCCTTGATCGCGTTGGTTTCGGTTTTGTTTTATCGGCGCAGGCTCGTCTGGCTGGCTGGTGGAGTTTTGGTTATTGCCTTTCTTTTTGCGATCGACGCAGGGCTGAATTCCCCTGAGAGTTTCAACGCAAAGCGAGCTGTGATCACTGGTGAGACGTTAGCTCGCAAAGGGATAGGCCGAGACTATGAAGCGGCCTTTGATTCTCCGCTCAAGGACGGTGCCGAATTCACAGTTCTAGAAGAAACCAACGGATGGACCTTTGGTCATTTCAATGGGATCGGCGACGGTTGGGTGCGCAACGAGTTTGTTGCTCGATGATATGTCGCCTTTTGCTCAGCAAAAGTGCGTTTAACGAGGAGCACTTTCGCGGAGCGAAAGGCGACAATGATAAATTCAAAGCCTAGCAGCGAAAGGCGACAATGGAGACATGGCAACTCTTTCGCTACTTCTGCTGATCGAGCCAATTTCCAAGTTGAGCAGACATCAGCGAAGCCGCCCTAGGGTTTTTTCCGATGAGCGATAAAGAAGACAACAAGACCCTTCGAAGCGGCTCTTCAAACTCGGCTCGCTTGGCATTGTAAGTCAAATAAAGCAAGTTGGATGCTGTGAGACTGTTTCCCGATGGAATGACCCCATCGATTGGATCCTGAAATCGAACAATCAACTCGGGATGGTCTGTCGCTGTATAATAATAGCCACCCGAATCTTCGTTGCGAAAGAAGCGAATCTGCGTTTGGGTCAACTCGATGGCCTGAGCCAACCAACGCTCCTCTTTGGTCGCCAAGTGCAAACGTAGCAATCCATGAACCAAGAACGCATAGTCGTCGAGATAGCCTTGTAGTTTGCTCTCACCTAGCGCATGAGTCCGAAGCAACCTCCCATCCTGTGTCTTGAGCTCTTTCAACAGAAACTCAGCCGATTTGGCTGCCGCCATGAGATAATCGTTACGATTCAGAATACGGCCAGAGTCCGCCAAGCCTGCAATCATTAATCCATTCCAGGAGGTAAGCACTTTAACGTCTGTCGGTGGCCTTACACGCTTTGCTCGAATCTCGAAGAGCGCTTTCCGCGATTCGGCTAGGGCGAGGTAGAATGTATCGAAAGGCTGATGTCTTTCGTCTGCAACTTGTGTCAATGTTTTACTTGGCTGCGGGGCGAAATACTTACCTTCGAAGTTTGGTGCCGCGGCAAAACCATAAACTTGGCCAAAGAGCCCGAATCCCTGGATGGACTTAGCCTCTCGATCCAATTCCTCTTTCTCCCAACGATAGAACTTGCCTTCCTCCCCTTCCGAATCGGCATCAAGCGACGCATAGAATGCACCGCCGGTGGCAGACAATTCGCGTATCACAAAATCGCATGTCCCTTCCGCGATGGTGCGATACTCTTGACGGCCCGTCGATTCAAACGCCACAGCGTAGAGTTGCGCGAGTTGGCCATTGTCGTAAAGCATTTTCTCAAAGTGAGGGATACGCCACAATCGGTCGGTACTATACCGATGAAAGCCACCCCCTAAATGATCGTAAATGCCACCGGCGATCATCGAATCCAAAGTCTTGACGAACATCTTCTCGGCCGTATCGCGATCTTCTTTCGCAAGAGTTGCGCGTTTTGATCGTTCGAGTAGGAAAACAAGATTCGATGGCTCCGGGAACTTGGGACGGTTTGGGTTGGATTCCACGAAGCCGAAGCCTCCATGGATCGCATCGAAACCGCTCGCCAATCGTTGTTGCGTTTCGTTCAACATTTGCGTGCACGTTTCGCGATCGATTTCCGCGCCTACCGGAATCGATTCGGAGGTCGACATCGCGCCTTTCAATGCATCAGCAATGCGATCTGCTTGAACTTTTAACTCGATTCGGTCGTTTGTCCAGAGTTGGGAAGCCTTTCGAACGATGGTCAAAAAGCCCGGCAGATTGGCTCGATCACCATCGCGAGCAGGGAAATAGGACCCGCCAAAAATGGGTTTCGCATCGGAGGTCATGAGAACGGTCATGGGCCATCCGCCACGGCCGGACATGATTTGAACCGCGGTCATGTAGATCTGGTCGATGTCCGGGCGTTCTTCCCGATCCACTTTGATGCATACAAAGTTTTCGTTCAAGAATTTGGCGATCTCTCTGTCCTCGAAGGACTCCCGCTCCATGACGTGGCACCAATGGCAGGCAGCATATCCAACGGACAGAAAAATCATCTTGTCTTCTTTTTTAGCTCTCTCGAGAGCTTCGTCCCCCCAAGGGTACCAATCGACAGGATTGTGGGCATGCTGAAGCAGATAAGGGCTCGACTCCTTGGCCAGTCGATTGTCTTCCCTCGAGTTGCCACTTTGGCAAAAAAAAATCATGACGCAAGTACACAATGCAATGGATCTAGCCAGCATGGACGAAGCTCTTGAGTGGTCTTAGTAGGTCAAGGAAAATTGGTTTGGTCCAGCGTCTTGTGGCATGCCCAGATGCGATTACGTGTGGCATGCCCAGAGCGTTAGCGATGGGCGTGGCAAAGCAGGCAAATGTTTCTAGCGATTCACTAAGTCCTTGGTAAACTCAGGGGCGTGCCACACGGCGTCGTGCCGCGAGACCACGACGCATTGTACCAAATCGAATGTCAACCCAGGGAGTACATCGCATAACAGGAGCACGATCCAACTCTAGAGCAACGGAAAGAAAGGATTCCTTCGCGTTCTAAGTGCAATAGCGGCGTTTACGAATGGCTCATTTGTTCGACACGAATGCCCGTCAGCATGTCTACACACTGGCTTTGGACTTTGATAGCACGAATGAGAGTCCAAACATGCTTCGGCTCGAATTCGCACGGCTGAGTTAGCGCAAGCTGGTCTAGTTCATGGGCGACGGCGGCGTGTTGGTCGTCAAGCGATTGCATTCGAAGCTGAACTTCATCGAGCAAGGCTAGGAATTCTCCTTCGCTTGCCAGGCACTTGAGGTGCGGATCGCGATCGCAGAGCAACATGGCTAAACATGCAACGTGGCGATCGCTCGATTCCGGCAATTGTTGATAAAGTCGCTCGATGAGTTGTAAAAGTCGCATTGAGTTTCCAAGTTAGCAAGCTTGCCGCCTTCGATACGCTCGCAAGGCGAACCGAATTCGGTTTCGGGGTGAGATTTCTGCGTTCCATTGTAGGTTGCAAAATATGTCAACGGAAGAAAAATGGAGGTGCCTTCAACGCAGCAGAGACGATCCAATCGTCACAACCGCTAATGCAATGAAAACTGGTCTAAGGAAATTTTGAAATAAAGTCCAACGTGGCTTTTGTCGCACCGCCCAGACAAGGCCGACAGAATATTGGATTGCGATGCAGTGTCTTGCAATCCGTTGTTTCTTTCGCCGCGTAGAATTGCTTACCTTTGAAAAAACTGCGTGAAGTCATTCCGCCACGAATGGATGCTTGGCTGCAACCGATGACTTAAGAAACCACCTGCCTGTTCGTTTTGCAGATCAAGTAAATATTGCTGAAAAGCAGTTCTTGACTGCGGTGACGAATTCAAGGCAAATGCGGTAATGCTCCACGCGTCTCGATAGTCCTTGGCCGTCATGATCGCGTTCGAATCGCTTCGCTCGAGTTGCATTAAATCCGCTACTTGCCCGTACCGAATTTCCCTTTGCACGGCGACTCGGTGCGTCGCGTGCTCCAGCGGGTTTTCACTGGCTGTTTCGAAATACTCTGCTAACCCCTCATCAAGCCACAGGGGGACCTTAACCCCGCTCGCATCCAGCAAAGCATGCGTACATTCGTGGCGAACATCGGTTTGCCATAATGCATTGTCGTAGGTCAAAACCAATCCTGGTCCACGGTGTCTAATATAGAAAGCTCGCCGGCTGGGGGCATTGGGCAAGAGCCGCTTTACGTAAGCATCCAGGGACTCGCGGTCCTCAAGAACGACAATGTGGATTGGTTGCTCAACAATCGCAATAGCAAGGGACTGTTTTAACTCGTTGGGCAGTGTGTACAGCTTGGCTAGATATGGCTTTAACTTTTCAATTGACACTGTCGAGTGTATTTGAAATTGACCATCCCGCATTTCGAAAGGCCACCGACTTATCGCCAATTGCTTGCTTGATAATGCATTCGCCGATGCAAAGTGGACGGCGGTTTCCTGCCCGAATAACAAGGGGCTTTTGTGGCTCAAGAACGCAAATAGAAAAAAGGTTAACCAGCGCAAACCACTGTCTCGCAAAATGTTGGATTGCCGTTGGCGGCAAGGATTACAGTTATGGAATTGCCTCGCGATTTACTTTACCGTTCGCAATCTGCCGTTGGATTAACGAAAGAACTCTTTCTCCGTTGTCGGCTTGAATTCAGTCATCGATTTCAAAACGGTCGCAACCCGGGTTCGATCATTATTGGAAAGCGAGTCCTTGAGTATCAGGCGTGCAATGATCTCTTCGGTTTTTCCATTTGGCTCCGTCGGACTTGGCGGAACCATTGTGTAGCGGCGAAGCTCTACAGGGAGTTGCCGCTGGTCAATCAGAAGCTGGTTCAATTCCATTCGAATAAATTGAGGTGCTTTGTAATAAAGTGCATTGACCCGAGCTGTCCAATTGGCGAAATCGCCGTAACTTATCGCGATATTTGGGTTGGTTGGCGTCACAGCCCGAAACTTATATCGAAACGACTCGTTTCCGATGGTGAAGAAATTGTCAGCTCCAATGGTCGGCGTTCCATTCCACATGAACTTCCGTTGTTGCGCGGGGGTCAACCCATCGAGAACACGGTTCAGTTGATTTTCCAGAGCATGCATTTCGAGATGCACCAGGGCCTTTTGTTTCGAATCCAGAATCGTAACTCGACCCTTGCCTGGGTCAACAACCGTAACCCGCCCGTTTTTATCATCCAGCTCAAAGTACTGCCCCGCACAGAAAATTGTCTGAATGCTGTAAAGCGGAGGCTTCCGTTCATCGTCGTAGATGTCGCTGTCGATTCGAAAATCCGTTAAGTCCGGATTCTCTTGACCTAATGCCACCCCTACCACGAGCAGGAATGGAAACAGGATCAATCCGAAGAGCGATTCATTGTTTCTCATGATTGCCAAATCCTATTAGAACGCGCCCAACGAGGAAACAGCTGCTTCTTTGGCAACATCGATCGTTGGGTCGAATGGATAGAATGTTCTTGCAACTCGCAATGCGAGTTCGGACAGATATATCCGCTGAAAGGTAGCTTCGTCGAAGTCCGTCACGGGGGCACCGTGCGGCGGATAAATGAACTCCGGAAACGATTTCTTGAAGACCGGTCGGTCGCCCTCTAGAACTTTGTAGGCGGTCACCGAAGCGTTGCTACGGCCTTTGAAAAGGGTCTGACCGTCACGCAACTTGAGATCGCTTACTTCAACCAAAATAACATAGTCCGCTCGAAGGCGACTTCCGATAATAGGAATCGATCTATCTCCTACCGGCTGATCGTTGATGATTCGGTCTACTTCTTCAGGATTGACCATCTCCACTTTCTTGACGTTTCTGGCAAGCAATTCGTTGATATGCCTGGACATCAGAATGCCGGAAGCATCTGAGTTGAGTCCGGCTGCAGTGCTTACTACCACAGCAACCTTTTTCTCCTTGAGTTCGTCGAACTCAGCCGGAGCATCCACGCCCTTGATGACGTACATAGCGTTTGCCATTAACGCGCAGCCTGAATTGGTTGCAATTGCCAAGCATGTCAGGCAAAGGGTGCAAACAATGCATAAGTTTGTCATAACAGTAACGTACTTGTTTCTTAGTCGTCGCGATCGCGATCCAACTCGATTGCTTGCAGCCATGCAGGAATCCTTTCCATTTGCATCCATCGGCTCAAAGAACTTGCGTCCGTGCAATCCGTTTCTAGCAAATGGTGTTTCAGAAAGCTAGACGGATCAACCACTCAATAATGGAGATTGACATAGCAATGAGAAGGATGGTGATTGCAACCTGCGCAAACCAATTCGAGGGTAAGCTCCGCCCTCGAATTCCCATCCACAAAAGGCATGGAAAAACCGCAACGGAAAGCAAACACAGCAAAACGCCACCGACGTTGGCCCGAATAGCACTCGCAAAATCCCCGTTCATCGTATGCGCCCAGGAAGTTGTCATGCCACATCCTGGGCATCGAATTCCTGAAAACGTGTACATTGTACAACCGGGCAAACCTAGCTGCGTGTGCGTACCCAACCCGGCCGGATTCGGCTTAAGCATCGCGGCTATAAACAAGAGTGCGAAAAGGGCTATTCCTAGGAAAACAAACCCGATCCGTTCGCCTTGACTATAACGCCCACTGGGTTGGTGGGAATGGGAAAGCTGGGTAGCCGTTTTTTCCATTGGACCTGCAATTAGCATCGGAAATCTGAATCTGCAATCAAGTATTGACGTTTCGGTCGATTTTCGCAATCGCTAGAGTCTAGGCGTCGTTCTGATTTGATAAGGAGATTGGATATGCCATACGGAATGTATCTTTCAGCCTCTGGAGCCCATGTCCAGAACCATCGACTGGAAGTTCTCAGCAACAATTTAGCCAATATCAATACGCCCGGTTTCAAACCCAGTTTAGCCGTCGTGCAGGCGCGTTACAACAAGTCGATCGAAGATGGTGATGTTTCGCCGAATTCCGGGACCCTAGCCGACATCGGTGGTGGGGCGAAAATCCAACCCACCCAAACCATCTTCGATAATGGACCAATCGAAATCACAGGTAACCAAACCGACTTCGCAATCCACGATGACAATAGCTTTTTCGTCGTAAAGAAGGGTGAAGAGCAATTCCTAACACGCGCAGGTGGTTTTGTCTTTAACTCGTCGGGTCAGCTCACCAATACCAATGGCGACCAAGTCATGGGCGTGGACGGCAGTCCGATACAAATCGATCCGTCCCGTCGCTTTGATGTTCACAATAATGGCGTCATTCAACAAGACGGTAGAAACGTTGCGCTGATGCTATCGAGGCCTGAATCGTTGGGTGATCTGGCTCGAGTCGGCGACAACCTGTTTCGCCCACTCGCCCAAACCCAACCCGTTCCGCCTAACGAACGGGCTGTCGTTAATGGAAGCAGAGAAATGTCCGCGGTCAATCCCACCACTGCCATGATGGAACTGATCGAAGCCACCCGAGCTTATGAATCCAATCTCAGGCTCATCCAACATCACGACCAAGCATACGGCAACCTAATCGGCCGACTGCTAAAAGAATAATACAAGAATAAGAACAACTCTGTTTTCAAAAAACTACAAGGAACGAATCCATGAGCGTGCAAACACTCTACACAGCAGCTACTGGCATGGAAGCCATGCAAACCAAGCTGGATGTGATCGCCAATAATTTGGCCAACATGAACACCACTGCTTTTAAACGGGATCGAGCCAATTTCGAGGATCTTCTTTACCGCGACAAAGTCCATCCTGGTATTCAAGATTCATTGCAAAACCCAACTCCCGTGGGTGTAGAAGTAGGGCTTGGAACCCGAGTGCAGAGCACGCAAAAAGACTACGGGCAGGGTACCATTGAACAGACTGGTCGTGCACTCGATATCGCTATTGAGGGAAACGGTTTCATCGAAGTAACGGATCCTGTCTCAAGCAACCCGCTTTACACGCGGGCAGGTAACCTCGACATCAATGCCAACGGACAACTGGTTATAGGCTCAGCCCAAACGGGACGATTGGTAAATCCACCTATCTCGATCCCGCAAGGCTCCGACGCAGTAGTAATAAGCCCAACCGGACAAGTGCAAGTGCGTACACCAGGCGCCTCGCAATTGACGCAAGTTGGCGAATTGACGATGGCTTCGTTCATCAATCCAGACGGGTTGCTCAAGATTGGTGAAAACCTCTATCAAGCGACGGACGCTAGCGGACAAGTTCAGTCAGGACCTGCGGGCCAAAATGGCCTCGGAGTCATCAGGCAAGGATCGCTGGAGAAATCGAACGTCGAACCGGTTCGAGAGATGATCGATCTGATCACGACACAACGGGGTTTCGAGCTAAACTCACAAGCGATCCAGGCAGGTGACCAGATTCTTCAGCAAATCGCAAACCTTAGAAGATAGTTGGCAAGTAGGATATGAGGCATCAGCTAAGTTTTTCCCTCCGACTGCCAAATGTCGCCTTTCGCTCCGCGAAAGATGCGCGACTTTCGCGGAGCGAAAGGCAACATTGGATTCGTTTCTATTCATTTCAACTTTGCTTGGTAATGATCTCTTGCCTGTTCTGTGTAAACAACGTGTCCGCCCGGCAGCCCACCAACAAAGCAACGCAGACCGTTAAGCTCGAGTTGATGTTGCGAGTGCAGGCCGACTGCCCATCCAATCTGCTCCTGTTGTCCGACCTTGTAGACGTTCGAGGATCTGATGCACTGGTACAACAAATTGTAGATATTCCACTCGCACCCGCTCCTCGAATTGGAGACGACCAAACTTGGACGCGAAGCGATATCGAAAAATCGCTCTTGCTGCGTGGAATCGCCGCTGATGTGATTCGATGGCAAGGGGCAAGGGAGTGCTCGGTACGACGCGTGGAAGGCCAACGCACGGAACGCCGCAACATTAAGAACTCAGATGAAAGCAACACGGCCACAGCTCCTCTTTCCGCACAGTCTACCGAACACCAAGAGCTGATCGAGAAAAAATCCACTGGCACATTAGACAAATCCCAATTCACAACACCCTTCATTACCCCAACAACCGTGTCGCAAGCGGAACGGATCGCGGCTGCCGCTATCGAGAATTATCTGCAGACCAAAACTGCTTCGACAGGTCGGTGGGAAATCCAGGTCCACATGCCGTCTGAGCACGCGAAAATTTTGACGCAACGACGTCAGATTCTTGGAATTGCCGGTGGGCAGCCCCCTTGGGAAGGTAAACAGAATTTCATTTTTCTCATCAAGGGGCCTGTGGGAGAACAATCGATCGATATTTCTGCCACGGTGAAGCTTCCTGAAATGGTGGTCGCTGCCATCCGACCGCTTGCAAAAGGATATGTCTTGCGAGAAGTCGATTTAACATGGATCCCCATGCCTCGAGGCTTGAACTACGGGCCAGAAGACTGCTTTTCTCAAACCGAATTGCTCGTTGGCAAACAGTTACGTCGAGCCATGAGCACGCAACAAGTGATTCGATTGAACGAAGTTGGGCCGCCAGTGATCATACACGTCGGCGATTTAGTTGGAATCGGAATTGTTTCTGGGGGAGTTACGGTTGAGACCAATGGGCGGGCGATCGAACCAGGAGCAATGGACGACTTGATTCAAATCGAAGTGCAACCACATCGAAAACGCGTGCTCGCACGTGTCACGGGCGATAGAACAGCCGAAGTCTTATCCAATGGCGCAGCAAGTGCTTCTCAATCATCTCGAAAAAACGCGAGCAATACGAGCTCGTTCAAACCTTTTTAGGGCCTTTCTCTTATGTTCCTTCCACCGAAATCCTCTGGATTGCAAAACCGCGTTATCAAAACCACAAGTATCTTCCTGATAATGCTGGGCACCATTTCTATTTCAATTGGAAATCTATCCGCCCAAAACAGCAGTCTGTTCCACAAGCCGGTAGCGTATCTGGCGCAAGCAGGCAATCCAAATGGTTTTGGTGAGATTTTGCCTGCTCCTTCGGCTCCAAGCGGTATCCACCTGCCAAATAGCAACTTCTCTCCGCAGCCCGGGCCAAACTTTGCCCAACAGCCTAGTATGAATCAATTCCAAGGTAGACTTTTACCCTCTCCAATGGACAATGCTGGGCAGCTTGGACTACAAACATCTTGGAGCTATGTCCCGCCTGCTCCAGCTCGATCATTGAAACTTCACGATATTGTCTCAATTCGTATTGAAGAGACATCTACCTCCCTAGCAACTGGCAATGCGACTTCTAGAAAGACAACCAGCTACGATGCTTCGCTGAAAGAGTGGATACGGCTCGTAGGTCTGGATACGATCAAGCCTGCCCCACAATCGGACGGAGACCCTCGGGTTCAAACCGCGCAAACCGAAGTCTACCGCGGTGATTCAACGATCCGAACCAGCGAAGCATTCACAAGGAATATTGCTGCGGAGATCGTCGACATCAAACCGAATGGACACATTGTCTTAGACGCAACAAAAGTCATTGAAGAAAATGACAATAGCTGGCGTTACTCGCTGACCGGTATTTGCCGAAGTCAAGATATTGACCCGAACAACGTGGTGCTCAGTCGCAATCTGATTCAATCCCATATCAAAAAGCAAGACATGGGACACGTTCGCGACGGCTACTCCCGCGGATGGCTAACCAAATTGCTCGCTCGAATAAAACCGTTCTGATTTCAGAGGCTCTCTGTTGGGCTAGTATGGGCGGCGGTCGCGTTCGTCCACTTGCTTTCGTTGGATTTAATCCAAGTTCGGATCTCCTGAACGTCCATTCCACCGACGCGATCATCAATGACTTTACCATTTAGGAAAAGAAATGAGTGAGGAATCGAGCTAACTCCATAATGTCTAGCAATCGTTGGGTTCTCGTCTACGTCTAGGATGACCACCTTAACCTCGCCAGTCGATGAACCGTCGTACTCTGCTAGAGCCCTGTCCGTTGAAACACAAGGCGGACACCAAGTTGCTCCGAATTTGACAAGTACCGGTCGGGTTTCCTGAGCAACCAACGATTGAAAGTGAGAGTCTGTCGACGGTTTGATGTTGCGTTTGTTGCTGGGCTGTAGGTACAGCAAAACGACCCCGATAAGCATTGCGCCAACAAGCCAATTGCTGTACTGATGCACACTGGAAAGGATACTTTTCATGACGTAACTCGCACTTATTGATCGACCGACAACGCTTCCTTTATTAGACCCATCATACGCTCTTAATACAAAAAGATCGACAACAAGTCACTTCAATTTCGCCTTGCGCTTCACAAGTGCAAGTTGGACTCCTGGTTAGCCAAACGTAGGCGACGTCGCTCCGCGACTCGCGGTCGGTGTAGTTGGACCAACCCAGGCGAATCGCCTCCCAAAAGAACTATCCCACCAATCTGACACGCTATCTACGAATGCGTCGGTTTCAGCGTGGACGTCAGTCGACGGAGCGACTGACCTACGTAGGCGACGTCGCTCCGCGACTCGCGGTCGGTGTAGTTGGACCAACCCAGGCCAATCGCCTCCCAAAAGAACTATCCCACCAATCTGACACGCGATCGTCGAATGCGTCGTTTCAGCGTGGACGTCAGTCGACGGAGCGACTGACCTACGTTTACAACGTACTTAAGAAAGCTATCAGGTCGGCAACCTGCTGTTCCGAAAGGTTTTCCTCCAGCCGGTGTTTTTTGTCGACCAACACCCCTCTAAGTCCGTTGGCTCGCCCGTCGTGGAACAATTCTGGCCCACGCTGTGAAACTCCTCGCAGGCTTGGCGGATTAAATAATTTCTGCCTGTTCTCATCGACCAACCCCACGTCATAAACATCATGCGACGTATACGTCGATCCAGCATGGCAATCTGCACATCCGCGGATTTCAAACAGCTTTTGCCCGCGTGAAACCGCGGCGTCCGACTTCAATCCGCGAGCCTCAGAAAGCGAGATGACCGGCGGTAGCGACTCCATATACGCTGCTATCTGATCTACTTCGTCATCATCCAGTTTGCGATAGCTATGCATCGTCTTTCGAACCGACGAAACGATCTGGGCCTTAAGCTGTTCTTCGTGTCCGAGCCATGTGTAGGGTGCAGTCCCTTTGACCCCGAGCAAACTGGGTACGCGTTTGGGCGCCCCGTAACTTCGATCGCCAAAATTATCGGACAATTGGCCATTCGTGTGACCATCGACATGGCACGAAGCACAAGTTAGCCATCGATCATGCGAAAGCGTCGCACTATGAAAAAGCTGCTCTCCCAACTCAGGTTCCGTCAAGCTTCGCATTGCCCCTTGCGAAATCACACTTGCAACAGTCACTCCCTCCACGTCCACAACACTTATCGTATCATCGAATTTGTTCGCAACGTATACCCACTTGCCATCTGAGGACCAAGCAACGGCCGATGGATATCTACCAACCGGTACATACTGATAGGTGTAGCCATCGGCCCTGCCAAGCGCCAACATATCCGTCCCCCCAACGGACACAGCGACTCTGCCCGTTGCAGCGTGAACCGACATGGCCGTCGGTTCCGCTGATCCATTTCCTGGCACACCGACTGGATTGACGCGGCCTCCGACATAGATCCGGTCCCCACGCTCCTTCATTAGCAAATCGATGTCGACTAACCGCACATCGTTGGCCATCAAAACGCCCCAATGGATCTCGTTCTGATCGGTCCTCGAGAATTCATTCAGCATTGCATGCAGAGTGACTAAGTCTTTTCCATGCAGCGTCAGGCCTCGAATCGACGTCCCAAAAAAATCATGATTTACAATGACATGCCCGTCGTTCTTGTCCAGAACCAGCAACTCTCGACCAAAGCTGTCGGCAACCGCCAAACCGCGTTCGTTTCCCAAACTCGCCATAATGCGCGGTGCAATTGGGACATCCCAAACCTGATCGGGCTTAATGACCATGGATGTAGTCGATGCTGGGCGAACCTCCGAAGACCAGATCTTGAGTTCGTCCCTTAAGTTGATCGCCTCGATTCGCCTCGACCATAAACAGGCAACGAAGAGATTTTGAGTCTGCTCATCCCAATGCAGTTTTACCGGCGAATGAGAGTTGGAAATCGTGGCTACACGATGAAGCATTTCATCGTTCCACCAAAGAATGTGCGTCTGATTCGATTTGGTCGAACATGCTGCGACCCAATTGCCACCTAGGCTCGCCAACGAATCGACAGAAACATCTATTCTCATGCTTGCGAGTTTTTGGTTCGTTTGGGTTTGGAAAACCTCCAACTCCCCAGAACCAGAACAAGCTACAAGCAAATGCCGGTTGGTTGCGTCCAGAAGAAGATCGGTCGGCTGTCGATACTTCGATTCCAAAGCATCGGTACCAGCGGGAACAAGCCCAGATAAAACGAATGTCCAGCAGAAAAGTGTTGCGTTCCAACGAACAAGCAGTCCATTTATTGCGTTCATCAAGTTCAACTCTCCGTGCTATTGCCTACCCACCGCTTTTCGGAACTGCTCAAACCCCGTTCTTACGGACTCCGGAGGACGCACTCGAGCGCCTTCCTCAAGAAATCCCTTTAAGTCATCATCCCGATCTATTACCTTCTGTTCCTTGTCATGGAAAAGACGCTTGCCGAGTGTTTTTAGAGCCAGATCCAACTCTCGCTTCTTGTTCGGATCCGTCTTAGCAAATTCCTTGGCTTCCGTCCAACGGTCCAGAAACTTCTTCATCTCCTCTTCTGTCCACTTAAGCCGTTTCAGCAACTCAGGGTCTGGTTGATCCTTTTGCTGTTTCAAGTAGTCTAAAGCCAAGTCCGTGACCTTGTCGGCATATTCTTTATTAGCCGGGTCAGCAAGGTTTTCGACATTGCTACCCCCCCCCTTTGTAGCGCTTGCGGAACTCGAAGCCCCTTCTTTATTACGTCCCGTCGAAGGAGTGCCGTTTTCGTTTCCAGCCTGCTTGTCACCGGCCTGCTTGTCACCAGTCTGCTTGTTACCAGCTTGCTTTTCGCCAGTCTGCTTCTCGCCAGTTTGCTTCTCACCAGTTTGCTTCTCACCAGTTTGCTTCTCTCCAGTTTGCTTCTCGCCAGTCTGCTTTTCGCCAGTCTGCTTCTCGCCAGTCTGCTTCTCTTCTCGTTCTCTTCGTAGTTCGTCGATTCGCTCGAACGCTTCGGCGTCATCCTTGGGTTTGTCCCAATCCTTGTCTTGATTGCTTGACGATTTCTGATTCCTAGACGAACTTCTGTTCTTCGTATTGCTTGAAGTTCCGTTTTGATCGCTAGCTGATTCGTCGTCCTCTTCGGAACCCGATTCAGCAGCGGTTGTCGATTCAGAGCTCGATCTGGACTTTGTTTTTGAAGTGTTCCCCTTTCTGTCATTGCTTGGGTTTCCAGCAGCGTTTTCTTCCTTTGAACCCTCTGAATCGGACGAAGCACTACCCTCACCAGATTCGCTTTTCCCCGAGCCTTTGTCTTTCGATTTTTCGTTCTTTTGGTTTTCTTTTTTCTGGTTACTTTTGTTGTTCTTTTGTTTGTCATCGGACTGGTCGGGACTATTCTGCTTTTCGTTTTGCGTTGCAGAGTCGTCAGACTTGTCATCCGGTTTTGGATCGTTGTTCGTTGGAGTAGTGCCCTTATTAGTCTTGATGCCGTTCTTATTCTTATCCGCTTTTTGCTCTTCTTTTTTCCCTCCTGAGTTCGTGTCTTTCTCTGATGTTGATTTAGATTCGGCAGCCACAATTCGGATCATCAGGGGTGATGAACTAGCTTCATTTGGTTCGGGTGTATCTTCACCGACCTTGCATCGATTGTCTTTTGCAATGGCACGAAACTCGATAATGTCACCTATTTTCAGATCGTAATCGGATGGTTTGAAAATAAAGACCTTTACCACTTGAATGGTTGTCCCTTCCGGCGATTCAAAGCACGTTTTTTCGATAACTTTTTCCTTGTCGGAAACCGAGTTCATTCGTCTAGCCGACGCGGTAAGGGAAACGAGACCAAAATCAGGATCGACCCCCCTCATTTCAATTTCTTGGGAGCCATCGAGAGGAACGTCCAGCGGAGCATCCTTGTCGGATGGCGAATCAGTATGAAGTCGTACCTCAGGAGGGAGGTCTCCGAGTACTTTGATTTTGTAGATGACTGGGTCGCCGTTGGATTCGTTGAGCGTGTTCGTCGCTTTAACACGGTAGGTAGACAGAGTGGGATTCGTTCCATTCTTGTCCAGTCTCAGCAGCCAGCCCCCACTTAACTGCGTTACCTGCGTTTCAAGATCGATTATTTGACTTGAGCTAAGCAGCACGCCGTTGCCAACGACTGGGTCAAATTCCAATCTGGATTTGGCCATGGGTTGGTTGGCGTGAGCGAAGAGTTTTACGCGAGTTCCTTCCGGCGCCTCGATCGCTCCATCCTGTAGAATCGTTCGTGGTCGTTGTTTTGTATATTTTGGATATTCAAAGTCTATTCGGTCGATGGCCACGATTGGTACAACCTGAACGCTCAAAGCAAATGGGCCGGAGCTAGCATCCCCAGCATCAATCCAATAACTTAAGGGTTGGTGAATCCCACCAAAGCTCTTACCAAAATCTAAACGATAGTTTATGCCCTCGATATCTTCGCTCATTTTGAGCCGCTGACCGATTTGTTGGCCATCGGAAAGATCATAGCGAACGAAGACTTGGTCTCCCTTGAGCATACCGCGTACGGTTACAGAAATCGGAAGAATGGTACCTTGCGTAATCGTCGTCGTACCGGGTGCGACGCTAACAATTCGAACTCGAGCTGCCGGCGCAATATTCGACCAAGGCATTAATATTCGAGCGATCGAGGTTGTGCCACTCTTGGGCGAAGCGAACAGGTAAACGGTTCCGGTTAGCAAGAAACCGAATAGAAGGGCAGCTAATCGAATGAGATTGGCCGAGTCGATGATGGCGGTGGAGTCTTGGCCGCCCAAGTTGCGAACGGCAAAACGACCGACGGTTGCGAGGACGCCTCTCGGTGCCGTGTGCTCAGTGCGAGTGGAGAGTTGCAACCAGCTGATAAGGCTCTCTTTCATTTCTGGATGCTGTCGTTCAATTCGGCGTGCTGCATGCTCCGGATGAATCGATTGAAACAACAAGGGCAAAATTCGCTTAGGCACCCACCAAACGGTCCAGCCCACTAAAGAAACGAGAACAGCAAATCGGGCAATAGTGTTAAGGGGCCAAAGCCAATGGTCAACAAGAATGGCAGCCAGGAAGAAAATGACGAGTACGCATAGCCAGCCAGTGACCCCAACTCCTAACTCAACACGCCGCATAGTGCGTGCAGCTTCGATCAAATAGTGATGGAGGCTCTCGCGACCGACTTTGTCGGAACTCTTTGATCCTGTGGGCAGCGAACTGGAATTCGCGGTTGGGATGGATACTTGGGACATTTTGCGATTTGGCCTGAGCAGATAATGCTTCAAAAATCGGACGAGTTCTAAATCGACCTGATACTAATAGTATATCTGTATTGACGATTGCTCAGTCGGTTTGACTCCAAATCATGCAATGGATTCTCGGAATATCTTTGCTGAGTGACCCGATCGGCATTTGGTATGCCGATTGCTGGGATTGTGAGGACCAATCGGATCGTTTATTCCCGAGCCGAAGGGGATGATTTTTGACTCAAGTTATGGCAAAAGCGATCAACAATGGAATTCAATTCTTGCCTTCACAAGTGGAAATGCATAGAGTTGCTGTCGCAGCAGTGAACTGTCAGCTAAAAACTCGTTGTAGCTAAAATCGTGGGAATTCAGAGCATTTCTGGATTCTCAGGAATTCAGTCACGACAACGAGATCATAGTTGCTTCAGTATTTTTCAAAACAGTCTTTTTGTGCACGACGCATGGCCGCTCGCATGGGTTGAGAATCACTCTTCCAAATGGCGCGGCAATCGAGGGAACGCAATATTCGTCCCTACCACCCCCATTTGCGTCATATCGGGATCGGCCTTCGCTGACCTTGACGATTGCGAAAAAAGATCCGTGCAGATTCCGTTCGGCGATTTTTGACCAACGCATTTGTGGTTGCATACTCTCCTAGCGTTCGATGGCTTCTACCACTATGCACTTAGCCCAAATGTTCTGTATGCGAAATATGTCTCCGCGAATTGCAAAATTGGCATTCGCACTTTGCTTGGCATGGAGCTACACCGCCCCACTGGTGCTTGGGCAGAATGCTCCCGTGACCAACGGGTTGTCGGATGCTAGTCGCTCGCCAATTGCGGACGGAAAACGCATGGAGCAAGAGAGTCGTTGGCAGGAAGCCATTTTGCATTACGAAAAAGCCATCAAAAAGGACAACCGATTAAAGGATTGTGCCGAACGCCTTCAAATCTGCCGAATTCATTACGACGTAACTCGCCGATATTCGGACCGTTCCTTCATGCAAACGGTGGATAGTTCTACTCCGACAGATGCATTACAAGTACTGACTGAAGTACTTTCAAAACTGGAAGTCTATTACGTCGAGCAGGTTGACTACTACAAGTTGGCGCTGCACGGGACAGCCTTCCTGGAGGTCGCCTTGACCGAACAGGATTTCCTGAGCAAACATCTAAGGAATGCAGATGCCGCGACTATTGAGCAGTTTCGCAAAACGATTCACAAAGCAGTTTTTGGTCGAAGAATTCAAAATGCAGAAGATCTAAAAGCAACTGTTGCCTACGTTGCCAACGCAGCAAGCCAGCAAATCGGCCTGATGCCATCGGCGGTGATCTACGAGTACGTTGCGGGTTCTGTCGGATTGCTAGACCCATACTCGGCCTTGCTGACGCCGGGTGAGTACCGAGAAGTCATGTCCCAGATTGAAGGAAATCTGATTGGTTTGGGAGTTGAGCTGTGGGCCGAAGGGACCGAACTGAGAATCGTTGACGTTTTCCGAGGTGGCCCGGCTCATCAAGCAGGGCTTGCTGCGAATCAGTTCATCATGAATGTGGACGGATCTTCCGTCGAGCAAATCGGTGCAAAGAGGGCAGCTGATTTGCTACGTGGTCCAGAGGGGAGTAGCGTCCGACTTGTTTTGCGGAATACAGACGATAGTGTCCTGGACGTTAACGTTTCACGAAAGAAAGTGGACGTACCAAGTGTGTCGGTAGCTGAAATGGCCGAACCAGGTATCGGATACGTACGGATTACGAACTTCCAGAAGACAACAGCAGCCGAAGTTAGTCGTGCCATGATGGATTTAAGTCGCGATGGAATGCGAAGCATCATCATTGATTTACGAAGAAACCCAGGCGGGCTGTTAGACTCTGCGGTCGAACTTGCAGATTATTTTATCACTCGAGGATCGATTGTATCAACCAAGGGTCGAAATGGTCAAGAAAACCACAACTTCACCGCCACGGCACCTGGAACGTGGGATATACCGTTGGTCGTCCTGATCGATGGCGACAGTGCCAGCGCAAGCGAAATTTTTGCGGGAGCGATCCACGATCATGATCGAGGGACTGTCGTCGGCCAGACTTCGTACGGAAAAGGAAGCGTACAAGGCGTGTTTCATAATGAATATGGCAACGGCGGATTGAGATTGACCGTGTCCAAATTCTTTTCGCCTAAGGGAACTCCGATCAGTGCACGCGGGGTTCAGCCTCACATCGTGGTGGAAGAAATCGATTCTAACGAAAAACTCGAGATTGCAGCCCTCAAGCCTTCGTCTATCGATTCAAAGAGGTTTGTCTCAAAAAACAACACGAAGCCGGATCCTGCAAAGGAACGAGCCATTTTGGAAGCTCGACGTAAAGTTAACTTCGGCAGGTAGATTCGTCACAACCCGTTTGTCAAGCCATTACGGTATTTGTGCCAACCAAATCCTCTTGTAAGAGCGCTTGGCTCGGTTTGGTCTTGAATAAACCCTACCCGAGATCCGAATACCATCATTGCCTGTAGTCTCGCGAATTTGATTCCACTATCGATCGTCATCCACAGATGAGCCAACGCGGTTGTTCAAAACGAATGGATTTGATCCAGTCCATTAGGTTATTGTCCCTATCGTTTGCAATACCAACCTTTGCCTGTGTCCTTGGTGTCGGCGAGCAGCAGGCATCTGCTCAAACAACGGGGTTTCCGAAACGCGGAACGGATCAGTTTCCAAGTGCACCATTTTCCGAAACCGCATCCAACCCTCGACAGCGTGATGAACAATATGCTCAAATCTCACAAGAAGTAGATTTGATGGAACGGCAAAATTCCCTACTTCGCCGAGTCGTTCGACTGGTTGGGCCAACCGTGGTTCATATCGAAGCCGTTAAGGAGGAACCGTTTGCAGACCGAGGCGCCAACGGTGCCAAGTCCGACTTAAAATCTGCCAGGAATGAGAACAGAAAAATAGAAGAAGCAGGTTCGGGAGTCATTGTCCTAATTGGTAACAACAATTACGTGATTACCAATCGCCATGTAGTCCATGCGGCTTCGCTAACAAATATCAAAGTCGAAACGGACGCTGGAGCTATTTTGAAACCTATACGAGTTTGGGAGGATGCCTCTACCGATATTGCAGTCATAGACATCAATCGAAACAATTTGCCGATTGCAAAAATCGCGGATAGTCGTCAAATCGAGATGGGGGACTTTGTTTTCGCAGTGGGAAGCCCATTTGGCCTGAATCACTCTGTCAGCTACGGTATCATCAGCGCCAAAGGGCGACGCAATCTTGAGCTTGGCTCCAAGGCAATTGTTTACCAAGACTTCATTCAAACAGATGCGGCAATCAATCCAGGCAACAGCGGTGGGCCACTCATGAATTTGAGGGGCGAGGTGGTCGGCATCAACACGGCAATCGCTAGCAATTCAGGCGGGAATGAAGGGATCGGATTTTCGATTCCAATCAACTTAGCTATGACTGTTGCCAAACAATTGGTCGAAAACGGTGAGCTACAGAGATCGTATTTGGGAGTGAGCGTGGAGCGAGCCTTCAATTCGGAACATACTGTTGCACCGGGCTCCGCGAGGCCTCGCGGTGCGTTTGTAAAGGTGATCAAGCCGAATAGTCCGGCCGAGCTTGCCGGACTGCGTTATGGCGACGTAATCCTCGAATTTGACGGCTCGCAGGTTGAGAATGATGAACACCTGGTTCAAATGGTGGGACTTACCGACATGAGCAAACCCGTTAACGTCGTACTTCTTCGTGACGGTCGACAAATAAGGGTGGCTGTCCAGTTGATTCCCGTGCCAACGGTGCATTAATCGATTCCTGTGTCCGTACGCTCGGAGCTTGCCTCCGACTGTCCGTACGCTCGGAGCTTGCTTCCGACGGACGCCGTTTTGGCGTACTAAATGTGCTGCTCGGACCTTAAAGTACCTCACTACGCTCCCTCCTCGACCGCCTAAGGCGGTCGAGGAGGGAGCGTAGTGAGGCAGATCGTGGGCCGTTACGTAGGACGCCAAAACAAGGTTGAGGGGAGGCAAGCTCCCGCTCAACCTGCGCAAATTGTGTCTAGAAGCTGGAAGGCAAAGGGTACATGGTTTCCTCTCTGTCGTGAGCCCAAACGCGAATTGCTAGCGTCAGGCTAACATTGTCGGAAGAACTGGTAAAACAGTTAAACTGCGCAATTCGTGCAAGGCTGGTATTACAGGAATCAACAGTAAGATCGTCAAAAGCCGAAAGAAGGGATAGATGAGGTCCCGGCTTACTCTTTTGGTTGTGGCGGTTCTGAAATGAGCGACAAAACTCGCAAACGGAATTGGTTGAAGCGTAGCTTGCAGCTTGCCTGCTTCTCTGTCGTATCGAGCACTCTTGTTGTGCCATCAGGATGCAATCGCGCTCACTACCGCAACCGAGCGGATCAGGAAGTTACGAACGTCATCAATGAAAAGATTGTTGATGCATGCTCGCCTCCCATCCCAAGTATTCAGATGGACCGGGCATCGAGAATGTTTGACCCATTCAATCCCGATCGACCTCCTATGCCAGAGGATGACAGTACAGCACACCAGTACATGAAGGTGCTGAACGGCAAAAAAGGCTATCCTCTATGGGATGTGAATGGCAAAACCAACACGGCCGAAAATCCAATTTGGTGGCAATACCTTCCGTTGGATGAACGCGGTGTTTTAGTGCTTGATGCGGATGCGGCTGTCAGGACCGCAGTCCTACATAATACCGTTTATCAGTCTGAAATTGAAACACTTTATTTATCCGCACTCGATGTTAGTTCGGAGCGATTTTTTTTAGGCAACCAATTGTTTGCTGGCTACAGCGCTTCCTACACGGCGGACGGTTCGTTGAGACGCGGCAATGGCGGAACGAGTCGCTCGACGCTCAATGCCTCAACCTTTTCCAGAGGACCGCGTGGCCTTGCATTGCAACGACAATTCACCAATGGTGCTGATTTGATCGTCGGTTTTGCCAATTCGCTGACTTGGCAATTGGCTGGCCCTGACACCCAAAGTGCCACGACATTACTTGACTTCAGTTTGATTCAACCCCTGCTTCGAGGCGGTGGACGTGACGTGATCATGGAGCGTTTGACCCTAGCCGAACGAACGCTTCTATACAATGTTCGAGCCTTTGAACGCTATCGGACCGGTTTCTATACGACTGTCACCGTCGGTCGTGCTGCTGAGCCTGGTCCTACGCGCCGGGGTGGATTGTTCGGCGGAGCAGGATTGCAGGGCTTCACCGGTTTGGGCGGCGGTTTTGGTACCGTTGGCACAGTGCAAAACAATGCTGGGGGCGGTTTTGGAGGAGGTGGTGGTGCTGTGCCAACCGTCGGTGGCTTCCTTGGCTTGGTGCAAAACCAACTTCAAATTGCCAACGCGGAAGAAAACGTTGCTCGGCAACGAGAGAATTTGGCCCGATTCGAAGATACGCTCAGAGAACAATTGCTGATTATCCCTGCGAGCCAGGACGCCATTCCGAGCCAACAACTCCAAGTAGCCCAAGCTCGACAATCTTTGATTGGATCCCAAGCGAATTTACTGCAATTGCGATTCAATTTTGAACAGTCGATGGATAATTTCAAAGGCACTTTGGGCTTACCACCTTACGTGTGCATTGAAATCAAGGATCCAATTTTGGACCAGTTCAATTTGATTAGTTCGGAACTCAAGCAGCGACGAGATCAAGTCGCCGACTTGCGTAACGCGATAGGGGACAGCAATGGGAAATTATTGGAACTGAGCCCAATTCAAATTGAAAAAGAAACAGGAACAAAATTCCGCTCCTTGACGTGGAACGCGGATACGGCTGCAGCTGTTAGCGAAATCCGAGGCCAAATAGACAGAATAGAATCGGTCCGCCGAAGACTTTTGGATCGTGACTTCGCTCAAATCCGCCAAGATATCGACAAGCTGCGTAGCGTTTCCGGCGCTCGCGAAGCTGAGTTGGCGCGACTGCGAGACGTGTACCAAAAGGAAAGATCCACGGTTTGCAATTTGCTGCCCACCGAGTCGCTGGACATTGCCCTCCTCGATTCCGGCGAAATCAAAGTACTCCCTGATGTCTTGACCAAGGATGTTGAGAAGTTAGAAAAACGATTTCAAGATCGCGAAGCCAAGATCAAGAAATTGGATTCCGACTTGGGGCAGTTGTTAACGAAGCGAGACGAAACGGATCGTAGGAAGCTCTTTGAGACACTTCGCGATCAGGCTCTACTCCCAAGTCAAAGTATCCTCGCAGAATTTGCAGAAGACGTCTTGGCAATGCAAGTATTGCAGGCCCGGGCCAGAATCGAAAGCGTGGTCCTGCCACCTGTTGACTTGATGCCGGAAGAAGCCGTCGAAATCGCGAGAGCCAATCGACTCGACTGGATGAATACGCGTGCTGGCCTCGTGGATTCTTGGCGGGCCATCGAAGTAGTCGCCGACAATTTAGAAAGCACTCTCGACGTTGTATTTTCAGGCGATATGCAAAACGCTAACGATAATCCCTTGTCCCTGCGGGGGAAAACCGGGCGACTGCGAGCGGGATTGCAGTGGGACTCACCCTTGACTCGTATGCAAGAAAGAAATCAGTACCGACAGGTTCTCATCGAATACCAACAAGCCAAGCGAACGTACTATCGGTTTGAAGACACCGTCTGGCAAACTCTTCGATCTGAATTGCGAAACATTCGTTACAACCAATACAACTTCGAGTTGCAACGTTACGCGGTTCGAATCGCAGCCCAACAGATCACCATCAACGAAGACCTACGACAAATCCGTGAGAGCTTGAGTCTCGCATCCGGTCCAACTGCAGCTAGAGACAGTGTCTCCGCATTGGCGGACTTGCTAACGGCGCAGAATACGTTTTTGGGCGTTTGGGTCTTTTACGAAGCACAGCGTAGAAATTTGGACCAAGACCTTGGGACCATTCGGGTCGACGAAAGCAACATTTGGGTGGATCCAGGTTCCATTACTTCTCAAGCCTACGGTTTTGGTCGTGGGGAGGACAGTAACTCACTCGGCTCTCAAATGCTTTGGAATGACGGGTCGCAACCAGCAGACGTTGCTCCACCCGTTATGATGGATACCAGTGCGATCCCAAATCAAGCCAATCCTGGGGGCATGGCGAACGCGGTTGCCCCACCAAAATTGTAGGTTAGCGTTGGTAGTATTGTCGCCTTTTGCTCCGCAAAAGTGTGTTAATGAGGCGCACTTTCGCAGAGCGAAAGGCGACAATAAGCGAAAGGCGACAAGATAAACGCACAGTCGCAGAGCGTCGGAGCCACAATGAACCGTATGCGTAGGAAAGAGCACGAATGGAATTTCTAGAAGAAGACAGCGAGGAATCGTCCTTGTTGCCTTTCGGAGCCGAACACTTCATGAGGCGAGCCATCGAGCTTGCTCAACAAGCGGCCTCCGAAGATGAAGTTCCCGTCGGAGCAATTATCGTGCACAAGCACCAAATCATTGCTGCAGCCTACAATCAGCGAGAGAATTTGGCCGACCCAACCGCGCATGCGGAAATGATTGCGATCACCCAAGCTGCGTCGCAATTAAAGTCGTGGCGCCTCATCGATTGCGAGTTGTACGTCACTCTCGAACCATGTCCAATGTGCGCTGGTGCGATTTTGCAGTCGCGAATCCCTCGCGTTTTTTACGGCGCAATCGATCGAAAAGCAGGCGCGGTCGAATCCATGTACCAACTCTTGTCGGACCCGAGACTGAATCACCAATGCGAAGTCCAAGGCGGCATACTGGCCTTCGAATGCGGCGGAGTGCTTACGAAATTCTTTGAAGCGAAGCGGCGAGAGGGAAAAAAATAGGGCACGGCAAAAAAGGGGGCAGGCCGGCCATGCTTAGCATAAATGGTTTGGGGACGACCTATGCCTAAGTCTTCTTTGGCGAGCGGCAGAATGAAAACTACCTGCCCAGGGTTCCAATGGGAGTGCGTGGCTCCTGCCGAGCTTGGCTTTGGTTCGGCACGAGCCTCCCGCTCACCCTACAGCAGGCTATCCAACAATAATCGTAGTTTTCGAAGCTCTTGACGCATGTCCATTCCTTCCATGGGTGTCATGTCCACGCTCAAAGCTTGGTCATAGCCAACCGCTTGCAAAAGCGTAATGATGCGTCCGTATTCGATTTCGCCCTGACCAACCCGAACTTGCAATTGGTCTTTTTTCGAGTCTCGCAAGTGCACGTGATATACGTACTTAAGCAACTTTTCGTAGTTTTTGTTGCGGTTATTGCTGCACAAATAGACGCTTGGGTCGAGCGTTAAACCTATGCCTGGAACGTAGTCGCAAAGGTTCTTAACGGTATCGGGATCTTCGCTGAGGCGGCCTATTTGGCTTTTTAGCCCGATTCGGACGCCTCGATCCCCTGCGATCCCAACCAATTTCTGCAAATGTTCGACTTCCTGATTGAACGGGGTGCCATGTTCGCCGCTCGGAATGGTTAGCGAAACGACTTTGGTAGCCTTGGCTAGATCGCAGATTTTGGCAAATCGTTCGTAGTGAACGTCACCCTCTGCAGCGATCTTGACGTTATAACTGCAAATATCCAGACGGTGTGTGTCGCGGACTAAACGCAGGCATTCCTCGTATTCCTCCACGATTCTGGCCGGGGGCATTTGCGTGCCGTTGTCGTCAAAAACGATTTCCACACAAGTGAATTCCAGGTCGCTAAGGACCTCGATCACATCGGGGAACGGAAGATTAGGGAAACAATCATTTGATGCGGCAACAAACACGACGGTAGGCACTCCTTTGGATTAGTTAACTTTTGGAATAGTCAACTTTGAGCCCCCATTATCCGCGGGAACGGCAACCTGACAACCTCGCTTTCAAAACATGTCTTCGATTGATCCACTTC
>JANMHA010000072.1:0-10530 GCA_031374925.1 Pirellula sp. | reverse complement strand
GTCAGTTCGAAATCGATTCAACGCGATCGTAAACGCGAGGGCTACGCAGGTGAGTACAAGAAGAAACTCCCGGAGCGAGAGCCGAAGGGATCGCATTTTCGTCAACGGTCTACCTCAATCCTGAAGCGATAAAGAATCCATGTAAGTCCTGGCTTTGGTTTGAGAGCCACGCGAATAAAATCTGGTGACTCAGACCCGTGAAAATGCTTTCTACTCGGGTGAAAGTCTCATCCGCTTGCGCTCTCCAAAATCCATCGACTTCGATGGAGAAGGGATCATTGGATCATAGTCGCTATATTCGTTCCAGTATCTGGGGCGCATTTTTCTGTCAACAAGGACGGCAGGATAAAACGCCACCCTGAGAACGGGATTTATCATCCGAAAATGTGGACCACGGGATCCTTTCACGACCATTCCATGGCCTCCTATTTCCACGATGATAATCGGATCAAGCAATAGTTTGTATGATGTGATATAGACTGCCACCGCAGCCATGAACAGCAAGAGGGATTTTAGCCGAAATTGAAACTTCATCTTTTAGGTCCGCATCATGCAGCGATAACGAAAACAATCCATCCCAGCAGTTTCGAAACGGTACGCACGCTAATACTCCAACCACCACGCTTCCCAGCCGCCAGCCGCCTAAGTCTATCCAATCCAGCTGGCTTAGTCGAATCGCCCGGATCCTATGGCCACAGTGTGCATGATCCAACTTGGGGAAAACGCCTGTCGCTGGCTACAGCTAGGTCCACTGTGTTGCGTTTTACCAACGCATCTTGTCCCAATGTGGAAAGATGATTGCGGAAAAAACTACGGGCACAACAAACATTAATGCAATAGTGCTGGGTTTGGAGAACGGCTCTGTCACCGCCTCGCTTTGAGGCCATGCATAAATGAGTACTACACTTAAAGCGAACATTCCCAAATAAACCACAACAGCCCAACGTCTCATTCCGAGCAAACCAATTCCGCAAACGACCGCCGTAAACTTGACTGCACAATTCAAGATGTTTCTCTCTAGCGAAAATTCTTGCCAAGTGAACGGCTTCATCGCAAGGATTACCAATCCACTACCAATCAATATCCACGCTATCCCGGTGATTCTCCGTGGACGCACGTGCGCCGCTGCTTTGGGTTGAGGCTTAGCGCCGGAAGACTCCGCTGGTTCACTGATTTCCTTCAAAGCGTTTCTCTTGATCTTGAGTAACGAATACCGACACGCCCGCCAAAGTCTATCCGATCTATCGGTCGCCGTGCAATCGAGGCAGTTCCAATGTCCACAGCTGCGGGGGCAAGTTTGAAAATCGGTACTACGGTCTACGCACCAACCTGTGGAAATGGGCTTAGGCAAGGTTCCTGTGGGTTCGCAATTCGGCAAGCGCCTAAGGCCAGCCCACGCTCGTCCCTAGAACAACGACGCAGAAGCTAAACCTTTATTTGTTCGGCGGCGCTTACCCGCTGATGCTCCACAGCGGTTCAGACGCGGGATACCGGCCAAAACCGATGGACCGATCCGCGAAGTTCAACGGCCAATACAGATACATGCAACCGTAGTTTTTGTACCGCCAAGCATCGGAGTCCTCGGGGAAGAAGTAGTAGAACCCCTCCATGCCGTATTGATCGGCCTCCGCGTACCCCCGGCGTGACAGGCCTATGTACGACGCCACGTATGCCACGAAGAGGATGACAAGGACGGGGATCACGATGTACTTGCGCTTTCGCATACGCTCGTCTCCGCCAGCCGGACGTCTTTCCACTTTGGCCTGGTCAATTCGAACGGAATCCTTGGAGTCGCGGGGATTCTCGTTGGGTATCAATGTTTCCTCTTGATGAGATTGGGGTGGCTGATAAGGGTTGGTCATGATTCCATTCCTTGCTTCCATGGACGTAACGAATAGCAATCTATCCCAACAGCAGCGAAGCGGATCAAAAGGCTAAATACTCCTCTCCAACACGCTTCCCCGCCGCTAACCACTTCAGTCTATCCGATCCAGCAGGCGTAGTTTAATCGGATGGGACCTCGTAATTTTCAGTTCCAAAGTATTGGGTATCATCCACTTGGCTCCAGGCGTCTTTATAAACATCTTGTCCATGTAGGCCCTTGAGGCGTGAACTCATGGTCTTATTGTAGCTGGAACTATAGCTACTCTCTAACGACGACTGAGGGAAATACGGTATCAACTTGACATTATGGGCTTTCAATAGAGCTTGCATTTCCCTGAAATCGTCTGACCTTGGGCTTAGGCCTATTAACATACGATGCCGCCCATTGTCAAAATCCAATTCTGCATCCCTGGCCGCGTCGACGACACTTCCACTTCTGTTTTTGACCGGCATCGAAACCTGGCATCCAACCAGGATAATCATCAGCGTCGGCATGAAAAACATTGCGGCAAATCGATCTGGCAATTTAACAAACGGGAGCGTCCGCTGGATTTGATCTCGCAACATGTGGCTCCAGTTCTTTAATTAGGGGTAACTTGTGATTATCCGGGTTTGGGACGGTTATCGCCGAATGTAGCAGCGTTATCTGGTCCATCCTTGTGGATATCATATCGCCGTGGATATTCGGACGCAGCCTTCCCCGTCTCTAGCCGCTTCAGTCTAGCCGATCCCGCAGGCGTAGTCGAATCGGATAGCGCCAATGTCCACAAAGGTTTGAACCCAACTTGTGGAAAGCGGCTGAATCCTGGCTACGGCTAGTTCACTTGTGGATGGGAAGCTGGCGGCCTAGGGACGAGGCTAGGTTGCTGCTAGGCCGATCCTGCAGGAGTATGCTACTTTCACATGCGATGTCCATTCAACCGGCCAGATGGGGTACATTAGGAATGTGCCTACCGGCGCCGCGCCAGAGAATTACCAGTTCGTCCCAAGAGTATCGCAATCAGGCAATCCAGCGAGGAGAAGATTTGCGACTTGCTATGAGAACTTTTTCGCTCACATCGCTGATGGTTGCTATGACCTTTGCTGCTTTCTTCATGTTCGTTACTCGTCTTGGCTATTGGCCTTGCGTCATTTCTTCGACACTCGCGGGCTCATTAACGCTTACGATCATCCCGGCGTTGATTCAAGGCTCGCCGCGATATGCGTACATTCTTGCCGGTGCCGTCGGAGCGACATTTAGTTGCTGGCTTGGTGCAAAAGCAGCTTTAGCATTTACGGAAGAGTCGCCTGAATTCCTTTCATCGATAGAATACAGGAGAGTATTTTGGACTCATTTGGCGTTCGCGATTGCTGCATTGCTGTGTGCTTGCCTAGTTGGTTGTATTATTGGTGTCTGTATGCACAGGTTTTCGACATCTAAATCAACCGTTTTGAAGGACTCGCCCCGAACACATTAGAATACGCGACGACAGCTTGGCTGCTTTGACCGCCAACTCGCTCCGGTTTGACACGCCGGTGCGTCGATAACCGGATGATCCAGTCTGGCCATCCACTCATCCGTGACGCGTTACAACAACTGGCTTCCGTTGCCGAACTACGCCGTGCGACATACGTAGGACCGCAGCAACGCATTTATGCAGCAACGCATTTATATCGTCCAGGAATGGCGTTTGCACATTTGACCAGCTAAGTAGGCTACAATGAAACTTTCATTTTCAGGCGCATGCGCCTGAGAATTACTAGTTCGCCAAGAAGCAAACTCTATGTTCTCAATTCGGTCACTATTTGGAGCAATTTGCGTGGCGGCAATCTTGGCCGCTTTTGTCAGCCTTCAGCAAGAGAAGATGTCAATGACAAGAGTACGGGCAGACGCTGAAAGGAAGAAGCAAGTGCTCAATGAATACTTCATCAAGGAGTTGATTCGTATACCAGCCCTTGTTGGATCTTCGACTGACGATCTGGCAGATGTCGTCGAATTGGCAGATATTGTGTTTGATTTTTCGAAGTCTGCAAAAAACTATTACCTTCCCCATAGAGTGGAACTACTTACGGAAGAATCAAAAGGCCGCTCCGATTATGATGAAATGGTCGATGAGCGCGAAGCGAGGCTTCGGGATTCGCAATCGAAGGAAGTGAAGATGTACTTGTTCTTCAACGGCCCAAGTAAAGGCCAAATTGAGGAAGGCGCCCATAAAGCCGGCTATCTTGTCCTATGCAAAAACAACTTAGTAGTTGCTGTTGTTCAGGGAATTTGCTACGTTCCAGAATAAGAACAAAGAAAATCGGGATAGGGGCCCGGATTGCTCCGGGGCCCCTCCCGAACCTCCATCTCGCACCGGTTTGACACGCGTTTGACACGCCGGAGCTTCGGTGTTTACTCGGCTCCCAGCTCGCCTGCCCATTCAACCATCCAGATGAGGTACATTTAGTGTTTTACCAAAATGGAACGCTTTTGATTACTGACCTCGTCGCCTCGTGGTTTCAGCGCGCGATCGACCAAACCGTCGCAGGAAACGGTGATTGGTGTATTCCTGCCACCTCCAATACTAATCCAGGGGGCGGACCATCCCACGCCATTTTTCTGGAACCGAAAGCGGGAAGCGCATAGCACGACTCCTTGCAACCCAGCCGGATTTCTTGCGGCAAGCATGAGAGCGAGAGGGCCCGAAAACGATTCACCAACCACCACAAAGTCGCCCAACTTGCGGGCTTCTTCTTCAACGATACTAATGAGTCTGTCGTATCCGAGGGATTGATCCAACGGGTAGGACAGGACATCCGCAGTCAACGGTTTTGCTGGATCGTACTTTTTGCGCAGACGGCTCATGCTTTCTTAAAAAACGCCAGCGCAATCGTACCATCCCCATTGACTTGTATCCTCGCAAAATATCCGGGTTTGCATCCGACAACTTGCTTATTAGGGAGTTGCTCGCTCAACCACTCGACTATTGGCTCGGAAAAAAACTTCTCTTCAGTCCACAGAACTTCTGTCGCCGGGTCGCACAGCCGGATCACTGGGGTCATCAACTCATCCGGCACCCCGCAGTCCCAGTGAATCGTTACAAGGAAACGCGTCTTGAACATCCACCGCGTTACTCGCTTAGCTTCGATGACGAAAAAGAGTGAATTCTGGTCCTCTGAAGCGCCGGACAAATATACGCACCCGTTAATGTGCTGATCTGCTTTGGTTTCCACCGCGACCAATGCATCCCATCGGTCCAGGAAATCCTTCCCGAAGCCCAGAACGGCATGCGCGGCGGCAGCGAAAATCCTATCCTGTCGCGCTAAGTAGGTTTGGGGATTCATTTCAAATGAACGTGACTTACGGCTAGGAACTGGCTCCGAACCACGTTCCCCTGGCGTCATGGGCGGAAAAACAAAAGAGTGCATTTAAGTCCACGCGTTTGAATAGGAGGCTTCGAATAAACTCAGTTAATGACGATCTTGATTAATGGTTGCGATTCTCTAAATCTAGCGTTGCACTTCTTGTTGCTCGGTTCATTAGCGAGTTGGCTCTACCTAAATCTGATCGGGAGGCCACAAGCCGTATATTGGCACAGCTCACTTCTTACCGTCGTCGGTTCCAATAATAGCCGCCTCCCCCGCCGAACAGAAGTACCAACACGATGATCAAAATGATTAGTTCAGTGGTGCCCATTTTCTTTCCCTTTGTTTGTTTGCGATTCTGTCTAACCGTTTCAGTCTATCCGACGCATCCTTTCTCCAGCAAGCAGCCAGCAAGCAGCCCACGTAGCTTCTAGCCAACCTGTGGAAGGGAAGAGGCTAGGCAGCCAGCGCCAACGTCCACAGTGTTTGGGCTAACCTGTGGAAGCGGCTAGATCCCTGCTACGGCTACGTCCACATGTGTTTGGGAAGCTTCCGGCCTAGGGACGTCGTTGGTTAGTGAGCAGGCGATGATTTAGGCAACGGGCATCCTTACCCGATGTTATCGGGCTATCGGCCAATAAGTAGGCGTTCACCATGCAGGTTGTCGATTTCCGGGATCGCGAGAATCTTGGCGACCGTTGTCATTACATTGTAGGCCACACGGTGAAAGGCAACAAACCTACCATCAATCGTCAGGAAGGATGCGCGGGGGTCATCATCTCGCGGTTGCCCATTCAAGAGAATCTGGCCCGTAGCAAACTAAGTCGCCGAGGCAGATGATACGTGTCGCATCTAGTTGTCGAATCACATCGAGCACAGCGTCGAGTGCCTCAAGGTTGCCGTGGATGTCAGTGATTACAGCATCCATCATGGTGCCCATAGCAGCTACGCACATCCTTGTGGAAGTCGCAGAAGCGTGTCGGAGGGAAGCGGACGTTTGCACAATGGATGGGATGCGTCATGTTACGACGGGTCGCTTCGCTCGTCGAATCAGCATCAACCGCTACGCCATCAGGCTACGGCTTCTACGTTCGTCGCTCCACTCCTTCACTCCGTGCCTACGCCCAATGGCTCCGCTACTTCTTCTTGTTATCCTATCTAGCAAGCGTTCAGCAAGCGACCAGTTCCAATGTCCACAATGGGCGGGATAGTTCGTGGGAATCGGTACTACGCACTAACCTGTGGAAATGGGCGAAAGCAAGGTTCCTGCGGGATTCGCAATTCGGCAATCAACCAAGGCCAGCCCACATACGCCCCTAGAACGACGACGCAGAATCTAGTCTTCCAAGTCAAACTCGTAGTTCATTCTTTCACTCCGTATTTTGGCTCGCGAATAGTAGAGCCAAGCCAATCAAAGCTTAGTAACCGATTAGAACGCCGCGTGAAAGCAGCTCCATCCACATTGTTTTGAACCAACGTGTCGAAGCGGCTGAATCCCGGCTAAGGCTACGTCCACATGTGTATGGGAAGCTTGCGGCCTAGGGGAGAGGCGGATTGCGGCTAGACCGAACTTTCACGCATCGTCGAATCCGCTGGTCGACGCCTCCGGTCGATCGGCTGGCACTGCCATGATTCTACCATGGGCACAACGCCCTTCGAGTAATCTCGACACATCGATCCCCAGAGAATTTTAATGTGAAGACTTCGTATGGCTCAGGGGTGTCGTCGACGGGATTGCAGTAAATATCGATTGCTTCTGCACCATTCAGATTTGAGGGTTTAAGCCCAACTTCTTTAAGCAATGCAGCCAATTTTGGATCTTTGTTAATCATTTCTTGAAGCGGGGCGAGCCATTCCCCAGGATTATTAATCAGTTTGTCGAGCTCCTGTCCTTCCTGTCGAACTAGCACCCGATCCATCAACTGCACTTGCAACAAGGCAATCTTGCGTTGATTCCACCCGTTTTGTTGCCCGATCTTCGTAAGATCGCTCCGAAGCCAATATGTATTGGCAGTTAGAGCTGCAATTGCAACAAGCAGCAGAACCGTAAACAGCGTATAGGATTTCAAGTCGAGCTATTGTCCACTCGTGGGCCTCTGGTAGTTATCGCGAATAAGGAATGCTATCCCTCAAGTCTGGGGAGTTACGCTTCCCCGCCGCTAGCCGCTTCAGTCTATCCGATCCATCGGTCGCCGTGCAATCGGACCAGTTCCAATGTCCACAGTGGGTGGGCTAGGGAAACTGATCCGACGGACTATACATCAACCTGTGAAATGGCGGGTGTGGCTTCAGAGTTCGTGTTATAATCCATTGGTCGGCACCAATTGGCCGAGACTAAGACGCCCTCTTACCAGTGCAAAACTGAGCCAATGCCACAATTTCGATTTGGAATACGCTCGATCCTAGCCCTTGTGACCGTCGTGGCAGTCTTCATGTTCGGAATGAACGAGCGACAGCGGTACTTTCGAGAGCACGTCTTTGTTACGGTTTTGGATGCGGCGACTGGAACTCAAGTCTCTGAGTATCGACTACGCACATGGGTGATCACCAAGGATAGCGGGGTTGCTCCGGAGTGGTCGGACTGGTCAAAGCACAATAGTCCAAGCTCTTTGCCGATAAAAGTACCAGCACACTGCAGACTGGTCATCAACGTGCAGGCAATTGGTTTCCCTGAGGGATGTCACATCGAAGCAGGCTCGAAGCTCGTGTCGCCCGATTTGTCCCATCAATTTTCGATGCGGATAACAGAGTCATTCCGAATTGCAGGATTGATTGTCGATGCTACGACTAGGGAGCCAATCGCAGGGGTCGTGGTGGCTCCAACATCCAGTCTTGCATCGCAACTATTGCCTGATGAAGCAAAGACGGATTCACAAGGTCGATTCGTATTGTACTCGGACAAACAGAATGAAGAGATATTCGCATTCCATCCGAGGTATCAGTATCGATTCATGCCAAGTCAAAGTGATGGGCCGTACGCTCTGTATCCTGGCGTGTCTGTTCGTGGTCGTGTGATTGACAAGGAATCGAAAGATCCAATCGGAAATTGTATCGTCAACGTCATGTATGGCTCCGGTGTGCCGCTGACGTTGGAAGAACTTCCGAAAGGAGACTCGGCAATTGATGACGGCACACCTGCTGCCTTGCGATCCAAATCGCCGCCTCGTTCTACCCAAACGGACTCTGATGGTTTCTTTGAACTCTACATGGAATCGCTTGCTCTGAATACTAGGCTCAGCTTTGAAAAGGACGGCTGGCATACATCACTTCAGTCGGCCAATGGTCCAGAGATAGCCCTAGTCGAACTCACCCGCGGAGAATATTCGCTGGAAGGCAAAGTAATGCATGAGAACGGTAACCCAGTTACAGCATTCACGCTCTCAACTTCAAGATTAGGTGGAAAGGGAATGATGGGAATGGGGGAAACACTGACGGACCACTCCATTCGGAATGACGATGGACATTTCCACGTCTTTGCAACAAAGCCATACATCGGACTCTCGGTTCATGCAGAGGGCTGTGCGATCAAGCGATACGGCTTCAAAAAAGAGGGATACGTCCCAACCAGCCCCCCATGAGCAAGTTGCTATTGCATCGCCAAGTCTCTGCCTCAGCGGGACGAGAAAGTTCTGGCTCGTGGGGTGGTGCCAAAGCAACGCTCATTCGAAATGGTCATGTCGAGTCTCATTTTCATATCCCGTTTGATTCCGAGGATTTAAACGATTGCTTTTTCGAGTCCCCCGGCCCCTTCGATGTATTGTTTCACGATAACTCCAATGGATACGCTCTTTTTGAGAACGTTTCATTTTCGAGCGAATCGGTGGAGCTAGGCGAGATCGTCTGGCAGCTTGGGGCAAACCTCACCGTGGATGTTTCCTTTCATGGATTGGATCTCTTTCCCGACAAAGTCTCAATACGCCATGAACTGACAGGTGTCGTGTATTCAGAGGATCATATCTGGAACTACAAAACCGCATTTGCGAATCTCATGCCGGGCAAATGGACAATCACGGTAACCGAATCGGCTGGAGCAAATGTCCACTTTGATTTGAGCCACCTTGTGGAAGCGGTGGAATCCCGGCTACGGCTATGTCCAGATTGTGGATGGGAAGCTTGCGGCCAGATCAAATATATTTTTCTTGGAGCAGGAAAAAATAATCGATTCGGAGCAACAACCGTTTACAATTGCCGTCGTCCCCGTTATTTCTCGCTTTTCAGTGAACGGTACCGTCCATGATGTTTCGATCGTTCTTCGTTCCTCGCAGCTTCACGATTCTAGTCGTCGCGATGAATGCTTTATTGAATGTAAATGCTGTAGGCCAAGAACCGAAGCCGACGATTTCCGTCAAGGGCGAAGCCGAGATGAGTTTATTGGCTGACGAAATCGTAATACATGCATCGATCGAATCTCGCGCTAAAACTGCCGCCGACGCGTGCAAAGACAATAGAGAAAAGAGTCGGTTGCTTCTCGACTTTCTGAAATCGTGGAGCATCGACGAAAAACAAATACGTACCGATCTCCTGTCAATCGATCCTATCGATCCGGCTCCAGTTTCGACGAAGGGAATGGGAGGCTCGAAATCCCAAGCTAAGGATGACCTATTTGGTGATGCATCAGGCGAAGGAAACACTTTGGCACCAAGACCCAGGACCATCGGATATACGGCGTTTCGCAATTTCGCGATAGTCGTCAAGGACTTGACGAAATTCGAGGAAATCTACCAAGGGATCGTTGAGAATGGAATTAATCGTGTGGACAACGTTGAGTATCGCTCTTCACATGAGAATGAACATCGAGAGAAACTTCGCCAACAGGCGGTCCGAGTTGCCAAAACGAGAGCTCAAGCGACGGCTCATGAACTTGGGGCGACGTTGTCGGCGATTAAATCAATAAGCAATGTATCGGGTAGATTAATCAATCCTGGATCACGAGGAGTTTTGTCTGGCAGAGGAGGAATGGGCGGCGGTTATGGCGATCTGTTTGATTCGAATGAGGAATCGACGAGAGACGGGCAGATCACGTTGCAATCCAGCGTAGACGTGGTCTTCTACCTAGGAAATACCGACTTGAAGGAATAGAATTGCCTCACTCTTGCCCGATCCCAACGGCGAATTCTAATCGGCTGGATCGGATGTCAACAGCGGTTCTTGCGAGGTCACTATTTCTTCTCGCCCCAATTGCGACGGCACCCTTTCGCTTTCGCTTTGGACTTCGCCAACCTCCTGTTAGAATGACTCGTTTTGTGTTGCAAGGCGTTGTAAGTCAACAGGAAAGACTACACAAGAAGACGGCGAGTGAACCAGAAAGTCTTAAACCAT
>JANMHA010000068.1:0-10085 GCA_031374925.1 Pirellula sp. | reverse complement strand
GCACATGTTCTGGCCTTCTAAACAACGCGGACTGGCTCGTTGCCGCTGTTAGACGCATCCGTATGGATCGATTAACGCAAGCAGCGTTACCAAACAGGACATCCGTCGACGGAGCGACGGATCTAAGTAGGCCGGCTCGCTCCGCGACCGGCGGCGAGTGTAATCAGAACCGCACATGCTCTGGCCTCCCAAACAATAGCGGATCTGCTCGCGGATCCGATGGTTGAACCATCTGGAGTGGCTTGCCGTTTAAGAGTGCGATATCATTTCTAAGTTGCTTGATTGACAAATATACTCTCGGGAGGTGGAAAATATGGAACGAAAGAATGCATCCGACTTCGATCAACGAGCGCTAGATTTGTACGACGACTACGCGCATGGCCGCATCTCGCGGCGTGACTTTGCTCAGCGAATCGCCGCATTTACCGTGGGTGGTGTAACAGCAGAGACATTGATCGCTAGTCTTACGCCCAACTATGCATGGGCTCAGCAAGTTGCACCCGATGATGCTCGCATACGCACTGAGTCGTTCGAGTACGAGTCGCCAAAAGGTGGCAAGAAGATCCGAGGCTTGCTGGCACGGCCATCGAAAGATGGGAAATTTCCAGCGGTCTTAGTGATTCACGAAAATCGTGGACTCAATCCCTACATCGCGGACGTTGCGAGACGGCTGGCGACGTCGGGTTTCCTTGCCATGGCGCCAGATGCATTAAGCCCGCTTGGTGGATATCCAGGCAATGATGACGAAGGAAGAACGATGCAGGCCAAGCGAAATCCAGAAGAGATGCTTGAGGACTTCATTGCGGGTGCGGAAATACTTAAGAGTCACCCACTTTCTACGGGAAAGGTTGGAGCGGTAGGGTTTTGTTATGGAGGCGGCGTAGTCAATCAGCTTGCGGTACGCTTGCCGGAAACGTTGGTCGCAGGTGTTCCGTTCTACGGCCGACAACCCGCAGTCGAAGATGTCCCAAAGATCAAGGCCGCACTCCTCCTTCATTATGCGGAACTCGACACTCGTATCAACGAAGGCTGGCCTGCGTTCGAAAAAGCTCTGAAAAGTGCCGGGAAAAAATTTCAGGCGTTCAACTATGCAGGAGCGAACCATGGTTTCCATAACGACTCAACACCTCGTTATGACGAGGCGGCAGCCAAACTTGCATGGCAACGGACTCTCGACTTTTTCAAAGAGACACTTTCGTAGTACATGTCGCAATTCCAACATTCGCGAAGCTCCGATGAATCGGAGCACACCGAATTTGGTGGCCTCGATCAAGGAAATAGAGAAACGCCATGGATTTTTTTCGAGTCCTAGTGCTGATCCATGTGTTTGCTTCGGCGTCGAACGTCCTGCTTGCAAACTGTAAACCATTTGATGCTGAGCCAAAAGATATGGTCTTTGTGTCACTGGCGGACAATTCGGAGCAGCGATATGTCGAAATTATTCCCCCCGATTTCCAGCCGAATAATCTGCATGACGCCGTGATTGCCTTGCATGGACATGGATCAGATCGATGGCAGTTTGTACAACAATCACGGGATGAATGCCGAGGAGTTCGCGATGTTGCGACTAAGCATGGAATGATACTGGTTTCGCCAGACTATCGAGCTAAAACGTCTTGGATGGGTCCGCTTGCTGAAGCGGACGTTTTACAGATCATCGTAGAACTCAAAGCGCGACATCGCATTGGCCGAGTGTTTTTGGCTGGAGGATCGATGGGTGGGACTGCGGCGTTAATTTTTACGGCGCTTCATCCAGAGCTTGTTTCCGGAGTATGTTGTCTCAATGGAACGGCAAATCTCATTGAATACGATCAGTTTCAGAACGCCATTCAGAGTTCCTTTGGCGGCTCGAAAGTGGAGGTGCCCGATGAGTATCGCAAGCGAAGTGCTGAGCTGTCGCCAGAGAAATTTACGATGCCAATTGCATTTACGACGGGTGGCAAAGACAAACTGGTCCCACCTACTAGCGTGTTGCGTTTGGCGAAAGTACTAGATCAATCCGGACGAACGATACTAAGTCTGCACCGTGAAGAAGGGGGCCATGAAACCAATTACAAAGACACGTGTGCGGCGATGGAGTTCGTTCTCGAAAACGCAAAGAAATGAATAGCGAGATCGTCCGCTCGGAGCGAACCTACGACGGACGCCGTTTTGGAGTACTGCGAATGTCGATTGTGTCCTAAACGAACAACTCGCGGACAACACGCGCTTTGGTGACTTCCGCATCGGTCAAACTCGTTTCGCGGCCATCGTGCGGATAAGTTAGCTGTCGATGATCGATGCCAAGCGCCTCGAGCAAAGTCGCTTGAAGATCGTGTACCGTAATCACATTTTCTACCGACTTGTAACCGAATTCATCGGTGGCTCCGTGAGTATATCCCTGTCTAAATCCACCTCCAGCAAGCCACAATGAAAAAGCGTGGCGATTGTGATCGCGTCCGTCGGTCCCTTGGGATACCGGCAAGCGTCCAAACTCGCCCGTCCACATTACAATGGTCGAATCCAGTAGACCGCGTTGCTTCAAGTCCTGTACCAAGGCAGCGCTCGGTTGATCGGTTCTTGCGCATAAACCCCTGAGACTTTCCGCATTCTTGCTGTGCGTGTCCCAAGGCTGGCCATTGAGAAAGATCTGTACAAATCGAACTCCTTTTTCAATCAAACGTCGAGCCAACAAGCATCGTGTTCCATATTCCTTTGTTTCGGGGCGGTTTATTCCATACAACTCTCGAGTCGATTCCGTCTCTGTCGACAAGTCCAGAATCTCAGGAACAGTTGTTTGCATTCGGGCAGCCGTCTCAAAATTGGCAAGGCGTGCCGCCAGTTCGGTACTCTCGGGATGCTGATTCAAAAAACCTCTGTTCAATTCTTCGATGAACCTGAGTTGATTGCGTCGAGCCGGCTCAACGACTCCTGTCGGCGTTTCTAGGTGTAAGACCGGCGACTTGCCAGCGCGGAACATCGTCCCTTGGTACACCGCTGGTAACCAACCGGAAGACCAATTGCGTTCGCCATCGACCGGAAGCCCCCCAGGATCTCCTAATACAACATAAGCTGGCAAGTTTGCGTTCTCAGTTCCCAGTGCATAAACAACCCACGATCCCATAACGGGCATGCCAGCCAGAAATCGACCCGTGTGAATCAAACGCAATGCCGATTCGTGGTCAACCGATTCTGTATTCATCGATCGTACCAGGGTGATATCATCGACAATCTTGGCAGTGTGTGGCAACAACTCACACAACTCCATGCCACATTGCCCATGCTGTCGAAAACCAAATGGGCTCGCCAGAACATTCCCCATTTGCTTATCAAAATGAACTTCGAGGCTTCCGCCCGGATAGGACTTTCCATGCCATTTCGTCAACTCGGGCTTTGGATCAAACAAATCCATTTGACTTGGCCCGCCATGTTGGAATAGGCAAATGATGGATTTCGCTTTTCCAGCCCTAGGCTTTTGGCTAACCTCCTGGCCTTGAACCAAACGGTCTCCCGACCGACTAAGATGAGCAAGTGCCAATCCTCCGAGGCTTCCTGCATATTGGCCCAAAAATGCCCGCCTGTACATCTGCAAGGCGTTTTCAAATGGGAATGTCATGACGTACTGGCTCCCTTGTCATTCAACATAGATGAATTCGCTGCTTGCCATTAGCGACTGGCAAAGATCCTGCCATGCTCGGTCACGAGCGTCGGGCTGTTTTGAGTATAGGTTTGTCTGATGATCCAGAAACTGAAACGAATCATTCAGCTCATTTTCGTTGGGCTCACGACCGTAAAAAACTAGAAACGTGAATTTCAAGCGATTGTGATCCTCGGACGTTTTCCCCTGCAGGAGTGTTGCTGCAGCCCGCGCACGCCGCACTGCAAAATCCGAATTCAATAGTGACAAGGACTGTAGCGACATCGTTGACGTGTTGCGACGAACCGAATTGAAAACAATGGAGGGTGAGTCGAAGACGCTAAGAAAACTGACTACTTGTGTTCGCTTTTGGTTGAGAAACAACGTCCGACGATGCGAACCTGCCGTGTCTTCCGCTGCCACTACTTCACCGGTCTCAAGACGTGAGGTCGGGATGTAGGGACCGCCCAGGGACATGTCAAGTTCTCCGCTGACCGAAAGCATCTGATCTCGAATCGCTTCCGCATCCAATCGTCGCGAAGCAAATCGCCACAACAGACGATTATTCTGGTCTGCTTGGTAGGATTCTTCTTGGAGTTGGGCCGAACGTCGGTACGTCGCGGAATTGAGCACGATTCGGTGAATGGCTTTCATGCTCCAATTCTTGCGAATCAACTCGGATGCGAGCCAATCCAATAGCTCGGGATGCGACGGAGGGGCTCCGCTAATGCCCAAATTCTCAGGCGTGGTTACAATCCCCTTACCAAAATACTGTTGCCAAAGTCTGTTGACTTGTACCCGTGCCATCAACGCGGCAACCCTCGACTCTGGATGAGTAACCCACTCTGCCCACGCTAGCCTGCGACCGGAGGATCGCTCACTGATATGGGTGGCCCTCACTTCAAAGGGATTGGCCTCCTCAACAAGTGCTGAAAACGAGCCCGGTTCAACAACCTCAGCACGTGCTGAATAATTGCCTCGCGTCAACAAATGCACTTCGGGGAGTTCAGTAGCCATATCGGCCCCCCACGCGATCTTTCCCGGACGATTTTCAGACAGCTCCTTGTGCAGTTTGATTGCGTTAGACAACTCCTCATGCCGTTTCTTTAACGCTGCGATAGCCGTGTCTTCTTTTGGCGAAGGCGAAATGCTCTCGATCACGACATTGTCCACGATAAAACTTCGACCACAGCAATACTCGAAGCCGAAGCCACCATCAGGTAGATCAACTTTCTTGACCTCGATCGGTTTTTCGTCTGGGAAAGAATTGACCAATTGTTCGATGCGAAACTTGCCCTTGTCTATATTGGTGACGCGAACGCCGAAGTTTTGCCCTGGAGTATAGCCCGTGGTTCCGAGCGTACCGAGTGAGCGACTATCGGTTCCCGGATAGTCGAGATGCAGCGCAGTACCTTCGGTTGGATTGCCATCGATCAGCAAGTTTCCACCTGAGGTGCCGCTATTGTCGTCAAAATCATGCAATGTAATGAAGTACCCAATACGGAATGCGGCTTGACCATCCGTTGTCAGTTTGTTGTCCACAAGATCAAAGGTGACCTGGATGGCTTCGCCGACTTTGTCTGGCGTCCAATCGAATTTGGACTTGGTGGATAGCCAACTGTCTCCTTGAGTTCCCCCTTCGATCACCCACAATCGACCATCCTTGATCATGGCTGCGGGCGGAGATTCGGTATCTAGTTTGACCGGCACACTGCCGCCAGGTGAATCATCTCTTGGAGCTGTATCACTCCACTGATCGGCTACCCTCGCCGTGTCCGAATCGAAACTGTCTTCAAATAGTACATTGCCGTGGACTCGATTGACTTTTACCCATTCAGCGAGTTCTGTCCGAAGTTTTGAAACCTGCAATTGCGCAGCTTGAGTTTGTTGTTCCCAGAGTTGTTGTTCATGGGGTAGCGGCGCGTAGATAAAGCGATCCTTTGGATTAACCCACCGTTCTAAGTTAAACGTAGGATAAAAAACCGCTTGCCAGCGATAGTAGTCTAGTTGGGTGAGTGGTTCGAATTTATGGTCGTGGCATTTGGCGCACTGAATGGTCAGCCCGAGCAGAGCGGTCGAGGTGTTTTGCATAACGGACTCGAGCGCGTAGTAGCGGTCCGCTCGTACCTCATCGGGATTTCCATCGCTTTCACCAGACCCATCTTGCCCATTGCGAAGAAAGTGCGTCGCTTCCAAGAGTTCTATTATCTCTGGGGTTACCGTCTGCCCAGGAACAAATCGAGCCAAGTCGTCCCCGGCGATTTGTTCGATAAGGAAGCGATCGAGTGCTTTGTCTTGATTGACGCTTCGGACCACGTAGTCACGATAACGGTAAGCGAGTGGGCGATTGCTATCAGCATTGAAATAGCCATTCGAATCCGCATATCCAACTGCGTCAAGCCAGTGCTTGCCCCATCGAACGCCGAATTGCGGTGAAGCCAAGAAGTAATCCACTATTCGCGAATACGCAGTGCTACTCGAATCGGACAAAAAACTCTCGATCTCATCCAACGACGGAGGTAATCCGGTTACATCAAGGCTGACTCGCCGAATCAATGTTCGCTTATTTGCTTCCGAATTTGTCGCAATATTGTTCGTTTCCAAAGCAGCTTGAACGAAAAAGTCGATCGCGTTCATCAATCCTTCGGCGTGGAGTACCGTCGGGACTTTCGGGGAATCGAACCGACGAAACGACCAATGTTTGTCGGGCTCTTTGCTTGTTATTGACTGCGACAAACCAGGTGCTCCTGATTGTATCCAAATTCGAAGTAATGCCTTCTGTGCTTCGGAAAGTGGCGAGTCGGGTGGCATCTCATCGCTTTGAACTTGTGTCCACAATCGGCTTGCTTCAAGATCGTGGGGTACGATAACGGCCCCATGATCGTTGCCGCGAACCAAGTCGGCAGCTGTACTTAGGTTTAACTTTCCCTCTTGTTTTGATGGGCCATGGCACTTGACGCAATGAGCCTTAAACAAGGGCGCAATTTGGAGGCCATATTGCGGACCATCCTCGGATGAGGCGCAGATCGAGGATGTCGCCGCTATCGCGAGCCAAACAAATAACCTAATCAGACCTTGCATTGAGGTATGGCGTCTAGAGGAAAGGGCACTCAGCGCAAATGGAGGCGCTATCGTTGTTATTCTAACTTGCGGCTCGAGGCTTGGGTGCCTAATCTCAGCCAGACAAATGGAAAACTGGATCGCGAGCGGTCGGCATTGCGAAAACGCGTTCGCCCAAGGTATTGTGCTGCCATTCAGGCTATGAGTACTCTGTCGGTCTAATAAATAACCAGACCAATCCCCCAAGACCAGCGATAGCGCATGCAAAGGTGATGGCCCCGGTCCATCCCATTTGTTCGGCTAGAACCGGCGTCAACACCGGCGAAATCAAACCGCCGATATTCCCGCCAGTGTTCATGAACGCGGCCGAAAAGCCACCTGAGGTACGACCAATGTCTGTGGATGTTGTCCAAAAAACTCCTTCACAAGCGCCTAACGCAGCCATTGAGATCGACATACAAAGTGCTACCTGACTCAAGCTGCTAACATTGACTCCCAACAACCCAAAGCAAGCACCCATCCCCATGCCTGTAATTACTATAGTACGCCGACCATTCGCATTTCCTAATTGCCTGCAAATGAAGTCGGTGCACAAACCGCCGATCGCCATCCCGCCAGCCTGAGCCAGCATGATCCAGAACGATACCCACCGAGCATCTACCGGAGGTACATGCAGTACCGTATTGAAGTAGTAGCTCATCCAGTAGAAAAATAGGTATTGAAAATAGCCATAAGCTGCGTAGCTCAAAGCAACCAACCACAAATCGCGGTTCTTGAACAAGGACCAGTGAGACTCTAATGCACTTGGTGCTGACAGCGACTCTATTTTAGTTGAAGTCAATCGTGCAAATAGTGTCTGCTTTGTAAGAAATCTCCATGTCAATCCGTACATAATTAACGACAGACCGCTGATAGAGACCGCAAGTTGCCATGTCAAGTGATCCATGAGCCAACCCAAGAGCGGATAGCAAATGGCAATACCGATGAGGGCACCCGCAGTGACAAACCCATTCGCCGTTGTCCGACCTCGATCCGCGAATAATCCTGAGACGACATGTGCGGCTCCTGGATGAAGCGGCGCGCTGCTGATGCCAGCTAGTCCTCGAATCAAAAGTAGACAGAAAAACAGACTCTCTGGGCTTGTCGTGATCCAACCAACCATTCCGGTCATAGAGACAAAGGCACCCATCACCAACGCGTAAAGCGTCAGGGCTCGAGCCGATCCAATTCGGTCGATCAGCCAGCCGCCTGGCAACATGGCGATCGAGTAGGTAATTAGGAAAACCGAGTAAACCCAGCCCATGCGTGTTTCACTGATACCGAGCTTCGGAATAAACACTTCACTGCCTACAACAGAAATACCCACTCGATTGAAGTGGCCGAGGGCAGCAAACCCCATCAGCATCGCGACGATCTGCCACCGAGCGATCGATGGCGTTAATCTAACGTCCGTTGTGGTAGATCGCGGTTCAGGATCCGTCGACTGGATTGAGTGCATTATCCTACGCCTCTTTGTTTACTATCATTGGGAGTGAAGAAATTCATTTCCGCGTTGAGATTTGTGCCTCTCATACGACCAGTGATAGTCCCATGGCAATCATCCAACATTCTTTCGCAGCACAAACCGAAAGTCATCGCTGAGCGTATCTCAATTCCAGTAATCTTAAAGCTTCGATGAATCGAAGCACTCCAAATTTGATGGCTTTCGTCCAGAAGTGACCATTTTTCTAAAGATCTATCCGATACTTTGTGACTATCTCTTCTGGAAGATGGTATCCAATTCCTGGTGCCGTTGGAAAATCGATGTTTCCTCGATTTACTTTTAATCCAGCCAGTTGAAGCTCCTTGCGTAGCGGCGACTCAAAGACTTCTGCTGGAGCGAATTCGATGAACGGCGTGGTTGGCGAGTAAGCCGCCAAATGTACCGTAGCTGCGCCTAGTATTTGCGTAGACCAATTTCCTGGACAAACCACAGCTCCACGAGCGATGGCTAGGTCGACAATGCGTTTCGCCTCGGTTAGGCCGCCGCATGTTGTCATGTACGGTTGTATCACAGCTACCCTGCCACGATCCATCATGTCCAGAAACTCCCAACGGGACACACCGTGTTCACCCATCGCAATCGGAATCGACGTCAATTCAGCCAGCCGTGAGTAGGGCAGTGGGGAATCGACTGGAAACGGGGTCTCGAAGAATTCAATTTGGAATTCCTCCAGCTCCCGGCAAATTCGAGCCACGGTCGGAACATCATTAAAAGCATAGCCAACATCGACCATCAATTTCGGTTGTTTTCCGAGGAGTCTTCGAGCGCGTCGCGTCAACTCAATGACATCCGTGGGGCAAGACATCATCGGTTCTACCTTGAAGGCTAGATAGCCTAAGTCGAGCAAGCGTTCAATGCGTTGCAATTGCTGAGTAAACATCGACTCGCCGCCCCAAATATCCGACACGATAGTGCAGTAGGGTTCGACACCTTGCGTTTTGGTTTGGCTGTGAGTCTGGAAAGTTCCTCGCTGTGTCCCGCCGAGCAATCGCCATACCGGCTCTCCTAATTTTTGCCCGTAGATGTCCCAGATCGCGACATCTAACGCGCCGAGGATAATTACCTCCCATCCGCGACGATTCGTATGAATCAATGAATCCCAAACGTGTTGCCAAACTCGTTCTGGATGCGTTATTGTCTGCCCCAGCAACAATCGCCCGAAGAAAGTATCCAACCCGCCGACGGTCGCTTGAACAACTCCTGGCGGAACACGAAAAACTTCGGACAATCCGACATATCCGTCATCGCTGTGAACCCGCACACAGGCGAGTGGTTCAATGCCACCTTTGTCCGGGTCTATCTCGGGGCCATCGCCAATCACAAACGTTTCGAGCTGAACAATTTTTGACATGACAACCGATTTTGTTTTGCTTTTGGCTTACGGTAACTGGATTATTTTGGCATTTGTTATAGCACGACTCGGGGCATCGCTCTGGCTTTGTCCCGTCGCTTAACGCTCTCTTTGACACGACGGAACTTGAAAACATGGTAAGCACGTGGACTATCACCGGGGCGTCGTAGATAGCCGTCTGATACGAAACGTCTAACGACATCAGGAATTGATTGCCATGCAATGGTACTACATCGCCAAAACGCTGACTGGCGTCCAGGGAGATGATTCTGCATTAGCTGTGTTGAGCGGGACCATCCGACGAATGCGATAGAGCATCACTAGCCAAAATGCTTCATAGCGTTGCCCGTTGGGGCAACGCTGTGAAGCATTTTTGTCCGATCGGAGCTTTTCTAGGATAGTCAAGTTCATTATTTTTCCTTTTTTTATACCTTCCTCGCGTACCGCCAGACATCGTTTTTCAAACCGTTTTTGAAAACCGTCTGCGGCCAATGGGTTGTCGTCTTTTTGGTGAT
>JANMHA010000066.1:0-6079 GCA_031374925.1 Pirellula sp. | reverse complement strand
CTGGCATGTCTGCCGCCGTCATTGACTGCAATTGCTGTGTCGTATCCGTTGGATAAACCGCTCGGGTACGACGGACTGCTAACGCTTGTCGCGGAGGCAGCCAGAGGCCTCGACGACTTTGTGGTTGTCGGCGAGTCATTCTCTGGGCCGCTCGCCCTCATGCTGGCCTCGAGAAATCCGCCCGGCATACTCGGGGTAGTGCTATGCGCCTCGTTCGTCCGGTTCCCGTTTTCCATTCCCGAGCAGTGGCGGGGGATGGTGAGGCCTTGGATGTTTCGCATCCAGCCAACCTGGCTTATCTCACTGGTACTGCTCGGTCGGCATGCGTGGGGACCTGTGGGCCGCCTGCTGCGGGAGTCTATCCGATCTGTCTCGCCAGCGGCATTGGGGGCGCGGGCAGTCGCAGTGGCCGGGGTGGATGTGGCGGCCGAGTTAATGGCTTGCTCAGTGCCGGTCCTATACCTTCGGGCGGCTAGTGATCTGATCATTCGGCCACGATGCTGGGAGTTGGTCCAGTCATCGCGTCCCGAGGCAGAAATGGCGTTGCTACCGGGGCCCCACTTAGTCCTACAGGTCAGTCCAGCGGAGGCTGCAACCGTATTGACCAAGTTCTGCGACCGCCTGCCCACGCGGAATCAGACGCAGCACCTTTCGTCTCCTTTCATGGGTGTTTCCAACCGGTCGCATATTGGGGGCAGCGGGGACGGTTAGAGTACATTGCTTGTCACATCCGCCGGTCGTGAGTCCCCAAAAAACCTGGCTGGCTTTACATTTAGCTCAACCACTGTGAAAGCGTCGTACTCCTGCAGGATCGGCCTAGCCAGCAACCTAGCAGCGACCGTAGCAATTGCGAATCCCATCCATTTTGCCAGCGTCCGATTCCCTTCAAGACGCTTCTTCGGTGTCGACATGCAAGTGGCGTGCGCATGTTGTATCGGATATACTGAGGCGGCTAGCGGCGAGGAAGCTGCTTGGATTTCAGCGTTAGTTTAATGCTTCCACTTTAGCGATTTTGGGATGGATTGCTAATAGTCCAACTATTGGACCCTTACTTAGGAAAAGAGAACATCAGAATTGCCTTACGTCATGGTGGACATTGAATCCGATGGTCCAATTCCAGGTGACTATTCGATGATTTGCTTTGGTGCCATAATCGTTGAACCTGAATTGAACCGCACATTCTACGGCAAGCTCCAACCAATATCTGATCAATTCATTCCTGACGCGCTCGCTGTCAGCGGATTCACACGCGACGAATGCCTCGAGTTTGATGACCCGAAGTACGTGATGGAGCAATTCCAAATGTGGCTGGCATCCAACTGCAAGGGACGGACGATGTTCGTATCGGACAACAACGGATTCGATTGGCAATTCATAAACTGGTACTTCCATCATTTCAGCGGAAAGAATCCATTCGGCTTTAGCTCGACGAATCTTGGGTCGCTCTACAAGGGTATGCAAATGGACACGTTCGTGACTTTCAAGCATCTCCGCAAGACAAAGCACACCCACAACCCTGTCGACGATGCACGCGGCAATGCGGAGGCTCTATTGCAAATGAAGGAGATGGGACTGAAAATCAGCCTTTCATGATGCGATTCGATAATTCCAAGTGCTTGGCTACGGCCTAACTCCTTCGGACTTTTGTCCGTGCGATTGGACTACGCCTACAGGATCGGCATAGCAGCAAAAGGCGTCTTCACTAGCCGCAAGGCATCCCATCCCCATGTGGAGGTAGCCGAAACCGCTTTCCACGAGGCAGCCCAAAAACTGTGGACATGTGCGATGGCAGCTCCTTACTCAAAAAAGCGCGCCCAATTTTGTCTGAATCGTTGCCTAGTGAATGACCGAAGCTCTGGACATGCTGTTCGTTCATCTCATCCGTGCTTACTATGGCGAAACGCCTACTTTTATCCAAGCCTTTGTTGAGTTGGTGGGTACCGTATTGGTCACATTGCGCGGCGACCAAACGCCAATGGCGCAGACTTTTCAACGTGCTATCCGTTTTAAGGATTCTCATTGGATCATGTGCGTGCTGTTTCGTGATCGTTCTCTGTTTTCGACTTGCATTTCCGTTGATGCCGCTTGTAAATCTTCGGTGGTTAATAATTCAGATTCCTGGTCTGTTTCTGGCGTTCTACGCAATGTCGTGGGTCCATCGAGCGATTCCGGAACGAGTTTCGGTATTCGACGACTGCTTGCTGATCCAACACGGTGAATCTGCAATCCATATAGCCAAATCCAACGTGACTGACGTGCGGGTGGTGGTTTTCTCTCGTGATGCGATTCGAGTGCGAATTTGGTATGACCACAAACAACGGCGAAGATGCAGATCATTTGGATTGGCACGCGAAATAAAAACCGCCCAGTTAGAAGCGGCTTTAAGTTTAACCTGTTCGGTATTCGACGCACGGACTCGAGTCGAAATTCGAAACAGGAAATCTGCCTCATTGTCGTCGTGACGCCTGGCTGCCTAGCCTCATCCCTTCCACATGTTGGCTAGAAACTACTTCGGCTATGGCGCTGGCTGCTTGCTGGAGGAAGGATGCGTCGGATAGACTGAATCGGATGGAGGCGGGGAAGCGAAGCACCTTTTCTCGTGATAGATTCTTTTGTAGCTATTCGGAAACTCATGGACTTTGAAGCAGCATTAGCCAAAGAATCACCAATTGGAGAGCAAGCCCGTGCCGCTACTTTTTTCAGGTCACTCGGTGTCGATGGCGAAAAACACTTGGCTTTGCTTTTTGCCGCTATGAATCGCGTTGATTTGACCCGACGAGAGCTTGACAAGCACGAGATAGTACTCGTTGGTCTCGGAGCAATATCGATTGCATCTACTTTGAATAAAGTTGGGTTCAATCCTACGTCCTCAGTCCATTCTGAAATGGCACAATGGATCTTGAGGAATACCTCCTCGCCGAATATTGAGGTATCTGCCTATTGCATAAACGCACTTGGGGAGTTTAGGACCAACAACAACTCATTCGTCCCCACATTCTGCGAACTAACCCAAGCTATGCGTAGGCAGGATGAGAGAGATCGAATTACGCTGAGAGCGATTGCGTTTAGAATGCTCTCCCGTATTTCTCAGGCAACCGCGTTGAAATACGTTGGTTCTGACGCATGCAAAGAATACCTTGCTGCCGTCGAACTTTGGATTGCGGAATCCCCCGACTGCCGCGATTCGCTGGAAATGGAAGTTGCATGGATTCAGGCGGATCAGTCCTAGCAGCAATCCCTAGGCAGCAAGCTTCCCCTCCACCTGTGGACGTAGCCTGGATCCAGCGTCTTCCACGAGCTGGCTCACACAATGTGGACGTTGGATCCGGTCACTTGCTGGACGACTGATACATCGGATAGACTGAAGGTTACACAATGGTCGAGGAAGGGGATTGGTTTGGATTCCCAAATCGGGATTGAACTAGTTCTGACTTTCCGCCGGTAGTACCATGGCAAGGCAACACAAGAAAAAGAAAAATGCGCCGCCTAAAGGCATGCCAGGTGACGCCGTTGCCGCCGATCCTTCGAAGCAAGTCCAAAACAATTCTTATTATCTTCCGCCACTTTGGTACGTCGACATCGATTTTGTGTGCGTCGATTGTGGCGCAGAGGAAACTTGGACAGGCGCTCAACAAAAGTGGTACTATGAAGAGGCAAAGGGCACTCTCTATGCAACTGCCTAGCGTTGCCATTTTCGGAATCGGCTGGTTCGCAGGAGATCGAGTCACTGCGTCGCTGTCTGGTTAATCCATTAGTCATATCTGCCAGCCTTGCTCCACCAATAAGTATTGCGCCAACGGTTGAGGTTAATCCCGCTCAGACCGCAGAACGTCGACTTGCGAGACCGGGTGAAGCGGGCGACTACTCGCAATTGAAGTCAGCGATTTGGAAAGCTCTTCTTGATTGCAAAGATGCCCAGCTCTATACGGCAGACATCAATATCGTCGAGCTCGGTATGGTCTACGACGTTCGAGTCCGAGGTGACTTCTTAACACTTGTGATGGCAATGCCTCATCGAGGACGACCGCGACTGGAATACTTTGTTGACGGTTCTATCTCGGTGCATCCTACCGTGTCCGTACCCATTCGCGAGCGACTGATGAAGGTCTCAGGTGTTAGGCAAGTCGTTTTCGAACAAACCTGGGAACCCGGATGGAATTCCAATCGCTTGACCACGGGGGGGCGACAGAAATTGGGAATGGAGTGACTAGTGCCGCAACTGAGAAGAGTTTGGCAACCAACGCGAAGGGATTTCGGTAGCGGAACTCGCCAAGAGTTTCGGAATATTGCAATCGAATTCGCCGAAAGCCTTGGCGGCTTCGGCTACGGGATGGGTAGAGATTGGGCCGATTCAGCCGGTTGCCAGTGCGGCCACATGGCTCCGAAGCCGATCTTGAGATGGGTGAGTTGCGTCTCGCCGAGATCGGCTAGGGTCATCACGAACAGTTGCCGGATACCGTTGCGTTTCGAACCATAGAGCAACTGCCTGCCGTCGCCTGACGGGGTAGGATGATAGTGCGTTGTGCCATCGGGCGTCTTGGTAAGTTGAATGGTCACACCGTCCAGTGTGATCTGTAATAGCTCAACGTTGTTGCCGACCTTGGCGGTGTAGAAGACCGACTGGCTATCCACCGACCAGACCGGCACGTCGCTGCTTCCTCCGTGGAAGTCATCGACATCGAGGAACTCGGTCACACCGCGATAACCGGCTCGATCGGCGAGCTTCTTCAAGCCCGTGCCGTCGGGGCGAACGATATGCGGATGGCAGTCGTAATGCTCGCCACTGACAAACAGCAGCCACTTTCCGTCGGGCGACCAGCGTGGGCCGAAGTCAAAGGGATGACCGGTCTTGATATGCCGCTTCTCCGAGCCATCTGCTCTGGCGATGTAGACCTGATAGTTCTCATGATAACTGATGAGATTGCCATCCGGGGACGCGCAGTAACCGTAGGTAAACCCCGCGTTCGTGCTTGACAGATCCTGCTTGTTGCGCCCGTCAAGATCCATCACGAACGGTTTCGACACTCCGTTGATCAGCGGCGTAAAGCCGAGCCGATTGGTCGTCGCTTGGGCCGCCGTGCCGAGTTTCTTCACTTCAGGCATGAAAAACAGACCGCCATTGTAGTGGCTGACTCGATCCACGGCCGTGAGGTTCGAAACCTTACCTGTTGCGATCTCGACCAGGCAAGAATCGAGCAACCACTTTTTCGGCTCCATGCGAAAAGTCTTATGCTCTTGTTCCCAATTCGCGTTCTCTGCGTCTTGCCACCCGCGAGATACGATCGCCTGTTTTCCGTCCGGCGACCAGCCCGCGAACTGAGTCCACGCATCGGTCTCGTCAGCGAGTTCATCGGCGATCCTCGCTTGGCCCGATCCATCCGTTCGAACCACCGTCGCGCGCATTGTTCGCACGTTCGAATGCCGTCCACCCGGCAGATTGGTTTGCAGCTCCGTATAGCCAATCCACGGCTGCTCGATATTTGGCTCATCAGCTCGAGTATGGCCAGCCAGAACAAGGGTGATGTTCAACATCAAAAACATCACCGCGAGAAGTTGTCGTGTCATGCGGATGTTCCCTTCCTCCAGGAGATTAGTCCCGCAACGGTTCCCGTCGAGGGTTCGGAAATCACTAGCGCGATTATGCGGTTCATCTGCCGACTTGCGCAGCTGAGGCTTTATTGACCGGGTCGAAACTGCAGAGCAAACAGATCCGCCTCCTGCATCACGATGCGTAGGCGAACCGGTTGGCCGATGTGGGACGAGACGTCGCCGCCTTTGGTCCAAGCGACCGGTTGCTCGATGGTATCGCCGACTAGATTGCGGCAATCGGCGAGCGTGAAGCCTGGGATCGCTTTTCCAGCGGCGTCTTGCAGTTCGACTCTCATACTGCCGCCGGCGCTGGTTGAGTAGTTGATCACGAGTTCCTTGCCGGCGAACGTCAACGGTTTCGTGACCAGCTCCCCGACGTCCGCGCCGACATGCACGGACGCGAAGCCGTCGAGCCGCAGCGTAAAGCGGCGAAAGGGAGTCGTGTAGATCGACATTTCGGTGGGGCCAGTTGGAACAATGTTAAGCGCTG
>JANMHA010000306.1:0-2897 GCA_031374925.1 Pirellula sp. | reverse complement strand
TATAAAAAGGCTCGACAAGTTACACAGAACCAGCTGGACGAAGTTATGATTAGGCGAAACGCGTTTCACGGCGAATGGAACTATGAAATCCATCCAAACTAGAATCGCAATTCGGTAGTTAATTGTTTAGCGACGCCTTAGTCGCGATAATTGCGATTGCATCATCATGGTTTGGATCGGTGAACCGGCCTGCCAAAGCCGACTGCTTGTAAAGTGATGGAAAGACGACTTCAAGCTGTTCCTCTATTTTTGCGATGTCGTCGGACTTCATGTGCATTCGAAGTTAAAGGTTAAAAGGAAGAACTAGTAATTCTCCGGCGCAGCGCCGATAGACACATTCTAAATGTACCCCATCTGGCAGATTGAATGGGCAGGCGAGCTTCTTGGAGGTGAATGTTTGGCTAGGAGCCGAGTAAACACCGACGCACCGGCGTGTCAAACCGGAGCGAGTTGGCAGATGCGGAAAAGCAAAAGCTCTTGAAAGTAATACCGATTAGAAAGCCATGAACCGAACAGGAATCATTCCTACAGCTGTCGCAGCGAGCAACATCCCAAGCCACCATTTTCTACATCCCGGCCGGGCTGCATTCTATGTGCACTATGGATTGCCTCCAGAATTGTTCTCCGGTGGCGGATTGCGGCTGATTCGCTTCTTGTAGGCCACTGTCGCGACGCACGCGAACGCCGCCACCAAAGCTCCGCAACTTCCAACCAAGGCAATTGGCATGTTGGGCCAAGGAGGTAGCACCCCGGCCTCCACTGCAATTCGTGTGAAGAAAGCAGTGACACCAACGCCAAATACGCCCCCGATCCAATAGGGCGCCAAAATCGCTTTCATTTTTCCCTCTGACGAACTAGTAATTCTCCGGCGCGGTTCCGGTAAACACATTCATAATTTACCCAATCTGGCGGGTTGAATCGGCGCGTGCTCCTTAGAGCTTAATGTTTGCCTGGGAGGGGTTGCGCCCCGGGGAGAGTTTCAATCTCGATGCGTTACTGCCTTCGACTCGCCAGAAGTTCAACTGCGTTCTGTGAGCGTCTCAGCGCAAAATACTGGATTATCCCGGTGGACAGAATTGCAAGCCCTAACGGTATCCATCGCGTAAGGTCGACTGTAATGTTGCTCGCGACGTCAGCCGCAACTGTGCGCCAAACGTGGAATACGTATGCCAACAAGCAAAGCATGGTCATGTACCCTACCAGCAAGGTTCGAAAACGCAAAACCGACGCAGCCACAAGAACGACATATAAACTTACCAGCGACGTGTCCGGAGATCCCGATGTTATAACGATGGTGAGTAACGCCACTTCCATTGTTACCCAACTGAACAACGGCCAGCTCGCGCCGCTGGTGCGCACCAGGAGTTTTTGGAAAAAGTAAGAGCCAACGGCCCAGGCCACGACTGCTCCCGTAGCAATCCAGTGGAATTGCCCTCTCGTTCCGCTAACATCGAACCAGTAGCAAAAGAGGTGGTAAACGTAGAAGGCGCTTAGGACTAGCCAGGTGACTGCCAATCCAGGTTGCTGACGTGACCAACGAAGTAATCGGCGAGTACCCGAAAGGGGCATAGCCGATATTGGTTCGCCGTCGGCAAAACGCCGCAATTCTTCAGCGACTTCGCCAGCGTTTGCGTAGCGGTTTTCGGGACGGGCATCGAGGCATTTCATGCAAATCGTCTCTAGGTCCCGAGCGATGCCACGTACAACTAGTCGGGGAGACACGACATCGTTGGATCGAATCCGCACGATCGCATTCGCCAAGTTTACATCAGCGAGGTCGATGGGCAATTTGCCAGTGAGTATTCTGTAGAGGATAGCGCCGAGCGAGTAAACGTCGGATCGCGCATCGGTAGAGACTCTTGACGATATGTCGAATTGTTCTGGGGCCACATAGCCTGGTGTCCCCATCAAGTCGCCCGTCTGGGTCAGTTGTGAATTTTTTTCCAAATGTTTCGCGAGACCAAAGTCTGCGAGTTTAGGCACTCGATCTTTGTCGAGCAAAATATTGGATGGCTTTAGGTCTCTGTGAATAATTCCGCGGTCGTGACAGTAAGCCACCGCTTCGCACACCTGGATGAATATTTCCATCGCTTTCTTGCGCGCGAATTCTGATGAAGTTAAGTATTCGCCGAAGTCGATGCCCTCGATGAATTGCATCGTGAAGAAGGGCTCTCCACGATACGAGCCTATTTCGTAGATAGGTACGATGTAAGGGTGAGACAATTTTGCGATAGCATCTATTTCGCTGTTAAAACGCTGAATATCCAGTTTCGATGCAAGTTGAGCGAACCGAATCATCTTCAAAGCGACAACGCGAGTCGGGGAGAGCTGATGAGCCGTATACACGACTCCCATGCCCCCACGGCCAATCTCCTTCAATTGCTCATAGCCAGCAATGCAACGAGTAACTTCACTGTCATTTTGGGCAGGGGCCGAGAACATTTGGGTAACAGACAGCTCTGTAAAGGCGTCATGACGAAGCATATTCTGCAAAGGTTGAATGAGCCTGGGGTGTTCAGCGCTGACCGAATGTAAGAAGGTAATGCGTTCTGGTTGTGAAACCGCGATTGCCTGGTCAAACAGTTCTTGGAGTACTTCGAATTCATGCGCGTTGAGATCCGCTTGTGATCGCACCATTGCTGTCCGTCTCTTTGGGTTAGGTAGCCATTTGGCTCGACAGCCAAGCTTTGCAGAAGCGCCAGTCATTCTTTACGGTTGCGAGCGACACCGATAGTGTTTCAGCAATCTCTTCCAAGGTGAGTCCACCGAAGATGCGACATTCGACGATTTTGGCGTGCCGCGCGTTAAGCGACTCTAGTTTCTCCAACAAGTCGTTGACAACCATGAGGTTCACAGGATCATAGGTGGCGGTCACTGCGGCGAGAGATAAACTCACG
>JANMHA010000026.1:0-32038 GCA_031374925.1 Pirellula sp. | reverse complement strand
GTCCGTCGGAGGCAAGCTCCGATCGTCCGTCGGAGGCAAGCTCCGATCGTCCGTCGGAGGCAAGCTCCGATCGTCCGTCGGAGGCAAGCTCCGATCGTCCGTCGGAGGCAAGCTCCGATCGGACGAAAATGCTTCACAGCGTTGCCCCAGGCGTTAGTGCGACAGGTCGCGAGCACTGACAGTGAATGCAGCCCAGTAACAAGGTTTGCTTAACTCGGCATTTTGAAAAAACTCCCTCTGCGCTTTCCGAAGAGCTTCCGACGGTGAGAGTCCTGACTGCCAAAGATTCTCGTAAAAGCGAGTCATCAATTCTTTGGTTTCGGTGTCCTGAACCTGCCAAAGGGAACTGACGACTTGCTCCACTCCTGCCGAATGAAAGCTATTCACTAGACCTTCGATTCCCTGTCCTGCTTTTGACTTGCCCAGCCCAGTCTCGCAAGCGCTAAGAACAACTAGTTGCATCTGACCTAAGTCCATGGCCATCACTTCGGACGCTGTCAAAAACTGACTTGCGGGCGACTGGCCTTGGGCAGACGCCGCAAAAACGAGCCCTGTGTCGAGCGACGACGTTGCATCAATCAGGCCGAACGCATCGTTGTCACCCCTCTTTAAATACATACCATGGGTCGCGAAATGAACAAATCGACGGCCGGAGATCTTCTCCACAACGGAGGGTTTGTCCGCGTGAAGGTCTGTCAAGGAAGCCGACTCGCCAGCGGGGAACTTCTTTCGAAATGAATTAGCGACCCCCTGGATTTCGCCGAGAGTTGCAGGCAGAGGCTTCCATGAATCGCTTAACGGCCCATAATCAACGTCACCTACCACCAACAGCGAGGGCTCACGCAATTCCTTTGAATTGGATTCCCCAGCTTTCAAGTCCAAGACATTTTCAAAGGCGATGTTCTCAATCCAGTATTTGCTTTGACCGACGCCCGGCAACGCCGCCCAAGGCAACGAATGGACCACCCCATCGGCATGGATTAACAAACGATCCAGTCCATTAACAATAGTCAACAACGGGGTTTGAACGAGCTTGGCAACGCGCTGTGCTGCTTGGCGTTCCTCGGGATGTTGATCCGTGATTGTTTTAATCCATTGCGTTACGGCCGACTCCAATTCGCTCGCCTCACCCAACGAAACGCGTGTGATTTCGCTTCCCTTGGCGACGAACCCAACAAACTCACCGGACGAACCGATGGCTTGATTCGCCTCTGGCGGTCGATACTTTCGAAACTGCACGATGGAAACAAGGGCCGAGTCGCTCCTCATCGAACGCAAAACTGAAGTAGAATCGCCACTACTAACCAGTTGCGGCAAAGCTAAAGGCGATTCGCTTTGCTGTCGCCGAAGATTTTGGAGTTTGGTTTCGATCGAATTGATCTCGAGAAGTCGTTTCTTGTTTTGCAGAACTGAGACGCGCCGGAAATAGGCTTCCCTCAATTGGTTTTCGAGAACCTGAACCTCGGCCAGACCTTGAACCCATTGCTTTCGTTGCGATGAATTCTCAAGCCGATTGAGGACTCCTTTCCATCGCATCACAACGTCAAATTGTTCGATGGCAGGCAACTCCAAAGGGACCGCCAAATCAAGATAACTGTCAAATATTCCTGGCCATGCAATACTCTCCGGATGCACTCTCGTTTCTTGAAGGATTGCGATCCGATCTCTTGGATCAAAGATCGACTGGAGATCTCTTACTAGTTTTTGATACGCCAATTCCTCTGCCCGACGAATCAACTTTGCAGCTCTCATTCGGTCGCCGAGCGCCAGATAAGCCCGCGCCGCACCTGCAAGCGCCTCGGAAAAGCGAACATGATCTTCCGTTGCGGCCGATAGAACAAGCTTGGCCGCATCTCTAAAGAACCGGGCTGAATCTTCAGGGTGCTTTCTAGCCAACTCAATCCACCCCAAGTTGATCATCGCCTCAGCGGCATTCAGTTCTTTGGACTTGGAACGCTGCTCGATGAATGCTCGGCTTTCTTCGAGCAACTCACCGGCCCGGTCCAATTCTCCCGTCAAGTAGTGGCTGACTCCAAGGTTGTTTAGCAAGCTTATCTTCAACTCATATGCTTGCGGATGACTGGCTACCTCGGGATTGTCAAGGACTCCGAGCCCCTCCACAAGAATCTCTCGGGCAAGCAAAAACTCTCGATCCCCTTCGAGGGCTTTGGACATATTGATGCGCCAGTTCATTGATTGCTTGAGGTCTGGATTCTGTAATGAAAAAGGGCCTGTCGCTTCCAACAATCGTCTGGCATTGGCGTAGTCTCCCATTCGGAGATAAAGATACGCTTTTTGGTTCATACTAAGAACAATAAACATGTCTTTCTTAGTCTGGGCTGCAGCCTCCTCAAACTTGCGATGCGCGATAAGTGCGGCACTGTAGTTACGATTCTCGACATGGAGTTCAACCCATTTATTCCACAGCAGTGCTTTCCATTGTGGTGCGATAGAGGGGGACTCCACAGCAGGTTGCAACTCCGTTAGAGCGGCGTAAAGCACTGCGAAATCCTCGTTGTCGCTCGCAACAGAAATTCTTCCGAATTGAGCCAGCTTGACGATTTCTGCAGGTAGACCGGCTTCGCTCATTTCATTTTCGAGACTAGCGATTGCCTTGCTCAATTCGCGATTTTTCTCGTCGACCGAATTCGCGGAGCCCACTCGAGATAACAAGTCTCTGATTGCTAGTTTGTAAAGTATTTCCCACTGCACAACATGGTAAAGTTGTTGGTTCGTATCCTCAATGGACGTGGCTTCGCGGAGTATGTCGAGTCCAGTTTTGACGTCTCCCATCTCCTTCTCGAAACGAATTTGGAAGAGCCATGCTCGGGACTCAACGCGCTCCTCTGAACCCTCCACGCCGTCTCGCTCGATTTCCTCAAACAGTTTTACGGCTGTCTCATTTCCGAAGGCCGCCGACTTCAAGTTGCCCAAATGCAACCGAAAGGTAAGTTTGTCATCGCCGGAATAATCACGGCATAACTCTTCGAAGACACGCGCGCATTTCAAAAACTCGTCAATGGCGAATTCCGTTTTGCCGGAAACCACATAATTTCGATACGACTCCTCGGCTTGCTTCTTTGCCACTTCCATTTGCTCGCGGCTGACATCTTCGGCGTTCGCGGACGCAAAACACGCGATTCCCACTGCGATTCCAAACATGTATCTCATTCGAGCGGATTGAAGAAACATGACAGACCTCTACTTTCTAATGGCTCCAATGGCTTGATTACGAATTGCTTGAGCAACACCGCTGTGCGGATGGTGCGAAACGAGGATAGCAGCAAACTTGGCGGCCTCGTTGAGGTCCTCTGGCCCCGGTCGTGTGGTGCCGTTGCCGGTTAGAATAATATCTACGATGCCCCAATTGGCTCTCAAGTTTGCCGAATCGATTTCCGCCATGCTCGAATAGCGTTCGAGAGCTACGTCCATGTTGTTTAGGCAGAAACGTGAGTAGTCCGCTTCCAGCTCCAAATTCGCGAGGGGATCCAATTTGGCCGCATTGCGTCGAGAAAACGCGTCTCGCAGTGTCTGTTGCACATCTGCCACCAATCCTAGCTCGTCCTGACAGCTCGCTTTGAGGATGTAGGCTTCGATGAGGTTGGGATCCTTCTTGATCGCTTCCTCCAAGATGGCCAGAGCCTTTTCGCAGCCTGCTTTTTGTGCTTCACTGTCGGTCAACACCGCAAGCGCAGCGGCTTCGACGTTGGCTCTCGCCAAGCCAATCAAGGCGCCGAGATTTCGCGATGGAAGCGATTGGACCTGCTGCTTCCTGGACTGGCTATCAAGTCCAAGACGATCCAAGAGTTCGCTCCGTCGTTGCGGCACACTTTCTAACCACGACGGGGCCATGCTCAAATCCGCTAGTCCTACCATTGCCGTTGGATTGGATCTATCAACGATCTTTGCCTGAAGTGCATTTCCCTCTTTGGCGCACCAAACAACTTTATCGATGTCGTATTTTGCCGCCGCCAGGACGCATGCCTCGGGAGTCTGGCATTCGGCAAAAATTTGGCGACTTGTCATGAAGTCCGTGACGAGCAACTTCGGATGATAGGACAACTCGCTGGCCAGCAACATCGCATACACGAGCACCTCACCTTGCTTGCCGTCGACATCGTGAGGGACAATGGCGATTCGCTTTCGTTTGCTGGCCTCCGCCTTAGCATCTAACAGCTGCGCGTCGTTGAGTTTGAGAGCTTGAAAGCTAGTCCAGACCGGACTGCGACTAAGTCTGGATGTGTCCGGCCTTTTTGGATTGACCGGCGGAAGCATCGTTACAAGACTTGCACACATCAACAATTTCAAGAGGGACATTTTCGTTCTTTCTACTGCAAGGAGGCTATAGCCAACTCGCATTCTACCGTAGTAACATTCACTGCAGCGGACGGTTTTTGAAAAATTCCTTGCCCCTTGCGTCGCGTAAGAAATCCAGGTCGTCATCCTTTATTGCCTCATCGAAAAATGCTGGCTCCCCAGAGATCGCATTCTTCAGCCGCCGCCAGCCCACGTTCAAAAAATCCTCTAATTCCGGTCCAGGGAGAAGCAATTGACAAGCTTGGCTGATCTTGCAGGCAGAGTTGTAGTTCATTCTCAGTGATAGAGGCGGTTCCGTAGACGTTATAAAGGCCTTCAGTCTTATCGCTAAGCCCTCGGCTAAGTCGACTCGCAACTGCTGAACAAGTTTGTCAAGCGTTAAGTCCTCAAGGGTAGTTTCCACCCGTTCCATCAATCCCTCGTCGTTAGCCTCCCTCAACAATTCGAGTCGTTTCTCCGGATTCATTTTCAACGCATTTTTCGCCTGTTCCAGTACATCAATCTTTTTTTCGTTTTCCGAATCGGGCAACGTCGCGGCATGGTAAAAAGCGGCGAGTGCAAAGCTGACGCGAAAACGCAACGACGACTTGTTTAATTGATTCAAAATAGCAACCGAGTAGGCCTTCTCGTAATGTCCCTTGGCTGCCTCATAATCGCCCTTCGCAGCCGCGTTTTCTCCCTTCGCTGCCTCGTTATCGCCCTTCGCGATCGCCGTACTGCCCAACCCAAGATGTGCGAGGGTTGCAAGATTTCGGTACTCACGGACCTCACTCTGCTCTTCTTGGAGCTTTTCCGCAAACGACAGGGCCGAATGATAATTTGCTGTCGCAGCATCGAAATCCTTTCTATCGGATTCGTACTGGGCTTGATTGTTTAATGCCAAGCCATAAGTCTTAATCGCTTCCCGATTTTTCGGTTCTCGCTCAATAATCCTTTTTAACTGCTTGATGGCTTCGCTAACCAAGGACTTGATCTCACTAGCCGTGTTCTCTTCCTTCGAAAGATACTTCGATTCGTTGATCAAGGCCCTTGCCAACTGGAATCGCAACGGCACTTCCCGTTCGGCTTGACTAACGTCCATGTCAACCAGTTCCAACGCTTCGAGAAGAACCTTCTTGGCATGTCCGTTGGATTCGATTGCTCCAAAACTATCCTTTGCGTCCATTGAGAGGATCCCCTTGTGGATCAGCGCCATTCCCTTAACCAACCTTTGCCGACCAACGTCGTTTGGCGAAGCGGCGAAACTCTGAATCGATTCAAATGCGTCGCCTATAGCTTTCTTGGCGGCCGAGATGTTTTTTTCCTCGCTCAAGACGCGGCTTAGTTCAATTTGTGCCTTTGCGATACTAACCCTGTCATCTTCCCCAACAGTCCTCGATTTCGGAATACTCTTAAAAGTGCTAATCGCAGTTTCTAAGCTCTCGATGGCTTCCGTTCTCTGATCCAACATGTACTGCACTGTTGCCAAACCCACAAATGCGGACGCCGACTGTCGCAGCAGCCCTGGATCGCTTGTCTTCACAGACGAGATACGCTTGAAGGAGGATGCCGCCTTTTCCAAAAGATCTAATCGAATCTGCGTTGTCCCCGACAAGTCTTCCAGTTGATTACTGGTGTCCTGCAAGAGTTGATCGGTTGTTTCCCTGGCGATCCCAAGCAACTGGGTCGCTTCTTTCTTGGCACTTTCTTGCTGCAATTTGGCTTTATTTATGCTCACCATTGCGAAGATACTCACGATGGATACCACCAACAAACTCACCGAGGCTGCGCGAACAAAGGCTAAGTGATCTCGCATCCACCGGCTTGCTCGCTCACTGAACGATTCTGGATGGACCGAAACAGCCAAACCGTCCATCCAGCGTTCCAAGTCCAAACGGAAATCGTCGACGCTTTGATAACGATCTTTCTGTGCTGGCAGCATTGCTTTGCGGCACACTGCATCGAGCGCTTTTGGAATCACACTCGAACACTGCTTTGGAGTCGGAACGCGACCATTAATAACAGACGTTGTAAAGTTCGCGAGCGATATGTTGGGCTCCATGAACTTGATCGGCGGCTCGCCAATCAACAGCTCAAACAAGATGACACCGAGACTATAGATATCCGATCGATGATCAATTTCCGAAACCTGTCCAATCAATTGCTCAGGCGGTGCGTAAACGATCGTTCCAATTGTCTGACCATCCTGCGTTTCTGAACCATAGGACATCGATACTAGCTCCTCCAATGGAATCGCATTAGGCTTCGATTCCGAATGAGACAGTGACGCGGACTCAGGGATGCTACCAAGTGGCTTTGCAAGTCCCCAGTCAACAACGAGCGTCTCCCCATACGGACCGAGCATGATGTTTGCAGGCTTCAGATCTCGGTGCACAACGCCACGAGAATGCGCATAAGAAATAGTATGGCATACGTCGATGAGCTTTCGAATTAGGAACCGTTGGCCTGGTCCCATGCATGGCTCAAGTCCGGAACGAACATCTTGATGGAAGGCTTTGATCTTGGATGCGAATTCTTCCCCGCGAATGAACCGCATTGCATAAAAAAGGGAACCGTCCTCGTCTCGCCCAAAAGCATAAACGGGCACCACCCCAGGATGTTCGAGTGCGCCGGTGACCAAAGCTTCCTGATTGAACTTGTCCTGATGCAGTTTGCTGGTCGAGTATTCTTCGCGGATACTCTTCAGCGCAATCTCCCGCTTAAACTCATGATCGAGCGCGATCGCAATCTGCCCTAGACCGCCACGCGCATGGTGCCGAAGCACGCGAAATCGCCCGAGATGCAACTTGCCCTCGTGCAACTCGGTCGCATACGGATCGCTCTCATCTTGGCTCATGTTTTTTCATGTCACTTGCGAAATTTGCCACCCTAGGTCTTAGCACCACTTACGTCATTGCCGAGATGTAGTGTAACAGGTTGGCTCCTGAACGCAATTTATGGCCTACCTTGCAAGCTTGATGGAGCCGCTCGACCATACGGGCGAGGATGGCGCACCTCGCTTGCACCACGCCCACGCTTCGCTTTGGGCGTGTCGCACGCCTCGGCATTCACGTGTGGCACGCCTCGGTGTTGACGTGTGGCACGCCCCTGAGCTTGCGAAGGGCGTGGCCGTTCTCCGATACCCAACCTTGGTTGGTAGGTTTCAGTCCGCCGTTTGCCTAACTAGCGCGTTGAGCAACTCTCTGCATCGACTTGCATCAAAGGTCTGCGCCGTTTCTAGCGTGCCCTTTTGACCCCCTAAGACGCTTTGCTGCTGCGGCAACTGAAGATCCAGTCGCAACAACTCTTGAAGTTCCTGTTGCATCGGCGACACCACGTCGGTTGCCACCTCGCGGTGTTCCCTAAGTTCGTCCACTGCCACACAAACCATCCAGGCTGTCTGCTTGGCAACCCAATAGTCGGTCAAAGCGTTTTGCCGACTCTGGACCAAGAACTCCAGCCACTGCTGCACGTCTTTTTTGGACATCACTTGCTTTTCCATCTTGCGCCGATCCTGAAATCGATCGGACAAAGTACGCAGGTGCCTGTCGCTCAATTGATTGAGCCGCTGCGCATCGCCAAAGGGAACGGAATTGAAAGACTTCAGCATTTCACGCGTTAACGTCTCGTGCGTGTCCCAACTTGAGACGTGGATAGCTGGGTATTCGAGAGTCAACCAATTAGCGGGAAACGGACGACCAGGGGTTCGAGAGGCTGGGCGCACTTGAGTGCTGTTCTTCTTTAACTCTTGATGGCACCCCATGCAATTGTAGATCGAATAGTCTCCCCAAGTCTCCGGTTGGGTTGCTCCCTGATGGATCAACTCGATTCCTAGGTCATTTGCGACCAGTCCGCCGATCATGCTCCGACGTGTTTTGTCGTAACTTCCGTTGATCGCCATCCGAATCTCATCGGTGTTGCCCGCAATGTCGAAATGCACTCGATTGTATTCCGCTTGTTTTTCAAACGGCTGCTTTTCCTGAATGGTTCTCCAATGTGGAGGCATCGCGTTCAAAAACACTTGCAGATCAAATGGGGGCAAAACGGGATGACCAGCAGCATACATGTCATGCGATACAAAGCGGCCCTCATCCATGTTGCCGAGGTGGCAGCTTAGGCAAATCGCCGCTGCCGTCGATGGAGAGGTCAAGTCCCACATTCCTAGCTCCGTTTTCTGTTCCGGAGTTTTTGTACGCCAGCTCACTTGTTGATGGTTTTCGAGTTTGGTGTATTCAGAACCAGGTCCATGACAAGATTCGCATTGCACACCGAAACAAAGGTCTATTTTAGACGAAGGCTGGGTATTGTTCTTGCTCATGCCCACATGACAAGTTAGACATTTATTTTCAAAGTTACCGTCGCCAGCCGTCCATTTCAGCTTGGCCGTGATTTCGACCGACAACTTGTTTGATTTTCGTTCTTTTTTTTGTAGTTCGCTTTCCGACAAGTCCTGTCGAACCAACTGGTATGCATAAGCATGTTTGTCGCGATCTAGCCAGTCGCTGGCTTCTGTCAATCGAACGAAGCGGGTTACGCCGAGGGCCTTGTAGATTGGACTCGGAGCGCTGTGGCATGCGGCGCACTCTTTCACACCAATTCTGGAGGCGCTGGCATGTACCGTGGCATGTGGATCGGTAGCGAGGATGGGTGTCGAGTATAGAAGTCCCAAACAAATTGCTTGAAGCCCCGAAAAAAGTCGGAACATCGAGCAAAAAAAGGATGTCGGCATTCCGCTCATCTGCGATCATCGTTCTTGAGAGCGGCGACCGCTTGTTGCAAAGAATCACTCCATTCTTCCAGTGAGGGTGGCGTCCTTCCGTGTTCCTGTCTCGGGAAATTCGGCATCATCATGTCTTTTGGAAAGAGGAGTCCGTTTCGCATGGTCTTCATTGGTCGTTCGAGTTTGCTGGTTGCTCGCATCGGATGGGTGGCCCAGACGGCGGTGTACGCTCCTGCAGCCGTCTCCCAAGAGTTGCTTCGTCTACTCTCTTCGAGGAGCTGGATACTAAGTTCGGTTTGATTTTGACTTGACCAGTTTGGTAAGGTCGGTTTGCCGTTTTCGTTGAAGGCATTGGCCAATTGTATTCTAAGTTGATGGGTCGTTGCCGCAACTAATTTCGAATCTGCATTCGGAGATTCAAGCAATTCCCTAAGGCTCCTAAACAAATCCGGTAAATCGTTTTTGGCGGACTCGAAATTGGCCGAAAGCACTGCGATTCCAGCTAAATTCCAGTTCCGGACGGGGGCTCGTCCCTGGATCACTAGGTCGCGATCTGGCAAATTGACGGGCTTTGGAAGACCTCCGAGAGTGACGTGGCAACTGTTGCATTGGTAATTGGACAACTCCGGCCAAGTCGAGATCGGAAGCAATTTGCTGGCCCGCGATTCCAGCAATTCCAGCTCTGCATCTGCCATTGCAATTTTCCCAGCTAGCCAGAGTTGCGGGCGAAAGTTCATCTGACTCTGGTCTTTGTCTCGCCAGTGTTTTGGATAGGCTTCGTGATAAACGGCCATATCGAAGTAAAGGGCCGGGTGGCCCGCTGCAATGATGTCGTGGTTCATGTCCCGATCCTTGCCCCCGACGTGGCAGGTGGCGCAAAGCTTGGCTCGCTGAACCAAAGGACCGGAATCGGTCAATCCAAGTTTGCTGATCGCGTTCCTTTTCGATTCGAATCCTTGATAATGGCGGTCGTACCACGCTTCGGCGGGACCATGACAGGACTCGCAACCGACTCCTTCAGCGATACGAGGCGCGAGCTGGTCTGGACTGACGTTTCGGTCCGTATTGTGACACGCTAAGCAGTTTTGATAACCCGCGGCGTTAGCGATCTTGCCGTCGCGAAGGATACCAAGCTTTGAGAGTATCTTTACAGACGCATCTGAAGAGATAGTTTTCCAAGATTGAGCGTGTGGATCGCGTTCCAGCCAGAGAGGATATTCCGAACCGCGAGGAGCGTCGACAGAGGAAACGCCGGCCCTGGGACCTCCGTGACAACTCGAGGTCGCACACGAAGCCGCTCCGCGAATCCCCTGAACCATATGATGAAGTGAGTCCACACCCCAGCCGGATAAACTCGGTCCATCCGACATACTGAGGTAGGAATTGGTATCCTTGGTAGACGACTGCCCCTTGGTTTGTTCAACTACGCATGACAGAAGGGCAAGCGTGAGGAATGCGGTCTTAGCACCGCCGTACTGTGAAAGTTGTTTCGTCATTGTTCTCGTCTCGAATCCCGTGTTTTTGGTTTAACAGATCCAAACCACTATGGGAACGGTTTCCTGAACAAACATACTCTCGTCTGTCAATCAAGTGACAGTTTAATTCCATTCCGTGTGACCGCAAATTTACCGTGGAGAATCCCTTCCGATCGTGTCATTAAACGTAATAGTCGCTAAAAACGGATCCCACATCTATGGCACCACAGTCCGCGAGGCGGTGGAAATCGGACGAAGGCAAGTTGGCGAACCGAAGGAGCCACTCTTGTATCAAAACCCGGGTGGGCAATGGCGATTGATTATTGCTGGGCTGGAATTTAGAGCCGTTCCTAGATCGCTCGTTCGGTTGGACCCGATCGGTGAAAACCAATGGAAGGTCACCAACCTTCACAAGAGCGCGACGATTACCCATTCGGGCTCAAAACTCCTAGCCTTTGGTGAAAATTCCGTAATTGTATTGCCCTCAACTATCCAGTTGCCTGATGGATTGTCGCTGATTTTACAGCTCGCTGAATCAAGCGCGACCGTCGAATCGCGACAGTCACCCGTTGTTATAGACGATGGCTGGGCTGGGAGTATTAACGCACTGGGAGTAACACCCTATAAGTTTTCAACTCACGATTCGACGGCAAATCAGTTTACTCTGACGCAATTATCAATGCAGAGTGACGGGACGGCAAAGAAGAAGTCAGAAATGGAGGTAGTGCTGACTTGGTTGGAACAAGTCGCTTCGGCCATGCAGAAACCGGTCTCGTCGGTCGATTTCTTTTCAGGAATCGCTCGGGCTGCGGCCACGATCATCGAGGTGGATCGAGCCGAGGTGATCTTGTGGGATGGTAAGCAATGGGAGTTTGAATCGTCTCGCCAATTCGTCAGTTCGCGAGTCCCAGGGAATTCGCTCCGAGCCCCATCCACCTCCATGTTGCAGCGGGTGCTCGATACGAAAAAAATTGTCATTTACCCGAACCCAAACGAGACACTGCATGACATCTCTTCCGACAGCGTTCGACTTCTCCATACCGCAGTCGCCTGCCCTATCCTCGACATCGTCGATGGCGGAAAAGAGATTATTGGAGTGCTCTATGCCGACAGAGAATTGAATGTTGGTCGGCAATCGGGGGTTGTCATGGAGGCAGAGCAAAAGCTGATCGCAATCCTTGCCACCGCGATAGCTTCGAGCATTGCCCGAAGAAAGCGAGAGACCCTCGTAACCAAGTATCAACAGTTTTTCTCACCCAAAGTGACCGAAGCAATAAGCCGCAACCCAGCCTTGCTCGATGGGGAGGATGTCGACGTGACCGTTTTGTTTTGTGATGTTCGAGGATTCAGCCTAACGACCGATCTGATTGGCTTGCAGGCAGCGATGAAATGGATCGGCGATACCTTAAGTGAACTATCCGCTTTTGTCTTGAAATCGGACGGCGTGCTGGTCGACTATGTTGGGGACGAAATGTTTGCGATGTGGGGTGCCCCAGAAAGCACCCCGGACCATGCATTCCGTAGCGCTCTGGCCGCACGCGAGATGATGGCGCTTCGAAAAGAACTGAGCGAACGCTATAAAGAATCCATTCCTGGTGGCGTCGATTTCGGAATCGGCATTTGCACAGGACCGGCGCGCGTTGGGAACACAGGCTCGAAACAAAAGTTCAAATACGGTCCAATGGGTCGCACCGTGAACCTAGGAAGCCGAATTCAGGGGCTCACCAAACACTGGAAAGTTTCGGCTTTGATGGATGCGGAGACAGCAAAATGCCTGCCTCCCGATCTGCTACAAAGGAGGCTATGCAAAGCAAAAGTCGTCGGATTGGACGGAGAATTGGATCTTTTCGAGCTGATGCCTACGGATTCCCCTCAGAATGCGGAACTCGTAGTCGCCTATGCAAAAGCCCTCGAACTCTACGAGTCAGGCCGTCACTTCCGGGAGGCGGTGCGCGAGTTTAGCGAGTTGGTTCAACGCTTTCCAACGGACGGACCGTCATTGCTAATGCTCGTCCGATCGGTCAACGAACTCGTGGAGCCATCAGCAAATTTTTCGCCTGTTTGGTGTGCGAAAAGCAAGTAAGTAGGGGCCAACGTGTGGCACGCATTCAACGTGTGGCACGTCCCTGAGCTTGCGAAGGGCGTGGGCACTGCCAAAAACCTTGGACGTCCTCGATCCACAAGGGCAAGTCCGGCATCCTTCGCCTGACCACGCCCACGCTACGCTTTGGGCGTGCCACCCGCTGCCATATATCATCGTGCCAAATGGATGCACGCTTGCAAAAGTTGACAGTCCTTGTTGCAACGAGTAAAGTCTATGAACTACATTGAATGATTCTTTGGAGCAATATTCGTTGATTTTATAGGTGATTCGTGTTGTTGATCCGGAAACTAAGTCTTCATCTCGGATCAATTTTATTAGCAATCCTGCTTGTCGTTGGTGGAACGATTTGGCAAGCTTGGTTTTCGCATTCGTCTGGCCGTACCGCCTCAGGCAGCTCCGTTCCTGGATTGGTGATTGGGGGCGTTGCTGCGGCTATTATTCTGTTTGAGCTGCTTCTTTGGCCACGAAAAAAGTTCAGACGTTGGAAACTTTTTCCGACGAAGTATTGGATGGTCGCGCACATTTGGCTAGGCTTGGCAACAGGACCGCTCGCCTACATTCATTCTGGGTACCGTTTGGGCGGATCCTTTACTACAACCTTAATGTCCCTCTTGGTGTTCGTATTGGTAAGTGGGATCTACGGTTGGGTCATGCAAATGGTACTGCCCAAATGGATGCTTGGAAATCTTCCTTACGAAACCATCGCGAACCAAATCGATGACGTGTCCGTCCAAGCCGCATTAAACGCGCGTCGAATGTTGACCGTGGCTTATGGTCCTAAGCCTGTTGGTTTGCAAAAGCTTACGAATTTGGACAGCCTATCGGCAAAGATGAGTGGAGCCGTCACTGTCCAACACGGACGAAACGAAGTCAAGGCCATCGTGATAGGCGCCGTGCAACGACGCGACTCCATCCGTCCACGCATCGAGATCGATGCGGACAACGAATTTAATGCCGAAGACGGCAAAGAACTATGGCGACAATACGCCGCCGTGATTGAGCCCTTTATGTTGCAAACGATTGCAATTTCGGATGGCGAATCATCACGTCGAAAAACAGGAGTGAAGTCACCTGTCGGGACGTGGCAAAAATCGGCCGATTGGTTTTCGTTGCTGAGAGACTCTTGTTCGGCGACTGCTCGACCGATTGTCGATCGCTTAGAGGAATTGACCATACAGCGACTTCAGTACGATGCTCAACGGCGAGTTCAAGCATGGCTGCATGGCTGGATCGCTTTCCACGCTAGTGTCTCAGTTGTATTGGGTGTGCTTTTGGTAACCCATATCATTCTCGCCTTGAAATACATGTAATCAAACTGGTGTAGGGACTCGGATGCAAGAAAACGGAAGGCAACGCGCAGCGAAGATTGACAGGTTGTACCATGCCGCATTCGATCGTTTTATCTATAGGAAACGCTGGATGGGTTTCCTCGGTTTGGTCGTCGGAATTGCGTACTCGGCTTGGATGTTTTCGAGCAATGGCGCATTGCACGTGACTACCGGCGAGCTCTCCCAACCGCATTTCGCTTGGAACAAAACTGGCTGCGAAAAGTGCCATTTGCCCAACGTCCCGATTCGAAAGGATGCCTGGGGTGGCGAGCTCAAAGAAAACATCGCAAAAAACAACAAACAATGCAATGGAACCTGCCACACGGTTACAGGTCACTTCGAGTCGAAAACGAAAATAGGCGTACTGGAATCCGAAAGCTGTAGTGCTTGCCACCGCGAGCATTTAGGCTTCGACCGAAGTCTCGTCGAAGTGGCGGACAGCGATTGCTCGCGATGCCACGCCAATATGGCATCTGTTACGCTAACATCAAAAAGTGGAAACTCTGTTACCAATTTTTCAAAGACCGAAGGGCATCCAGAGTTTTCGGCGTTGAAAGAACCGGATCCAGGCACCATTCGCTTTAGCCACATTCAACACATGCGACCCGGTCAACCCAAAGCACCCGGTGGAGCGGATGCGAAGCGACTGGAGATGCTGCCTGAACGATTTCGCACGCTTTACGAAGGCCGCATTGACTCAAACAAGCTCATTCAATTAACGTGCAGCGATTGCCATTCGAGAGACGTTGAATTAAAAGGCTACGAAGGATTGGAGTCGGCAAATTCAACGCCAAACGCCGCGATCCAATCATCGTCCCATATGCTTTACAAACCCGTCGCGTTCGACAAGCATTGCGCCGCTTGCCATGACCTGGATGGCTTACCGCACGGTTTGGACCGAACGCACATAAGTCAAGCGATTAAAGAAGTGATTCCCCTGAAGACGCTCGAGTTCCTCAAAACACGCTTTAAACCATCGGAAGTTGAAGCTCTAGGCGACGGCAAAATGTCAAAGGACATGGAAGAAGAGGTAAACGCGAGGGAAACTAGACTTAATGCCATCCTTGGGGATGGTGGTACCACATGCAACAAATGCCACAAAAAGTCCGAAGACCCGAATTCCATTGTCGCGCCCAGCAATCTTAAAACGCAATGGCTTCGTGATGCTTCTTTCACACACGGGGCGCATTTGATGGTCTCTTGCAAGGATTGCCATGCAGGGGCATATGTCGCGAGCAATAATGTTTTTGATTGGGAGAGAAACAACAATTCTGAATTAGAGTCAGACAAAGTGATGATCGCTGGAATCGCAAATTGTCGCCGGTGTCATATTCAGGATGCAGAAGAACGCTCGCAATCGTTTGGGACAGAAAAGCGTGTCGCTTCGGCCAATTGCGCCGATTGCCACCGTTACCATAGCGATCCGCCAAAGACATTGAGTGCATTTGGTGCGGCAGCTTCCTTGAGTGAAGTCCATCGCTTCTTAGCAAACGAGGCATCGCCGTGACATCGTTCTACACGCGAGCCTTCGCATTTGGGATCTTTCTGATACGTTTGGAAATTGCATTTTGCGATAACCCCGATTTTAGTTCGCATTCCGAATTGCAATCACACAGTATCGTCGGATGCATGACTACCGCTTGCCATGGCTCGAACGTGCCAAATGCCAAAACTTGGCAACGGGCCGGCAAAATCTGGTTCGACCAGGACCCGCACGCCCGGGCGTACACAAGCCTACTTACAGATGCGTCCGCGGAAATTGTCTCGCGATTGGTCAAAGAGGAATTGAAGCTGTCCAACGAGGTACTGAAGCCTTCCTCCCAAAAATACCGCGATATTCTAAACGCAAGATGTGTCTCTTGCCATGCAAATGAAAACAGCCCTGAAGAACAGCGGGTTCTGGGTGCCGACTGCCAAGTTTGCCATGGCGATGCCGAAGCTTGGGGCAGCGAGCATTATTCGAGCGAGTGGAAAGCTCTGGGCAAGAGTCGATTTGACGATACTAAAATGTTCAATGTCGAATCCCTAGTCAGCCGCGCTCAGGTATGTTCGTCCTGCCACATTGGCGAACTGAATCGCACAAGTGGGCTGAACGTTGGTTTAGATCGTGAAGTAGATCACCGACTGATGGCGGCAGGGCATCCCCCGATGCATTTCGACTTCGAAAGTTATTTGCGTCGCTATCCCGTTCATTGGGACTCTCAGAGTGAAACCATCGGGTTAGGATCTTCCATCGGCGTGGAACGTTGGCGTGCAGGAAAAATAACGGCTGCGATCACGAAACTAAATCTGCTAATAGCCCGAGCGGAACGATCTACTGACAAGAGCGCCAAGGTGGTCAGCGATTGGCCAGAGTTGACCGAATATAATTGCACCAGTTGCCACCATGCATTGGAACAACCGAGTTGGAGACTAGCCCGTGGCGCCAACGCGATTGCGGACTGGGACGATTGGTGTGTCTCGCAATTGGATTGTGCGGTTCGACCTCAATCCGCCGAGGAATTGGAATCGCAACTTGTCATTTTAAAGCACAATGTAGAACAATTGGTTCCCGAGCCAAGACAGGTGGCGATGAACGCGACGGCGCTTCGACGATGGCTTGAAATCGAACTGGATCATGTTTCAAGTCCGGCTGAAAACACGGTCGAGCAAATGTTGCGAAAACTAAAGTCGAGAATGGAGAATGTCCCTAAGATCCGAAATTGGGAATCGGCCACACAGTGGTACATCGCGACACGAGTTCTTTCCGAAGGCCTCGGAATTGTTAGCTTGCAGGAACCGGTCCCCTTCGTCGCGGAAGATCCGTTTTTAGGCTTCGATAAAACTTGGAAACCATCCTCAAGCCAAGAATTCAACACTCCTAAACTATTCCACCCGGACATGCTGAAAAAATACAGTAACGACCTCATGCAACAGCTTCGGACACGACCATGAACTCGCTCATCGACCGACAAGTTGGGACTCGCATCGCCAAGATGCTTCAGGACTCGCAACACGAACATGGTTTTATTCAAAGTTCCGAAGTACAACGCATTTCCGATCAGGTTGGCGAGCCAGTTCGGGTCATTCAAGACGTCATCAGCTTCTTTCCTCACTTTCGCAAAACAGCACCTCCCAAGTGTCATGTGTACGTATGTCGCGACATGAGTTGTCGACTGCGGGGCGCCGTCGCCATGTCGGAGCAATTGCGACAACTGCAATCCAAGGTGGGCGCAGAATCTCTTGAAATCACAGAGGCCTCCTGCTTGGGACGTTGCGATCGAGCGCCGGCAGTACTGGTCAACGAGGACTTATTTGTCAGTCGATCGGCAAACGAGATGACCGCTATCGTGGCCTCCACTTTACAAGGAGGCGAGCCGAAAGCCGATAGCGATTCGGACACTGCAACGATTTCACTTGCAAACGCCGAGATCGACTATTACCAAAAGACTGGCAAGCCACTTTACACTGCGGTCAAGAAGTACTTGCTTGACCCCAATCCAGATCGGGTAGTCAATGCATTAAAGACGGCGGGACTGCAGGGTATGGGTGGAGCTGGTGCTCCGGCGTCTGAGAAATGGAATGAAACGCGAAACGCACCGGGGGAGATTAAGTACGTGGTCTGCAATGCGGATGAAAGCGAACCCGGGACGTTCAAAGATCGCGATATCCTTCTCGCGGCCCCGCATCTAGTCATTGAGGGAATGATTCTCGCGGGGTTGGTAACCGGTGGAAAACGGGGCTTCATCTACATTCGCCACGAATACTTCGAACAAATACGCAAACTAAATAAAGCGATTGACGAAGCGATTCAAGTTGGGGCTTGCGGGCAAAACATCTTCGGCAGCGGACGGGAGTTTCGTCTCGAGGTTTTCGTCAGCCCTGGCGGTTATGTCTGTGGAGAACAGACGGCGCTCATCGAAGCCCTCGAAGGCAAACGCTCTGAGCCACGCAATCGTCCTCCGGAACTTCAGACAAACGGCCTCTACAACCAGCCGACTATCCTCAACAATGTGGAAACGTTCGCTTGGGTACCAGCGATTTTGCTGTACGAACCCGCATCGGATGGGGCCGCCCGTGAGCCAACTGCAAAGCCCGAAGAGAAAATCGACACCTCCGGCGTTTGGTACAAGAACGCCGGACGAAATCGAACACGAGGGAAGAGATTCTTTTCCATCAGCGGTGACTTGAATCGACCGGGTGCCTATGAAGTGCCATGCGGTATCACCTTGGGCGAATTGATCGAAGACTATGCGGGCGGGATGAAGGACGGTTGTGCCCTACAAGCAGTCGCATTGAGCGGACCGTCTGGAGGTTTCTTGCCCGCATGGCTACCAAAGGGTTCGATTCGCTCACCAAAGAAAACCGACAAGGACGGAAAGGAAACGGAGGAATTGAAGTTTCCAAAACTAGTCGGCGAAACGATCGACGTACGCCATTTACCCTTGGACCTCAATTCGGGACGCGAGATCGGGTTCATGCTTGGGGCCGGACTGGTTGTCTATGGTGAGCACGCAGACATGCTAGATCAGGCGATAGCGTGTAGTCGATTCTATCAACGGGAATCGTGCGGCAAATGCGTTCCGTGCAGACTAGGGTCGCGAAAGATGGTGGATATGGCTGAATCGTTGCTCAATGCCACATCCGCTAGTGATCCAACCGAGTTAGAAAACACGGTTAAGGTCCTGAGTCGCATAATGGAGACCACCAGCATCTGCGGCTTGGGACAAGTTGCTAGCAACCCGTTAAAAAGCTACTTGCGCTTCTTTTGGCGCAAGCCTACCCTCAAAAAAACCTAATATCGCATCGCCTGCCCTACAACGATCACCCGCTAGGCTTACATCATGGCCAATGAACAAGAGATTCTCGAGTCAACCGAGTACATAACCGCAAGCGAAGAGGCTCTTTTTGCGCGGGACGTCGACGGTCAGTTGATTCGTTTCACGGAAGCGACTTTAAAAGACTTGGATGAGGACATCAAGCTTTCAATCGATGGACAAGAGTTGACTGTAAAGAAAGCGGTCCCTCTTCGGAATTCGCAAGGAACGATCGTTGCAAACGAACTTGGAGAACTTATTCCCAGGCCGACTACTATCTACGACGCCGTATCGCAAATGTATGTCACCAAGGTCGGCGATGTAAATCCTGTGCCTGTCTTGTGCCACCGCGAGCACCTCAACCCAGTCGGAGTTTGCCGCGTTTGTTTGGTTGAGATTGTGGAGACAAAAAAAAGCGGGCGAGTCAGCAAGAGCTTAGTCTCATCATGCACTTACCATGTCAAGGACGGGATGGTCGTGTCAACACTAGCAAGCAAACAGAACGCAACCGCGGTCGATACGATCAAGAGCTCCGTGGGAGTGATATTGGAACTATTGGCCTCCGAGCATCTAACGACTGCGGAATCCGCTGAACTAGTGCAAGGGGAACCAACACGCGGTCCCAATGAATTAAAGAAGCTGGTAACCCAGTTTGCAAAAGACCCAAAGGTTTCCAGGTATGCACCTAGCCATCTTGCGGGCAAGCGCGGAGGAGACCCGACTTCCGAGATCATCGCGGTAAATCACGACGCGTGTATTATGTGCCAGCGATGCACGCGGGCATGCAATGACATCAAGCAGAACGACGTGATGGCCCGCGATGGCAAGGGCTACGACACACGAATCGCATTTGATAACAATTTGCCGATGCGAGACAGCTCCTGTGTGTCGTGTGGCGAATGCGTCATCTCATGCCCGACGGATGCGTTGACATTTCGGCCCGAGGTCGTTGCAAAGCAAGTAGAAAAACTGCAAAAGAGCACTCGACGTGACTCCGGAAAGAGTCAGATCTTGACCGCAGAAGAGATGCTTGACATCCCGATTTTCGCAGGTATCCCTTACAAGTTCCTGCAGTTCAACGGGGCGGCATGCGTTCGCAAGATTTTGCAGCCTGGTGAGATTCTTTGCAAACGTGGGGAGTACGGTTCGACCGCCTTTCTTATTCAACGTGGCAAATTCGAAATTCAGCTAAACAAAAGAGCTGCTCAGCCGACTGTTGCACAGGACTCGGGACAGGGTATTTTTGGGTTTTTGCGACGTACCCTTGGTTCGAGCTCGTCGCAAGCGGTTCCAAGCCTTGCAACGGGTGCCGACACCAAGTCTGCTGCGGACGACGGGCCAAAACTCTATCGTGGAGTCGAGGACGTGATTCTCGGCGAAATGGCGTGCCTAAATCGCTATCCAAGAACAGCGACCGTGGTCGCCGTCGAAGAGTCGGAAGTCATTGAAATCGGCAGCAACGTTTTGTATATGTTGCAGAGAAATGCCAGTAGTCGCAAGATTTTGAATGAAGCCTATAGACGGCATGCTTTGAATTCCGACTTGGAACGACTCCCAATTTTCAAAGATCTCTCAGCGGAGGGCCGCAAAGAAGCTGCTCGCATCATTTCTGAAGACGTCGATCTGATGAGTGTGGAACCGGGTCGCCCCATTTTCAGACAAGGGGATTCCAATGACGATTTCTTTTTGGTTCGACTTGGATATGTAAAAGTCAGTCGCAAACAAGGAACGCGCGAGCACGTGGTCGCGTACGTCGGGCCAGGCAACTTGGATGCAGCGGCCGGATCGTTTGGAGAGATCGCGGCACTCTCCTCGATCTACAAAGAGGAGTTAGCAGCGGACATGGATCGCCTCGAATATCGAGCGGGCGTTCGAACGTCGACTTGTGGGGCATTGGATCACGTTGAGTTGGTTCGGATCAAAAGCTCGCAGCTCAAGAAAATTGCGGACGCAAATCCCGATTTCAAGAAGCGACTTGTAGACCGTGCTCGATTCTTGATGGACCAAGACTCGGAACGCGTGAGTGAGTTGAGTACCTCCAGCTTCGTTGGACAGGGATTGTACAACGCACAAAGTCTATTGGTTTTGGATCTCGAGTCTTGTACGCGTTGTGATGAATGCACAAAAGCTTGTGCCGATTCCCACGGAGGTGAGTCGCGATTGGTGCGTGAGGGATTGCGATTCGAGAATTTTTTGGTAGCAACGAGTTGCCGGTCGTGTACAGATCCGTATTGTCTAGTCGGCTGCCCGGTCAATTCGATCTTCCGCGAAGGCTCCAAGGAAATCGTCATTGAGGATCATTGCATCGGATGCGGCCTGTGTGCCAGCAACTGTCCCTATGGCAACATTACGATGGTTGGCAAGGAAGATGACTTCCGAATGGATGGTAAGATCAAGATCCCGATCATCCATCAAAAAGCCACAACGTGCGATCAGTGCAAGAGCATCGGCGGCACTCCACGCTGCGTCTATTCCTGCCCCCACGACGCCGCCTTCCGCATGTCGGGCGAACAATTGAAAAAAACGGTGTCGACAAGAGGAAAGAGCTGGTAGGAATCGTACGGCAGGTTCTATTTGCTCGGCGCTACCCACAGCGGATCGAATCGCTCCTGCGGATTAGCAAGCTCCTGGACTGCCCTGACTAACATTATGAGCGATGGACCGTCTTTGGGATAGCGTTTTGCGAGGTCGCTAAAGGCCTGAGCCGCTTCGCGATGTTCTCCGATTTCATAACTGATCAACGCCTTCTCATAATCCCGCCAAAGCACCTCTTGTGGAGCATCTTGGTTTAAACCGAGTTCATACAATGTCACACTCCCCTCTATTCCGATAACGCGAGCCTGGCAAATTCGCCTTTTAGGAATGGATGGCGGAAGCCGCAGTGCCGTTGTTTCGTTCATCATGGATTGAACTCGCCAATGCTTTGTCAGTCCTTGAATTCGGCTCCCAAGATTGACCGTGTTACCCATCGGTCCATACTTGAACTTTTGTTTTGAGCCTATATTTCCAACGTGGGCAATTCCAGTGCATAGCCCTATACCGAACTCGAACCCTTCTGGTATGGATTTCTTCCATTGATCTGACAGTTCGACCGACAAGGCCATCATGAGTCGCGCCGCCGAAGCAGCTTGAACGGCATGATCTGGCATCACATCGGGAGCGCCCCACATGGCAAACAACTCATCACCCACGTAATCTACCAAGACGCCGTCGAGGTTTTGCACGTGGGAAGATAAAGAAGTCAGTGTGTCTTGAACCCATGCCATGGCCTTGGATGGTCCAATTCGATCGGTGATCCGACTGAACCCCCGTATATCACAGAACAGTACGGTTACCTCGCAATCTTCCCCATCCAATAACTTCGGATTTTGGCGGATCGCATCGATGACTTTCGAGGAGAAAAATTGCTGGTAGGTCGTGACCAAAGACTCCCGTTTCATTTTGGCAATGCCCGTTGCGATAGCCGTTGCGAGTATCTCAATCAAAGTCTCCTCAATGCGCGTAATTTTTTCGTTTCCGCTGCCGACTTTGGAAACTCGATCCGCGTATAGAATCCCCAAGACGCTACCTTCCTCGTCGAGGATTGGGCAAGCAACTGCGGTAACCATCTCCCTTAAACTGACTTGGTTAAAGTCGAGAGCGTCATCTGGAAAAACGACCATCGCCCGATTCTTTAATGCTGCTTCGAGCATGGTGTACGACGGTGCACGTTGGGATGCATCGGATTTGGATGCGTTGCAATAGGTTCTGTCGAGCGACCGTACCCATTCGTTCTCGTTCCGTAAGATGACTTCGGCTCGATCGACATCAATCAAACGAGTAACCGCCTCGGCAATCCCACGATAGAACTCGGCCGACGTCGCAGGTCTCTGCGCAGTCAATACAACGAAATCGAGGATTTCCAGAAACGCCGTAGCTTCCAACGGAATCAAATCTGGACTGTTATTAAAAGCTGTCGAAAGGAGCGAATGCTCCGTCTTCTTTTCGCCCAGGCCAAGACTTGATCGCAGAGTGTTGTAGTGGATCGGTTCCAGATCTTCGTTGGGTAACCTAAGCCGCGCCCGTAGTCCGGTCGCTTCTCCGTCTTTTTGGCGTCGGTCCAAAGAAGGAGCGGGTGTTGAAATAATGGCCAAAGTGAAGCCATCTGGAAGTATCAAGGTCGAGGGGATGTCTACCGTTTTCGATTGATTGGATTCAACCGTCCCAATTCCTGCGATGGAAAACGACGCTGTTTGGTGGATATTAGAAATGCGAACTTGATTGCCATCCAGCCTGCACAGCAATACCAACGATCTGGGGAAGGTAGGGCGATCGATATCGGCAGCAACCAGCTTTTTACACGAAGCGTCGATCACCACCACGCTTGGAGCAGCTGGTTCTGACTTGTCGCGCCGGCCAATTTGGAGCTTGTTCTCGAGGCGACATGAAATCAGTTGCCGCCCATCCCTGTAGAGAATCGCATTCAGAATTAAGTCGGAACTCTGCTTGAATTCTTCCATGATAGTGTTTGCTTTTTCTAATATCGTTTCGAGGACGTGCCATTCAGTCTGGCCAACCGACAGGTAAGTGCTCTGCGGATCGATATGTTATTCGATTTGTAGCATCCGTCGCTAGTTGGGGATGGTCATTCACGTTGTCGAAAATACCCATGCGTTCCAACGAATGCAAATGCCATTCTTTGTTTTGCCCAATATCAGCATTGGCTGAATGTAAACTAGAGTGCATACTGAAGAGTCGTTTTAATTACTTGCCTTTTAAGTCAGTTCTCGCCAATCGCCAACACCCGCAAACCGACAGTACCCGCAAACCGACAGCCGTGCTTAGTGAAGCGGTGCTAGTGCTCGTAATCGATTGATCCTATTCGATCACGATCACGAGCACCGCCTTTTCGGGCTGAGCACGAGTACGAAAACGCTACCTTTTCGTTGTTCTTCTATTGTAGAAACCGTGCGATTGGCGAGGAGTGTCCATTTTAACAGGAGATTTGTATGAACGCCGACCGCAGTCTGCTATTGGGAGTTATTGCCCTGCAGAACAACTTTGTCGATCGACACCAACTGGTTTCGGCTTTTGACCGTTGGGTTGGCGATAAAAAACGGTCGCTGGCGGATGTACTCGTCCAGATGAAAGCCATCTCTCAGGAGGAAAAGACGCTTATAGAAGCGCTCGTTGACCGTCATTTAGCCAAGAATGGTGGCGACGCCCAAGCAAGCTTAGCGGCAATGAGTTCCGCAGGGTCCATCGTATCGGATTTAAAGCCTGTTGTCGACAATGACTTGCAGGCGAGTCTAGGGCACTTGGCTCGTTCACCTCGGGGGGCATCACCGGTCGTAGCAGATCCCATGGCCACGATGCTGCCCAGTTTGGGTGCCAGCGGCTCGGGGAGTTCACGCTTTCGCGTGCTGCGTCCCCATGCCCGCGGCGGTTTGGGAGAGGTATTCGTTGCCACGGATGACGAATTGCATCGGACTGTCGCACTCAAACAAATCCGAGATCCGCATGCGGACAATGTAGAGAGCCGGGCACGATTCATAGTCGAGGCTGAAATCACCGGCGCATTGGAGCATCCAGGGATCGTTCCAATTTATGGATTGGGCAATTATGCGGACGGTCGACCGTATTATGCAATGCGTTTTATCCGGGGTGATAGTTTGAAAGATGCCCTCGAAAAATACCACATGGATCGCAAAAAAGGCCGGGCCGATGGCGATTCGTTGAAATTGCGTGGACTATTGGGGCGATTTATCGATGTATGTGACGCGATTGAGTACGCGCACTGCCGTGGGATTCTGCATCGCGACTTAAAGCCGGGCAACATTATGCTAGGCCGATTTGGAGAAACATTGGTCGTGGACTGGGGATTGGCTCGCACTTTGGATTCAACTGACACAGAATCGACGATCACCGACGAAGGCTTGGTCCATCCGACGATTTGCACCAGTACGGAGAGAACGCTCATGGGTTCCGCGGTGGGTACGCCGCAATACATGAGTCCTGAGCAAGCGGCGGGGCGACTGGATATCCTAGGCCCACGCAGCGACGTCTACAGCTTGGGCGCGACTCTATTTTGCGTTCTCACCGGCGAACCACCCGTCGATGGCGAGAACGTTGGCGAGACCCTTCAAAAAGTGCAACGCGGAGACATCAAATCGCTTCGAGATCTGAATCCCTCGTTGGATAAGGGGCTGATTGCCATTTGCCATAAAGCTTTGGCCGTGGAACCTGCCAAACGCTACTCGCGTGCGGCAGAACTCGCGGCCGACATTCAATGCTGGTTAGCCGATGAGCCAACGACAGCACTGCCGGATACCCTCTGGACGAAGATGGGACGTTGGACACGCCGCAACCAAACCTTGGTTACTGCTGTGGCCGCTGCCGCAGCGATCGCAATCGTATTGCTGAGCGTTGGCCTTTGGGTAATCTCGGCCGCACATGAACGGGAATCACGGGCGCACAAGCAAGCCGAAGAATCGTTCCGAGCAGCGCGTACCACCGTCGATCGCTACTTTACTTTAGTCAGTGAAGACACACTTCTCAATCAACCTGGGTTGCAGCCTCTGCGCCGAGAACTGCTGACCGATGCACTGAACTATTACCAAGCGTTCTTAAAGGAACACGCCGAGGACAAGAGCCTCAAAACAGATTTGGCTCAGGCGTCGCAAAACTTAGGACGGATCCAGGAAGAACTGGGAGAGTTGGATCAAAGCATGACTTTCTACGATCGAGCCGCTGCCGCTCAGCGCATCGCGATGGAGTCAACCCCAGGTGATCTCAAGGCGACGGAAGCGTTGAGCGATACATTGACGGCAGCTGGGCGGGTCCAACAAAAGCTGCAAGCTTTTGAAAAGAGCGAGCAGTTCAACTCAGAAGCCATGAAACTCAGAGAGGCGATGGTTGCCGCCGATGGCGGAAACACGGAATACCAACGCAAACTTGCCAATAGCCATATGAACGCCGGATTGTTAAGCCTAAGGCAAGGGCAACTCGAACCGGCCGAGCAATCCATGCGTCGCGCTCAAGCCATCCGCTCGGCATGCAAGGACAAGCCTGACGCTCGGTTGATGCGACGAGACTATGCAAAGGGACACTACAATCTTGGCTTGCTCGCTGCGCAACGCAACGATGCCGACGGTGCTCAGAAAGCCTTTGAGGATGCAGCTTCGATTCTGGAACCGTTGGTAGAGCAACAGCCGTTGGACCTCGAGCAGAAGTGGCTGCTTGCGACTTGCTTCAGATTGATTGGAGATTCCATCGCGGGGGGCGACGATCCCGCTCTTTGCATTTCGTATTACCAACGCGCGCTGACGCCTCTACTCGCTCTAGCCAATCGCAATCCAGATGTAATGGAGTATCAATCCGCTCTGGCCGGTCTTTACATGAATTTGGCAAATGTACAGAAGAGCTTGACACGTTCAGCGGCCCTTGACTCGCTAAAATCCGCAATCTCTTTGCTGGAGTTGCTCAATAAAACAACAACAACTCCTGCGCAACAACGCGATTTGGCGGTCGCCTTGCGAACTCGCGCTGAATTGAGCGACAAAGACGCCGATACAAACGCTCGCCTGGACTTAGAGAAGTCGATAGAGATATTCAAGGGCTTGGTCGCTGCCCATCCGGACCGAGTGGAATTTGCTCAAGAGCTGGAGCAGTCCCAAGCCGTTCTTCGTGAAAAGAGCGTGAACTGAGGCGAGCGGCAGATTGGAGTCTGCCAACCCGAAGCGTGAGCGAGGGACAATTTCACAGGTCCCTCACTTACGTATCGGGTTATGATTGGTAGTTTTCGCATCGCCGCTCGCCTAAAAACGGCGAATCACGGAAAGACTGTATTCGAAATCATAAATTCGATCCGATCCACTTCGAATCGGAACGATAAAGCTATTGGTGATCAACGTCCGCTGGAGTACCGTTTGAAAACCAATGACAGAGTCAAGCAAATCGATTCGATTGGCGGTGTTGCCGAATCCAAGCGCAGAACCGACCCCTAGGTTCGGCGCGGCTGGAATGGGCCCAATGACGTCGGCGTCGTTCAGCGAAGTTGTGTAATGCATCTCACCTTGAATGCCCATCGAATTGATGAGTCTGTTACGATCGTTTTGCCAAAGCCACTTCCCAGCGGCTAGGTTGGTCCGGAATAGAACTTGCTGATCGATTCGGCCTTGCAAGTTGAACGCTGAAGAAAGTTGGTTATTCGCGAACGAAGTTCCGCTCGCGTCGACACGCGATGAATTGAGTGGTACGTCCAACTGCAAAAAACTCATCCCGTAAATGGATGTGGTAGGTCGGATAATGGCTCCAAGAAAGGGCGTCAAGTTGACGGTATCGTTCATGTAGCGAGTGTTCATCGATAGTCGAAATGGAAACGGGCCACCCTGCGGAAGACCGTTAGCCGGATTGTAGTTTTGAAATTGGTCGTCGTTGATGTTGGTTCGAACCGACACGTTGGGGGCTGTAGGCAAGTTCAGTGCTGTACCAGCGGACATGTAAAGTTCATCGCTTTGAAGCAAAGCCATTTTGAAAATCAAGCCTAGGTTGCCGACCGTGACATCCGTGTCGTGCAACGGAAAAGAAGTCACAGGCCCGGTCGTCTGGGTAATGTTGAGATTCGACGCAAGTTGCGAAAGGATCGGAAGCCGAATATCCACCGAACTAGTGTCGGTCAGTTTGCGCTCGATGCCAAGCGTCCAGGTATTGATGTCCAAACTTTTTAAACCACCCAATGGTGAATAGCTGAAAATATCGATTTCCGAGGCGTTGTGGAAATGGCGGTAATTCATATAAACGCGGTCCGAGACAACAGGGCTGTTGTTCTCAGCGATATTGAGTCGACTGCTGCCAAACGACGGATGCTGGATGAGTAGGGAAGGCTTACCTGCCTTTTCGCCACCTGTTGGATTCCCATTACCTACCGAATTCGCAGTAGGAAATCCGCCGAGTTGAAGCGCAGCGCCACCGCCACCCGTTGTATCGCCAATCATGTACGGCACATCGGAGAGGCTAGAGAAGCGACTGCCTTGCGGTGGTCTTGGAGCGGGCTGTGAGACTGGCCGAGCGTTTCGGTTCGCGTTGGTTTGTGACGGACTGTTTGGATTAATCGGCCGATTATTCGGGATTCCGGCCGTGGGCCCTGTTCCAACGCCCTCCTGGGCTATCGGAGATGCCGTCGAATTTGAGACCGATGGCGGTTTTTGATCGAGGCGATTGGCGGTCGGGGACTGGGCAACGACGCTTTGGCCAGCTGCTGAAAAGACAGCCGTTACGAGGAGAGCCCGATTAAGTCGTCGCACTGACATAATGGTGAATCGCTAGCGTTGAAAATAGTTGCTATTGCAAGACCGCACCAGCTTTTATCGGCACAAATACAACGTCTGGTAAACATCATTTCGGTTGTAGGCAGGAAGTAGCCGACAATAAGTGGCAACTTGAATTGATGGCTATCGCCCGAACGCTCTTTCAACGCTGTGAAGTATTCTCGTCCGTTCGGAGCTCGCCTCCGACGGACGCCGTTTTGGCGTCCTATTCGAGCGGCATCTGTGTTTATGGGACCGCTGGGTTTAACCACCTCACCGCTCGCCTAATAGGAAAAACTGCTACTCAAGTAGAAATTGGCTCCAGGTTGATAGATGGACAAACCGTTTGCCGTTCGAAAATCAAAATGCTCGCGATAGAGTCGGTCGAACATATTCTCTACCCCCAACGCGACTACCATTCCTTTTACCCGTTGGATACGAAACACTCCACGCGTATCCCAGGTCGTAAAGCCTGCGGTAGCCGTTTCTAGCAGACTCGTTGCTACGCGTGTTTGCTTGTTCACGGCTCGGGCTGAGAGCTCAACGCTCCAGAGTTTTTGTGGGCTCGTGTCATGTAGACGCCACCCCATTCGCATTTCGAGCGGTGGCATGCTGGGCAGTGGCTCTGCGTTGCTCACAACGATCTGGCCTTGATTGAATGCGCCTCGAACTTGCCCCGCCACTTTTCGACTTGCAGTGAACGAATCCCCATTTGTAGTGGCGAAATTTCCGTTTCGCGTCCTATCGCGACCATCGACGACCCGAAGATTTGCGAACGGTGTTACCGGACTATTGGGCAGCAACTCACCAAACCACTCTCCACCAAGAATCGTTGCTAGATCTGTATTTACATATCGAAGGCTAACTTGCCCAACATCCCCGTTGGGTGGCACAAAATTCACTTGCGTGTTCTCAAAAGTGATGTAGTCGATCCCTGGACAAGGGCAATGATTCGCGTCCCGAAATAACGTCCTTGGACGTAAAGGTTAGCGGTTCTGCCCCGGTACGATTCGCCGCACCAGCGTTGGCAGTTGTACCGCGGAGTCGGCTAGCTGTTGCATCACTGCTGTCCGTTCGAGAGTCTTCCGCAACGTTGATCCGAGGTTCAAGCAGCGGGGTTGGCTGCATCATCATCGACGCTGGCTTAGCCGGAATCCGCTCATCTTCCTCCAAATCCTCCAATTGTGCGCAAGCCGTCAGGGCGTTCGCGAAAAGCCCGAGTAGAGCCATGAACATGATAGCCTTCGATAGCCGCTGTATGATCGTGAAATTAATTGGGTTTGTGGTACTTGACACCCCGGTCAGTTGAATTACTGAACTAGAATGTGGCCCCAGTGATATTTGCAAAGGAACTTCAACCTAAGATCGTTTAGCCCTAATGAACCGAAGACACGCCCGATCTGCTCGCATCCGAAATACACGAAAACGCCGATTACAATACGAATTGCTGGAGCAACGACAGTTGCTTGCAACGGATTTGGATGCGGTCGACTCCTTGCATAGAACATCCGGTCCGATTACTTGGTTTGAGTCGTTTCCAAGCGTAGACCGAGTTTCGCTTGAATCATTGGCTAGCGTTGACAAGTCGCTTCCAGCCGGGATCGCTGGCCCGATCGAACCGGCTGTTGGTGAGTGGATTGTTCAGTTAACGGACTCGGCAATGAAATCGCTTCGCTCCCTCGATCAAGCCAACACGCTCCTCAATCAAGCTTACGGTGATTTTTCCATCCTCAGCGGACTCGGGATCGACGGGTTGCTATTAGTCCGCGGTCGCGGTGCCACACAAAGTGTGCTTGAGTCCAGCCTGGGCCAAAACGATAACGTTCAATCCTACAGTCTCAATGAACTCATTGAGGGACAGTCGACGACGCCCAACGATCCCGAGATTGTGGCTGGACTGATGCCTGGCATGGAAAAGATTGATGCGACGAATGCTTGGGATGTGTCGCGTGGAAGTTCGTCTACTGTCGTGGGTGTTGTTGATGGAGGTATCGATCTGGTACATCCGGATTTGTATCTAAACATCTGGCTCAATCAAGGTGAGCTACCACGAAAGTACCTGGATGACGATGGACCGAAATTGGTTGACATCGACAGCGATGGACTTATTACCTTCTACGACTTGAACAATGTAACTCGATCTACGACTTCTCCGTATTCGCTAACATTCGGAAGCTTCGCAACGGGTCCGAATGCATCGTTCGTATCCGACAAGAACAGCAATGGGCGCATCGACGCTGCTGACTTGCTCGCCGATGCCAACTGGGCGGACGGCCGCGACACCGACAGCAACGGTTTCTTTGACGATTTCTTTGGTGTGAATTTTCGCACTGGAGCAGGCGATCCTTTCGCATCCAACAATCCATCCGATGAGCTAGGGCACGGGACACACGTCGCGGGGACAATTGGAGCTATTGGAGGCAACGCGTCGGGCGTTGTGGGGGTGAACTGGCAAACATCGCTGATGTCGCTGCGAATCCTTGACAACAACAATCAAGGAGATTCGGGAGCAGCGATTCGAGCGATCAATTACGCTCGAGAGATGCGGGAACGATATCGAGTCGATACGGTTGGTCGAGTAACGGAGGGGGCCAACGTACGAGTGCTCAACAACTCGTGGGGACAACCGGGAGGATACGAGGTGTCCCTCGAAACTGCGATTCAAGACAGCAGCGACGCTGGTATCTTATTTGTAGCCGCAGCCAGCAACGGCAACTTTTTAGGCCAAGGAGTCGATAACGACCGCACGCCATTTTACCCAGCCAGCTACGAAGTCTCAGGGGTTATTGCCGTAGCTGCGTCCGACTCCTCGGATCGTCCAGCTAGTTTCTCCAACTACGGAGCCAAGTCGGTCGACTTATTTGCACCTGGCGTCGGCATTCGCAGTACGCTTCCCGGTGGCGGATACGGCAGCGCCAACGGCACCAGCATGGCGAGCCCTCATGTCGCGGGAACCGCAGCATTGATTTGGTCCGCTTTTCCAGAAGCGACGGTAGCTGAAATCCAACGCGCGATCCTAAGCACCGTCGATCCGATCGCCAACGGCAGCTTATACGTTTCCACCGGAGGACGTTTAAGTGCATCGAAAGCGCTCAACGCCGACGTTTTCGCGCCAGCAGCAAGATTGATTGCCAAGCAAGACATCACAACTGCGGGTGGAACCAGTACAGAATTCACTATTGAATACAGCCATCGCAGCGGAATAGAAACTAGTACCATCGGCAACGACGATCTAATCATTGCTCGCCAATGGGGACCCGCCGACAAAATAGTTGCGACACTTAAACCTAACTCGATCACCACGACCACCAAGAAAGCCACCGCAACCTACATTGTCACCGCCCCCGGTGGTACATGGGACGCTCTTGACTTCGGCGACTACGTCATCTCGATTGTAGCAGGCAAAGTAACGTCGAAAGTCGGTAAAAAAACCACCGAAGCCAGAGATATCGGCTTATTCAACGTCAGGATTAGCGACCCATCGGTCTTGTACGTGACAACCTTCGCGGACTCCTTAGAACCAGGCACGCTGCGCAGCCAAATCATCGCCGCCAACTCGGTAGCGCCTCCACCTCGCACGATTATCCTTGATTCGGGAAGATATTCGATCGATATTCCATCAGTGGTCAATCCAAGCTCTACGTTTTCCAATCCTGAGCCAAAACTGTATTGCGGCGCTCGCGAACGCACACTTAGTTGGTCAAATGAGACGACAGGAGATTTCGACATTGTTGGTTCGATCACAATCGTTGGAAATCAAAATGACCTAACCGTACTAGACGCGCATCAGCTTTCTCGCGTCTTTAAAGTTCATCCTAGTGCATTGCTGAATCTTTCGCGAGTGACAGTGACTGGAGGAGTATCACCTGTCGGCGAAGGTGGTGGTGGGATTCTTTCAGCCGGTAAAGTAACAGTTTCCGATTCCAACGTTCAAGGTAACCACGCATTAGGGAGTCGAATCGACAATGCTATTCGTGGCGGGGGTATCGCTGCCTGGGGAGGCACTACAGATATTTTCCGCTCGTGGATTAA
>JANMHA010000017.1:0-3015 GCA_031374925.1 Pirellula sp. | reverse complement strand
GTAATCCAGGCGGACGGGGACGGACCGAGTTTTGGAAATTGTGCCCTTTGTGTCACCCCGCCCGTTTTCCGACACAGGCAGGGCAGGGTTTGACGGCCAAAGGCCGGGGTCAACATAGACTGGGTCGAAGGCCCAGGTTGGTAAGCGTCACGCCGGGGACATCTGGCGGAGCGCGCCCCTTTGAGGCAATGCTACCGGATGCCCACATCCACTGACACCACCTCACCTCCCGATCTCCAACTGCTCAAGACGGATACGCGCTTCCGCGTGCGAACTCCAGCGGCTCAGCGCGATGCTTTGCTGGATCTTTACGAACGCGGCACCCTCACTGCCAAGGCCTTTGCCGCTGTGCATGGTATCAAGTATCCCACCTTCGCCGCGTGGGTTCAGAAGCGACGCAAGCACTCTGCAATGAGCCCCAGCCCCGGCCCCACTTCATCCGAGTCCTCGCCTTTGCGTTGGATTGAGGCCGTGTTGCCGCAGCCTTCCACCTCTGTGCAGGGTGCCTGTTGCCTGGAATTCCCTCAAGGCATGAAGCTCACCCTGAGCCACGAAGCGCAACTCCCCCTGGCGGCACGCCTCATCGCCCTGCTGGCCGGCCCCAACTCCCAGCCTCATTTATATGCTTAGTTTTACCGGCAGCCTGCGCATCCTCATCGCCCTGACGCCCTGCGATATGCGCCGCAGCTACGATGGCCTGCTGGGACTCATCACCCAGGAATTGAAAGAGGACGTGCGCACCGGCAGCCTCTTCGTCTTCACCAACAAGCCCCGCACCCGCATCAAGGTCCTTTACTGGGACGGGAGCGGACTCTGGCTGATGGCCAAGCGCCTGGAAAAGGGCACCTTCTCCTGGCCGCAATCTCCGGAAACCGCCGACACCAAGCTCCAACTCTCCGCCACCGCCTTCGCCATGCTTACTGATGGTGTGGAACTTAAGCAGGGGAGCCAGCGCGCCTGGTATGATAAGACCCCGTAGCCGGAAATTTTTATAATATATTCATTCGCAAAGGTGTTATTTTAGTGAAGTTTTATAGTATTACAAATTGCATTTATCCCAAAGACTGCTTTTATACACCGCACATGACACCCGCCACGCCCGAGCCCACCTCCGCAGCCCCTCCCGCCAATTGGCAGGAGCTGGTGCAGGCCTGGGAAATGGAGCGCCAGACGTGGGAACAGCACCGCCAGGCCTGGCAAAACGAGCGTGCCAGCCTGCTGCAAACCATCGCGCAACAGCAGCAACAGATCGACCAACTCCTCACCCAGGTAAAATATCTCAACCGACAACTCCACGGCCAAAAAAGTGAACGCTTCACTCCCGTGAACCCTGGCGAACTCCTGCTCCCGGGCTTCCACGCAGGCGGGCTGGCCACTGCTGCAGATCTCACCGTGACCCCGCCACCACCCAGCTCCAGCCCGCCCCCAAAGCCCTCCGGGGCCGCCGCCGCTCGTAAGAAGCCCGCCGGCCGCCCCCAATTTATCTTCCCGCCAGACTGCCCCGTCATCCAGCGCGAAATCCTCCCCGCCACCGTCATCGCCGCGCCCGACGCCTATCGCAAAATTCGCGAATCGCAGACCGAACTGCTCCACATCACCCCGGCCCAATTCAGCAAACTCATCATCACCCGCCCCGTCTTCGTCCCCGTCATCAAAGACCTGACCGAGCCCAGCGCCAGCGCCCCCCTCATCGCCCCACTGCCCACCCTGCAGGAAGACAGCCACGTCAGCCCCAGCACCCTGGCCTATATTGTCACCAGTAAATACGCCGACCATCTGCCCTATTACCGGCAGGAACAAATTTATAAAACCCGCCACGGCATCTACCTCCCACGCCAAACCATGTGCCGCTGGGCCCGCATGGCCCTTGAAGTCTGGCTGCCCGGCATCCTGTGCGATCTCAAAACCGCCATCCTGCGCAGCCTCATCCTGCACATCGACGAAACGCCCATCAAATACCTCTGCCCCGGCAACGGCCAGACCAAACAAGGCTACCTGTGGGTCATCCACGCCCCCGGCATCGGCACCTACTACCACTGGTCCACCAGCCGCGGCGCCCAAGTGCTCGAAGAACTGCTGCCCGAAGATTGGAGCGGCCACCTCATCTGCGACGGCTACGCCGTCTACGACAAACTGCGCAAAGACCGCCCCCAAAACATCACCCTTTGCGCCTGCCTCGCCCACGTGAGGAGGAAATTTTACGAAGCCCAAGCCCACGCGCCCGCTGCCACCCATTTCATCCTCCGACAGATCCAACTGCTCTACGACATCGAAGCCCGGCTCAAAGCAGAGCGCGCCAGTCCCAGACAAATAAAACGGCGCAGGGAAGTGGAAAGCCAGCCCATCTACCACCGCCTCAAAAAACTCCTCGACCGATACGCAAGCAAACGAACCCACCTGCCGCAAAGCAAGATGGGCCAGGCCATCCATTACGCCCTCGGCCAATGGGCCGACCTGCTGCCCGTGCTCCAGCACGGGCACCTCCCCATCGACAACAACCCCGTCGAACGCGAGATCCGTCCCACCGCCATCGGCAAAAAGAACTACCTCTTCTTCGGCCCCGGAGAAAGCGGGCAAGTCAGTGCCGGGTATTACAGCCTCATCGCCACCGCCAAACACCACGGCCTCGACCCCTTTAAATATCTCGAAGACCTCTTTGAAGCCCTGCCCAGTCTGGTCACCCCGCAGCAAAGCGCCTGGCTCCCCGCCGCCTACGCCCAAGCCAGACCAAGCCAGCCCCTGCGCTACACCGAGACACGCCCGGTCACCCATCGCGCCACCCCAGCGCAAGCCGCGTAGGACCCCACCAGCCACTGCCCACTCAAAGCTCCGACGGGCGGAAATGATAAGTGTCATATCGCATCGATATGACAGGTATGCTGGCCAATGATGCGCGAAAACAAGCATCCCCCAATCTACCCCCCAAGCCCAGCCTGCCTACCTGTCCCCGGCGTGACGCTTACGAATGTTCCAATTTTGATTGTCCACGTCCGGGAAGTCCTGTAGTTTGGCGGA
>JANMHA010000010.1:0-1712 GCA_031374925.1 Pirellula sp. | reverse complement strand
TCAAAACCTAATTTTTTGAGGACAGATACTGAGGGGTTATCCTCAAAACTAATGGTATGAGCGCGGACAATATCCACATTTGGGTCGGTAAATGCGAAGTTCATCAGAGCCTTCGCAGCTTCCGTCGTCAAGCCTTGAAGGCGATAATCTTCGTGCATTTCATAACCGATTTCTACAACCCCCTCAGTATCGGGGCTTCCTTTGTAGCCACATGTACCTAACAGCACTCTATCAACTTTATGTGTAATAAAATAGCTACCCCAATCGCTGCCATTGAGTTGATAGGATTTGTAAAAAAAGGGCAGTGCTTCTTCTGCATCCGAGAAGGTCGTCCATTGTTTTGGAGTTTTGACATTTAAAAGCTGACCTAAAAGATGCATATCACTTTGAAAAAGAGCTTGAAAATGGGCATCATCAAAAGGAATCAGCTTCAAACGAGCGGTTTGTAACATAAATTTAAATTTTTGCAAATTTAAAACAAATGATAAGGGATAGCGAATTATGCTCAATTATTTTTAAAATCAATAGACAATCATCAATTTTTAAACGTTTGGGGTTAGTTTGTGTTGTCTATACATTATCTTTGCAAAGCTATTTCAAATAAAGAAAAATTCAATAACTCAACCAAAAGAAAAATATAATATGGCTGAAGTAATATTAATGCCCCGTTTGAGCGACTCTATGGAAGAAGGCGAAATTGTGGCATGGCATAAAAAAGTAGGCGACAAAGTTGAAAAAGGCGATTTACTCGCTGAAATCAACTCTGATAAGGCTACTATGGATTTTGAAAGCCCGAAAGCAGGCACACTCCTTTTTATTGGTGTGCCGGAAGGCGGTAAGCTCGTGGTGAGTGCGCCCATCGCTGTGATTGGCGAAGCGGGTGAAGCTTTCGAGCATTTATTGGGGAGTAGTGCAGCAGCGGCACCTGCTGCTGATAATGGAGCTGATAAAGCACCCGCTGCGGAAGCACCGGTAATCAAAGCCGCTCCTCAACCAGCACCCGTAGCATCTACCGTGGCTGTGGCAGCACAAGCAGCTCCTCCCGCTCCTGCACCTACCGAAACGCATGATCAAAGTCGCATTTATGCTTCGCCGTTGGCTAAAGAGATGGCTAAAGCGGCTGGTATTCCCATTCAAAATGTACAAGGTTCTGGTGATAATGGTCGGATAGTGAAGCGTGATGTTGAAAATGCTATGTCAAAAGGTGTTGAGTCAGCGCCTTCCCCTTCGACTTCAGCGCCTGCAACTCCACCACAACCTACTGCACCCAAAGCGACTCCCTCAGTTGCTTCTTCCCTCGCAATGACCTATACTTTTGGTACTGAAAGCTACGAGGATACGCCACTCACGGGTATGCGTAAAACAATAGCACGCCGCCTGAGCGAAAGCCTTTTTACAGCTCCGCATTTTTATTTGACAATGGAAATAAATATGGATAGAGCGGTAGAATTGCGTCCAAAACTGAACGAAATAGCCGCTCCTACTAAGATTTCATACAATGATTTAGTAGTAAAAGCATCGGCAGTGGCTTTGAAGAAACATCCTGCAATCAATTCTTCATGGATGACAGATTTTATTCGTCAAAATCATCATATTAATGTTGGTGTAGCCGTTGCAGTAGGTCAAAGCCTTTTTGTACCGGTTATTCGTCATGCAGACATGAAAGCTTTGGGTCAAATTAGTACCGAGGTACGTGAATTAGCAGGTAAGGC
>JANMHA010000466.1:0-4234 GCA_031374925.1 Pirellula sp. | reverse complement strand
TTCAAAAAGTACTTTGGAAAGAGCCGAGGCGCCGGATCGCCCGATCGAATGCGTGAGATGGCAGCCTCGGGAGGCAAGATGTTCCAACCAGGACAGAAGCTGGCTCGCAAGTGCTTTGTCTGAGCGAAGTAGTCCGAGCGTCGCTCTTAAAACTTTGACTGTCTTTAGGTCTCTCGGTGACCTAGGCGTCTCACTATGTTTACCCCGGATCTGTCTCTGAGTCGAGGTCCGTGAATCCGTATTTCCTCTGCTCGCCATCGACCTTGGTCGGTGGAAGCATGGCTTTGGAACCTATTCGGAGCCGACTCCTCTCCCACATGGCTACGCCCGCTTCGGCACCATCTGAACGCCCTCGAGGAGCACGGGTTGGTGCGGTTGGCTCAAGAGCGCAAGTGGGGCGGGCTAACCGAACGGCTACTGGTGGCGACCGCTGCTTCCTACATTATCTCGCCAAGCGCGTTGGGCCCTGTCGCCGTTGATCCGAATCGGGAAGTTGATCGCCACTGGACCAGGAATGTCGTCCTGGTTCGTTCCAACGGAGTTCGAAGAGCGTGACGGGAAACCAGTCGCAGTGAAATTGAGTTTCGGTCCGGGGATGGAGATAAGCTCCGAGGTGACGGCCTGGGATCCACCGAGCCTGTTCGCAAGCACGGACGATTGGGACGACCAACTTGAAAGCGCCAAATCCGGATTGGCAGCGGAGGCTTGGGAAACGTTGACCGTGTCATTGGGACTGAATGGCGTGAGTGTCGGGCAACGATGTTCGGCGCCGACAGGTGTCCCGGAGTTCAGCGGCGAAGTCGAGTACCTTATGCAGTGGCACCGAGACCTACAAAGGGGAACACATCACCGTCGGTTCCCATGGTAACAAGAACTACATTCATTCGTTCCAGCCAAATAAATAAGGTGATTCAATCGCTTGCAGATCGTAAATTGGATACAGTATGACCGAGATTTTCCAGTCGCCGCTTTATGAGATTACGATTATTCCAAATGGAAACACTCCCCTTTATTGCTTTTGTTCGACTCGTTGTTGAGGGTGAGATGAATATAGTCTCGGATCAACTCAACCAGAATCCATTGTTTGCCAAGATGGCATCTCCCGTTGGTGCAACGCGACAAGAGTCCAGTCCGTTTTTCATTGAGCCTATCTCACATTACCTGTATGCCGGCGATACGGCACTTCACCTGGCTGCTGCCGCATTTCGTAGGCCAATGGCTGAACTTCTAATTGCTCACGGAGCTGATAGTCGCTCGAAGAATCGAATGGGTGCGGAACCACTTCATTACGCTGCCGACACGAATCGGTGGGATCCGAAGGGACAGGTTGATGTAATCGCATACTTGTCGCTTGTCGGCGCGGCCCCAAACGCTGTCGATGGTTCAGGTGTGACACCCTTGCACCGCGCGGTTCGAACGCGATCCGAGCCGGCCGTACGAGCGTTGTTGGATTGTGGCGCGAATCCCGTTCAGCCCAATAAAGCTGGCTCGACTCCGTTGCATCTTGCGGTTCAGCCAACCGGGAAGGGCGGCAGTGGTTCTGACGAAGCACGTCGGCAACAGGTAGGTATCATTAAGCTCCTGCTTGAACATGGCGCAAAGCCAATCGATCAAGATGTTCTAGGAAAGACGGTCTATGAAGCGGCCTCCAGCTCATGGATTCGAGAATTGCTGAGTGAGGCGTGACGCAGGCAGCGTATCGGGAATCAATAAGGAATTGAACGGTTGCCCTGCAATAGGATTGCCGCAAAATCATTTCTGTGCGTCCCTTGTCGAACTCCGCAAGTACATACAATAGGAACTGCAAGGAGGATTATGACTTTGAACCAAAACGGATATGGCCGCATCGATATATTCAGCCCAACCGCTCCAAACAGGAGTAGTCCAAGCAACGTTGCAGAAAACACTTTGCCAAATCGTTGAGCGATCCAAGTTCCAATCGCTGCGATGAGCCCCCAAGCGACCACTACGATCGGGTATAACGACTGAAAAACTACTTTTCTCAGAAGACAGATCATGGCCACGATTCGAGTCGCCCTCGCCAACACTCGCATACCGTTAAACCGTCAAGAGTCGCTCGATATCGTTCTAGAAACAATGAAGATGGCGTCCTGTGGGGCTGCTGCCCTCATTTGTTTTCCCGAGTGTTTCCTGCCTGGCTATCGAACTGGGACCACGGAGATACCAGATCAAGCGTGGCTGAATGGGGCTTGGTCAATTATTGATGCGCTGGCAGCTGAGTTGGGAATCAGCGTGATTCTCGGCACTGAACGGCTGGACAAGGATCGGCCATTGATCACAGCGCGTGTGACGAACTCAGACGGGAAACTTGCAGGGTTTCAGGACAAGGTGCAGCTCGACCCTTCGGAAGACTCGATCTACGTTCCAGGATTCGGGCGGCATCTTTTTCAATGCGGCGAACTTACCTTTGGAGTCGTTATCTGCCACGAGGGTTGGCGTTACCCAGAGACCGTTCGCTGGGCAGTACGCAATGGCGCTCATGCCGTTTTTCATCCGCATTTCGACGTGGTGGAAAATGACCAGTACATTCCCACACAATTTGCCGATCCAACAAACACTTTTCATGAAAAGGCGGCTCTTTGCCGAGCGGCAGAAAACACCTGCTACTTCGCGACGGTTAACTGCGCTATCCGAGGTTCTTCGACAACATCGGCACTTGTCGATCCTCAAGGAGTCCTTGTAGCACATCAACCATACGGCAAAGAAGGTGTTTTATTCGGGGATATCCATACCGAAAAAGCTACCGGACTTTTGGCAAAGCGTTTTAGACCTGAATCCGTTTATGATTAGTGACCATTAGCCTTGTGGCACTCATGGAAGAGATCAAAAAGGTCGATCTCAGGGCCGTTTTTTCGGTCTATGAAACGGATCGAAACAGCGGGGAATTGCTAGTTAAGACTTATCAAGTCATAGCTAAGCCGGTCCCGCAAGTCCCCGGCCAGCTCACGGGTGTTTTGGACGTCGTTTCAGCGATACAAAAATCCGCGTTTGTGTTAGAGGCCGTATCATGACAAGCATCATTCGCGTCGCCCTTTACGCTCGTGTGAGTTCACAGCAGCAAGCAGATTCTAACACCATCGATTCGCAAACGCATGCGATTCTAGAGCGTATTCGTTGCGATGGTTTACGGGTCGATCCAGAGTGCATGTACTGCGACGATGGGTATTCGGGTTCCGAGCTTCTTCGGCCTGCATTGGAAGCGCTTCGTGACCGTGTAGCCGCTTCTATGATCGACGTAATTTACATCCATACGCCTGATCGTTTGGCACGTAAGTATGCGCATCAAGCGTTGTTACTTGAAGAGTTCAGCAAGCATCATTGCAAGGTGATCTTCGGTGACCACCGAGGTCTTGCCGACAATCCTGAAACAAACCTTCTCGTTCAAATGCAAGGTGTGATTGCGGAGTACGAGCGTGAGAAGATAATGGAACGAACTCGTCGCGGTCGACGTCACGCTGCGGTAAGTGGCAACGTGAGTGTTTTCGGCAGAGCTCCCTACGGATATCTGCACATCAAAAAGACCACTGCTGGAGGCAAAGCCGTTTGGGAAATCGATCCAATCCGAAGCAAGCATGTCCAACTAATGTTTAAGCTCGTTGGAGAGCAAGGACACTCACTTGCTAAGGTATGCGGGGAGCTTCAAAGTCGTGGGATCAAGACAGCCAAAGGGAATTCAAAATGGAATACAACATCGGTACATGACATTCTCAGGAACTCAGCCTATCATGGCCAAGCACGCTATGGGAAACAACGAATGGTGCCGAGAAAACAAGGGAAACGTGCTAAACGGGGTGATCCGTCGATCCCTCGAAAAGCAAAGGTGACCGAAAACACTTTGCCCGAAGAACAAATCGTTATTTCGGTACCCGCGATCATTAACGTGTCATTGTTTGAGCAAGTAAGAACGACGATGCAAGAGAATCAAAAACGACAACGTGAACGACTAATAGGAGCGAAACATTTGCTAAGTGGACTAACAATTTGCGGTCAGTGCGGATCAGCGTACTGCGGTCATCACCAACGTGGACAAAACGAATATTTTTACTATCGCTGCATTGGCGCGGACAAGTATCGAAGAGAAGATCAAGTCATCTGTGACAACGGTGCGGTAAATGGAAATCGACTCGAAGAAAATGTTTGGCAGGATGTGTGCAAACTGCTTCAAGATCCAAAACGACTGCGAACAGAACTTGAACGCCGGCGAAACCAAAAC
>JANMHA010000463.1:0-44463 GCA_031374925.1 Pirellula sp. | reverse complement strand
TTTTTGGTTTTGCCTTTCAAACGATTATTACTCTTCCATTCGTCAGACACCAAAAGACAAAGTAGCAGGCACACTCCGTGTGCCGTAGCCTCAAAAACCAAAGGTTTTTGACTTGCGGACGGCACATGGAATGTGCCTGCCTCTATTAATTCAAAGCCTATCCGCGAAAGTGCGCCTCGTTATCGCGCATTGGCGAAGCGAGAGTTGACAATCGCTTATGCTAAGGCTGGATGCATCATCGCTGGGACTTTGGTAAAACTAGGCGTAAATAATCCAAGCAACTAATTCCCAACGAGTCCGGTCGTATGTCCGCATCCACCAACGAAGTGAAGTACCTCCTTTTTGATGTGGAAAGTGTTGCAGACGGGGAAGCCATCGCGAAGACTCGGTACCCGAATCGAAAGTACACTCCCAAACAAGCGATCGATGCGTTTCGACAGGACCTCATTATCGAAAGTGGCCGCGATTTCATTCCGTACACTTACCATACTCCCATTGCCGTGGTCGCAGCTAAAATCCGGGACGACTTCAGTCTGATAGAAATCGTCTCGCTAGACGAACCCCACTTTCGTCCGGCTGTTATCACGCGTTATTTCTGGATGGGTTGGGAACGATACGCTCGACCGACATTGGTCACTTTCAATGGCCGGTCCTTCGACGTCCCGTTGATGGAACTGTCTGCATTCCGATATGGGATCAGCGTTCCTTCGTGGTTCAATATCCATGACAAATCCTTTGAACAATACCGAAATCGATACAACGTCCATTCGCATTTTGATTTGCATGAAATACTGACAAACTTCGGGAGCAGTTGGTTCCGCGGCGGTCTCAACTTGGCGGCAAGTCTTCTCAATAAGCCGGGGAAGCTCGATGTCCAAGGGAGCATGGTCCAAGATTTATTTGCAGCCGGCAAGAGTGCGGAGATCAGCGAGTACTGCCGTTGCGACGTGCTCGATACGTATTTTGTATTCTTGCGGGTTCAAGTCATGATGGGGCGACTAACGCTCGAGCAAGAGTGTCATCTAACCGATGCAACGAAACAAATGATTCAAAGCCAAGCGGATGTGCATCCCGCTTACCGCAGCTATTTGGAGCAATGGGGGGAATGGTCCGACCCATTTGCCAACATGACTGGCGTACAGGCGAAAGCCAACACCAGAGAAAGTGCATCGAAGGCTTCGTTGGCGGCTAACGCGACGGATTAAACACGCTCGGCAATGGCTATCGACCGGCAATCCAACACACAACCACGCACTTGGACGTCGTTCCGCACCGTGGCCACTGTCACGTCGTGTCCAGGAGACGGCCGAAAACCAGGCTTTGGAAATTGACATTGGTTCGATAAGTCTGTAGATTTGACTTTGCGTTGGAAAGTTTAAACGAGAGTGGTGGTCGACGCTTCGAGAAAGTGCGCCTTGTTAACGCACTTTTGCTGAGCAAAAGGCGACAAAGTTTTGCACCTTACGAAAAGCAAATCCAATTTATTTATCGTTAAACTTTGCTTTGCAGAGTTTATGGAAGGCAAGAACATGAAATTGACGCAGACTCCGTTGGCCATGAGCCGAGCTCCCAAATTGCCGGAGTCCTATGCGGTGGGGCTGGTACAACCTAAGACGGCACTCTTGATCAACCCTTTTTATCCCAAGGATCCACATGCTAGTTTCGGCAAGCACGTGCTCACGCCGAGTTTAGCCTTGACCAGTATTGCAGGCGCCACGCCTGAAGATTGGCAGGTTACCTATTGGGATGAGAATCTCTTGCAAGGGCCACCGCCGGCAAGTCCTTTCCCGTCGGTCGTTGGCATTACTGTGCATTTGACTTTCTCGCAGCGTGCTTACGAGTTGGCCCGTTGGTATCGCGAGCGAGGAGCCAAGGTTGTGATGGGTGGACTGCACGTGATTTCCTGCCCAGATGAGGTCGCTCCGCATGCTGACGCATTGGTCTTTGGTGAAGGGGTACAGGTGTGGCCACAACTGCTTCGCGATTTTGAGTTTGGCGAGTTGAAACCTCGATATCAGGGCAGCTACCGACAACCCTACAATATGGACCCTCCGCCACTTCGAAAAATATTGCCTCGAGCAAGCTTTCTTACTACGACGAGCCTGATCGCTACTCGCGGTTGCCATAGCCGATGCGGTTTCTGCTATCTGTCGACGGAGGGGCTACATATGCCTTACTTGACGCGCGATGTTGAGCAAATCGCCAAGGAATTCGCTGAAGACGGTCAGCCGTATGGTGTATTTATCGACAACAATTTGGGGTCACGTCCCGAGTATCTAAGGCGACTTTGCCATGCCTTGCGCCCGCTCGAAAAGATCTGGAGCGCCGCCGTTTCGATCGATGTAACGGACGATCCAAGTTTGGTCCGAGAGATGGCATTGGCTGGCTGCACGGGCGTGTTCGTCGGCTTCGAATCACTTAGTCCAAAGAACATCCAAGATTCTCAAAAGCGAAGTCCATCTCCGGACCAGTACGCGGCCAGGGTAAAGATATTTCATGATGTAGGCATCCAAGTCAACGGTAGCTTCGTGTTGGGGTTCGATGAAGACGACCAAGACGCATTTCAGCGGACGATCGCATGGATCGAAGCCAACAGACTGGAGTGCGCAACATTCCATATTCTGACCCCTTATCCTGGTACTCCGCTTTTTCGTCAGATGGAGAGTGAGGGGAGGCTGCTGCATCGCAATTGGTCACTATACGATACCAGCCACGTTGTATTTCGCCCTAAACACCTGTCGATAGAAGAACTGGAAGCGGGTTACGAATGGTGTTATCGTCGTTTGTTTTCCCACTCATCGATCTGGCGCCGAAGGCCAAAAGAATGGCGAGCTGTGGCGCCCTATCTATTGATGTCTTATCTTTACAAGAAATCCAACTGGCTTTGGTATTTTCTCATTCGGTATCGCTTAACGGCATTGGCGTGGCGACCGTTGGTGGAAATCACTCGTCGCCGTCACTTGCGTTTTCGAAAGAGACTCGAAGCCGCGTCCAAAACTTCCTCGATTGGCCACGTGGTCACTCCGGGGGTTTAAATGCGACCAGCCCACGTCTTGCGATCGATGACTTCGCTGATGAAATGTTGTTGCGCACACAGAATGGATCGATGAAGCTGTTCGTCCGAAACCTTGCCCGCTTGATTATCCAAGGCCAATGTTCCTGTCGCATCGCTCAGGAATTCCACTTTGTAGCCCATGTGCATGCCTTGTCTTGCAGTCGTATCGCAACAGATGTGGGTCATGTAGCCAGCAATGGTGAGCGTGTCGATTCCACGTGCTTTGAGCCATTGCTCGAGTTGAGTATTGGTAAAACAGCCAGGAAGTGTCTTGTCCAAGACGAGATCCGACGAGCGTTCCGCTAATTCCGGATGCAACTGCCAACCTTCGGAACCATGTTTAAAGATCGGCAATTCTTTTTCTTGATGGCGAACAAATACGATCGGGACTTTATTTTTATTCGCTAGATCAACCACTTCGAGGATGTTTGGCAAATGGTTAGTGGGATGCGTTATGGGCAGTGCGCCCGTAAAGTACTCGTTTTGGACGTCGATCACTAATAGGGCTCGCGACATGATTTACTTGCGATGGGTTTGAGGAAGGGATTCGACAGTCCTCGCCTTACGGCTGCGGCGAGTACTTTAATTTCATGGTTTGAATCATGACTTGCTTCAGTTCGACGCTGGGCTGTTTCGGATCGGCGCTAGGTTGGATGACGTTCATGGTCATTTGTTGTTTGAATTCGGAGTGATCAATGCTTCCACGGGCATTGTCGAACCAAACCATACCGCTCGATTCTTGGCTCTTCAGTTTCAGCCCAGAATTGCTCAGAGCATCCGCCACTTTGACTGCCGTCGTCGCCTTGATTCGATCGAGCAATTTGCCCCCTACGCTTTCTTCGCCCAAGTACTGGTAGGTTGTGGTCACAATCAACTTGCCGAAGGGTGGCATGTCGAGTTCGTATTGCGACGACCAGTTTTCGCCAACGTCGATGGATTTGTTTGGGAATTTGAGGGAGCCATTGGCGGCAATCTCTTTCAAGCCTGCAGAACTGAGTTCATTCAGGTTCTTCGAGACTTCCTCGGGTATGATGACTTCCGCAACTTCACCACTCGGTTTTGTCTTCACCAAGAAGCGGGAGTTCGCCAACGGACGAATTCCTTTTGCCATGGATTCTGCTAAGCCGGTGAGTGGCTGACTATTGTTGGTGTCGATCAAGAAATTTCCGGCGGAGGATTTCAGGTTGAGCTGAACTCGGTGGATCATTTGTTCGATAGATGCGACACCATCCGGGGCGACGTCCTTGACGGTCCACGAAATGTTCGTGGTTTGGATCGTTTGCGTTTGATTACTTGCCGCAGTCACACCGCTGGGCAACTCCAATTTCATGCTTGTATCCTGTTCGATCAGAACATTGGTTATGCTGTTTTTCTTAAACTTCCAGGCGAGCGTTTTTTGCGCCCAACAACTTGGGATGACTCCAATAGAAATCAACAAAAAAGTGGCCAAAGCAACGACTGGGCGCAAAGAAATGTTTGGAAGCATCTTGGTTTTGTGTTTTAGTTAAAATGCATTTTCGTTCAAGTGAACCCCGACAATCCGCGACGAGAAGCACGGCATGGAATGCCGTACTAAACTGTTCGAGTTTCACGGCATGGAATGCCATGCCACACTGTTATAGAGGAAACATCTACGGATCGCTACCTTACAGGCAAGCCTCCCAGTCCTTCGCGGATGCATTCCAATCATCCAACTCCCCCTCGATTCCCTGGCTACCTACATTTGGTATACTTCGAATCCGTGGGCCATCCCTTCTCATTCTCAAGAAATTGGACATCCGACTGTGAAAACAAAACTCAAAAAATCGTTGACAAGTTTCGTAGCGATTGGACTTTTGTCCACTGGATTTCAACCCGAGGCAAGTCGGGCTGATGAAGGAATGTGGCTCTTCAACGCCGTTCCAAAAGCTCAGCTTAAGAGCGCCCACAATTTTGAACCGACGCAGCAATGGCTGGATCACTTGATGCTCTCGAGCGTCCGATTCAATTCGGGTGGATCTGCTTCGTTCGTATCGTCGCAGGGGTTGGTGTTGACCAACCATCACGTCGCGTCCGACACACTCTACAAACTTTCTACAGCGGAGCACAACTACAACGAAGATGGTTTCCTGGCTGCCACTCTCACGGACGAAATCAAAACACCAGACCTTGAACTCAATCAGCTTATTTCGATCGAGGATGTGACTGCGGTTGTCAACAACGCCATCAAGGAGAGCATGACGCCTCAGGAGGCTGGCAAAGCTCGGCAAGCCAAAATGGCGGCCATCGAAAAAGAGTCGCTCGATGCAACCGGATTGCGCAGTGATGTGGTCGCGCTCTACGGTGGAGGTCGATACCATCTTTATCGTTATAAAAAATACACCGACGTGCGGCTTGTATGGGCGCCCGAGGCCGGATCGGCATTCTTTGGAGGAGACGCTGACAATTTCGAGTATCCTCGGTATTGCCTCGATGTGACTTTGTTCCGAGTTTACGAAGACGGCAAGCCGGCCAAGATCGAACACTTTCTCAAGATGGATCCCAATGGGGCGAAAGAGCAAGACTTGGTCTTCGTGTCGGGCAACCCCGGCCGAACTCGACGCATTCTCACGCACGACGCGATCGAGTATCAACGGGATGTCGCCATGCCTCGCACGATGAACCTGTTGCGGCGTAAGGAAATTCTGATGCAGCAGTACGCGTTGGCTGGGCCGGAACAGCAGCGGCGTTCTCGCGACGATCTTTTTGGAATCCAAAACTCCCGCAAGGCATACACTGGCATGCTCGGCGGAATTCAGGATCCAAGTTTTACCGCCGCCAAAGAACGTGAGGAGGCCGAGTTACTTGGTCGCATTGTGCAGGATCCCAAGTTGGCTCCGCTTAAGAAAGCCTGGGATCAGATTCGCGATGCTCAAAACAAACGACGCGAATGGATTACTAAACAAGCTTCGCTTCGCAGCAAACTATACGGCATCGCTGAGACGTTGGTGTTGATGGCGAGCGAGGACAGCAAAGCCAGCGGCGATCGACTCCGAGAATTCCGTGCAAGCAACCGAGAATCGCTCGAACAAGAGCTTTTTTCCGAAGCGCCTACGTACGAAGATCTGGAGCGGGTCCAGCTCGCTGATGAATTGTCACGCCTCATTGATGACCGAGGAGGGAACGATCCTCTAGTTCTTGCTGCGCTTGCGGGCAAAAACCCACGTCAACGCGCGTCCGAGATCATCGCTGGGACCAAACTCGTCAGCGTCGCAGAGCGAAAGAAACTAGCCGCAGCTGGAACTCAAGGTATCTTTGATTCCAAGGACCCATTGATCCAATTGGCCAAGGCCTTTGAGGCTGAATACCGTCGCGCTCACGAAGCAGCCGACAGCATTGAAGAACAAGAGCGTCAAGCCTATGCCAAGATTACGGAAGCCAAGTTTGCTGTCGGAGGTGATACTGTGTATCCCGACGCAACGTTTACGTTGCGGCTCGCATACGGCAAAGTCTTAGGATATGAAACCGAGGGTAAAAAAATTACCGCCCAAACAACGCTCGGCGGTGCATTCCAGCATGAAATATTGCACCTCAACAAGGACCCATGGGTACTTCCAAAAAGTTGGCAAGCGGCCAAGGGGAAGTTGAAGTCGGAAACGCCGTTCAACTTCGTTTGTACGGCAGACATCATTGGCGGCAATTCCGGTTCGCCAGTGGTTTCTCGCGATGGCGCCATGGTTGGAATCATCTTCGATGGAAACATCGAGAGTTTGACTTCGGATTTTTACTACACGGACAAAGTTTCCCGGGCCGTTGCCGTGCACATCGCTGGCGTCCTCGAAAGTTTGAGAACGATTTACAACGCACCTCAGCTAGCCGACGAGATGGGTAAGTAGTTTGGAACCGATGTCCTCAACGGCTCACGACCTGCGTTAACGATCCCTTTTCGCGTGCCATCGGTTGGCGTGTATGGAACTGTGATCGGTCAAACGGAGTACCGGCTCCGGAGCAGTTGAGGCAACTGCTCTACCAGGACAACTGCATGGAAAACGGTGGCGAGAATGAAAATCGAATGAGCGATGGACCCAAGGAGATCGACGAACAGATGATCGCCACGGCGTATCACGAGGCAGGACATGCGATCGTTGCGATCTCGTTGGGACGCACCGTCGAAAAGTGCTCAATTGTGCGAAACTCCATTCGGCTGGGGGCTGTACAGTTGGGGAAAGGACGCGGTCAGCGGCAGCAGGACTTTTTTGAGATTGAAGCGATGATCTTGCTGGGCGGGCTGGCTAGCGAGGCGAAATATACCGGTCAGTACAACTGGGGAGGAGCCCAACAAGACCTGCGGGCGCTTCGCCGCTTGACGCTAGCAAGAGTCAATACCGAACAGCAAGTTGAGCGCCTAGAAAAGCGGCTATTGGACAAGACCACTCATCACCTGGATCAACCCGCGTTTTGGGAGTCCGTCGTGACGGTGGTTGGTGAACTCCTCAAACAGCAAGCCATCAGCGGCAGGTCCGCGAGGCACCTCTTCGACGAAACCATGAAACGATATTAGTGTGACCCACCAAACTTGCACGGAACATCCGCTCAGCAATCATCTAGACATACCATTCCACGAAGGCTCGAGATCGCTTATCCAGTTTTTTCATGTCTTCGACACGGTATCGGATGCCGTTCGCGTCGGTGATATTAACAGCTTTGTGTGAGATTCTTCGGACATCCTCCTCGGTTTTAAGGACAAAGCTGGTTGGTCCGTGATTGGTTTCTACGAACCACTCGCAAGGCTCGGTAATGCCCGACACTCGTACGATTCTTTCAATGATGGGTACAAATTCGCGTAGAGCAAGTTCTTCTTGTAGCAAAGCAATGTTGCTTGCGGACAGTCCATCCATCGAATCTAGGCATGCGATTTCTTCTCCCTCCGCGCTGACGATCGCCACCCACTGCTTGCTGGCTGAAATTGGAAAAAGCGGGATCACAGCCACGTCGACGTATTCATGGCCTGCCGAATCGGTCAGCTTCAAATGGCTCCACTCGTCCCGAGACAATTGAAAGACCCATGAACCATCCGCCATGCGTACTTCGCGGTTCTTGGCCTTAATCGCTAAAGAAAGCGACGGGTTTTCATGCTGTCTTGGGTTATTCATGAATGGATTCGTGTTGGTTAGATTCGACTGTTTCGATTGGAAACATAGGCCTCGTTTCGGCTGCCAAAAAGAAGGATCCTGTTACACAGACTAACTCGTTGGTTACGGCCGAGCGACAGGCATACTCCACCGCAATTTTACTCGACGGAGCGGAAAGGATTTCAACCGAACTTTTCCCAATGGCTTTTTCTCTTGCCAATTCTTCGAGGCGTTCTACCGGTACAGACCTCGGATTGTTATGGAATTGAGTTACGATCAGACGATCCGCGAAACCCACAAGCAAATCAAGGATTTTCTCATATTCTTTGTCCTTGGAACAGGCAAAGACAATTGTTCTTTTCGAAGGCTCGAAGTGCTCTTTTAGGGCAGCGACGAGGGCCCCAATCGAAGCGACGTTATGCGATGTATCGATGATGACGGCAGGGGAGTTACTAACCAGTTCAATACGACAGCTCAATTGCAATTCTTCTAGGGAATCTAAGATAGCTGAGTGGGGAAGTGCCCAACCATCGGCGTTCAATCGATGCCAAACGGCGATGGCGAGGGCTGCGTTATCCGATTGGTGCTTTCCGGCCATTCGAAGAGCGATATCCTGGAACGCGGATAGAGGTAGGCTCGTATTCAATGGAATAAAGTCCATGCGACTGGAAATGGGTAGCTGAGCGGAAACGGGGGATGCATTCCACACTAGCTGTTTCCGGATGATAGCATCGAAATCGACTCCGAGTTCCCAGAGTTGGCTGCCTGTTTCCCGGCAACGGTTTCGGATGACCGATTGGGCTTCTGGGTTTTTGGCTCCACTAATCACCGGGACACCAAGCTTGATAATGCCGGCTTTTTCCGCAGCGATAAGTGGAATCGTGTTGCCGAGTTGCTGTTGGTGGTCGAAGCTGATGGAAGTGATTACTGCCAGGCAACTTTCGCAAACGTTGGTACTGTCCAGTCGTCCACCCAGCCCGACTTCCACCACGTTTGCATTCGTCTTTCGGGCTGCAAAGAGCATCCAGGCCAACGCCGTCGTCATTTCGAAAAACGTGGGCGGGCCATGGGTTGTCTTTGCGGTGACAGCTTCGGCGGCCCTCAAGCTCTCGATATGGACTCCAAGTTCCGACGGCGAACAGGGTTGTCCATCGACAATAAATCGCTCCTCGAGGTGCAGCAGATGAGGGGATGTGTACAAACCGACCCGAAGGCCAGATCGGCGGAGGGTTTCAGCGATCAACCAAGAAACGGAGCCTTTTCCCTTCGTACCAGCCACATGGATGACGGGGGCTGCAAGATGCGGATTTCCAAGTTCTTCAAGGAGAAATTGCATTCTGGCCAGTCGATATGTCCGCTTATCATAGGGGCGGTCGACGGTTTTCTCGTAATTGATGCGATCGTAAAGGAAGCGAATCGCGTTGATGTAGTTCTGATCGAGCCGATCCATCGGTTCCGTTGCTTTTTCGAGTGGGAAGGATCGATTGTTGAAAGTGCGTCCGGGAATTGGCACAGCATGCCCCCCCCTAGTTTATTTGTAGACAAGTGGGTTGTGCGAGGGGTAGAGTCGCTTGCCGGGTGAATGTTTCGGATTTATAGTGCTGGTTTTGCGTTTGCTGGAACAACATAGGTCGATTCCACAGGGGTTGAACCGCGAACATTCGACTTCCGGGTGTGAGGTTTGCATTGAACCGACGGGATCGTTTTGGCGTAACAGCCCGCAGAATAGTTAGGGAACTCGCTTTTTTGGCTCCCTCAATCAAGACAGTTCCTAACAACCAATCCATTTTGCTCCTCCGCGACCGCAGTTTTTGGTCTGCTATCATCTTTACCGAACCTACCCATGGCAACGACAACGGCACCAACGACCCCTTCCGTTAACGCAACGGATCCTACCAATGTTATTGTGGAAACGAGAAACCTCGGGAAAATCTACCGAGATTTCTGGGGTCGCAAAAAAGTAAACGCGCTCAAGGCTCTGGATATCGAGGTCCGACGGGGTGAGATTTTTGGATTGCTTGGGCCCAATGGATCGGGTAAATCAACGACCATCAAGTTGATGTTGGGGCTGCTTTTTCCAACTTCCGGGCGAGCATTCGTGTTTGGCAAAGACGCGACCGATGTCGCTAAAAACGAGCGAATTGGTTACTTGCCCGAAGAGTCGTACTTGTACAAGTTTCTCAATGCCGAAGAGACGCTTGATTTCTATGGTCGCCTCTTCGATATGCCAGCGAGCGTACGGCGTGAGCGAACCGAACAGCTAATTCAAATGGTTGGGCTCCAACGGGCCAGACGCCGTCAACTTAAAGAGTATTCAAAAGGGATGACACGCCGAATTGGATTGGCCCAAGCCTTGATCAATGAGCCTGAGTTTTTGGTTCTCGATGAGCCCACGACCGGCTTGGACCCGATTGGCACTCGAGAAATGAAGGACTTAATCTTACGTCTTCGGGATCAAGGCAAAACCATCTTGTTGTGTTCGCACCAATTGGCGGACGTTCAGGATGTTTGTGACCGAGTGGCCATTTTGCATCAGGGTGAATTGAAAGAGTTAGGTCGCGTGGACAGTTTGCTAAAAGTGCAGGATGTGACTCAGATTCATGCCAAGGGTTTGGACGAAAAAACCAAGCAAGAGATCAAGGAGTTGATCGCCCGTTCGAACGGTGAAATGCTGCGGATGGACAATCCGACCACAACGATGGAAGAGCTATTTCTCGACATTGTTCGCGAGAGCGATCAGCGTCCAGGTCGTCGCGGTAGTGGTGCTTAGCCAAATGACAAGCACCCTCATGATCCTTCAAAAAACCGCGGTAGTTGAAAGGCAAATTTAGTAAACATGCGTTTATCACCTGATCAATTTTGGACTTACTTCGAATGGCTGTTCGATCGATATGCTCTCCTTCAGGGCTTTTTCTTGGTGTTGGTGCTCGCCATTGTTGGATTCGTTGTCGGATTTGTGGTGGCGTTGCTCAAGCATGGCCCAACCGAAGGCTTCTTGCAGGTCGCAAAGCTAATACGAGAGTTGTTCGCTGTTGATATTCCGCAGACGTCGGCCCGACGCATTGGGGCGATTGCTCGTTTGGCGATCAAGGAAGCGATACGAAAGAAGGTACTAGTTGTAGTTGCTGTCTTTATCGTCGCGATTATGTTTGCCGGTTGGTACTTGGATCCGCAAGCTCAATATCCTGCGAGACTTTACATATCGTTCGTATTGACTACCACAAATTACATGGTCATTTTGCTTGGACTGTTTTTGAGTTGTTTCAGTCTGCCCAGTGATATCAAAAGCAAGATCATCTATACGATTGTGACCAAGCCGGTCCGGCCGACAGAACTTTTTTTGGGGCGAGTCGTTGGTTTTTCGGCCGTTGGAACCATGGTCCTATTGCTGCTTGGGTCGATGAGTTATTTGTTCGTGGTCCGTGGTGTGGATCACAAGCACGAAGCAATGGAAATTTCCGCGGATGGAAGTTCAGGGGTTACCACAATCCAGCAGTATCACTCTCATGCTTTTACATTGGATGATTCCGGCGAAGGAACCACGAATGAGGCCAAAGGGCATAAGCACATCGTTAATAAGGTTGGCGACAAGATCGTCGTCGGCGAAGCCACGGGTGACCTGGAGGCTCGGGTTCCGATCTACGGTTCTCTGCGATTTACGGGGCGAGATGGCGAAGAAAGCACGGGGCTCAACGTTGGCTACATGTCCGAGTATCAGAAGTACATTGAGGGAGACTCTCTCTCGAGTGCGATTTGGACTTTTAAGGACGTAAATCCATCGCGATTTGGGACGGAACTGACCTACGATATGACCATCTCTGCGTTTCGAACGTACAAAGGGGATATCGTCACGCCCGTGGGTGGAGTCGTTGTTTTCCGAAGTATGGATGGAGCGGTGGTCAGCGAAAGGTTGCCGTTCAAAGTGAAGGAATTTCAATTGGACCAGCGTTCGATCCCGCTCAAAGGACTGAAAGGCTTTCGAAATGAACAGCCAGCTGATTTAGACTTCTTTACCGACATCGCCCCAGACGGAAAATTCGAAGTGATGATACGTTGTCTAGACAAAAGTCAGTACCTGGGAATGGCTTCTGCGGATTTATACTTCCGAGCCAAGCCGATGCCGTTCTGGTGGAATTTCATCAAAGGGTATATCAGTATCTGGTTGCAGATGGTGATTGTGATTTGTTTTGGCGTGATGTTTTCAACCTTTCTGTCAGGCCCGGTAGCTATCATTGCGACCGTTTCTATCATTGTCTTGGGGTTCTTTGGATTCTTTGTCGATGATATAGTCAAAGAGGCTGACAAGGGTATCGGGCCAATTGCATCGCTTATTCGAATTCCGCTTCAGAGCGGCTCGGGTACCGAACTCGACTTGGGGAATGTGGTCTTGGAAAACGTGATCAAGCGGGTCGATCAAGGTATTCTCATTTGTCTGCAGACGCTTTCTAAGGCGATTCCAAACTTCATTCAACTGGGTACGGCGGACTTCGTAGCCTACGGAGTCAACTTGTTCGGAGGGCTTCTGTCTCGCCATCTAACCATTTGTGCGGGATACTTCCTGATGACCGGGATTATTAGCTACTTCTTCTTAAAGACTCGCGAGATGGCAGCATGAACAAAAATAGTCTGTTTCGAAAAATTGCTTACATTGCTGCGATTGTACTTCTGCTCGGGCCACTTTTCGCGTTGGGAAGACCCAACAATGGCATGATTGGGCAGCTTCGTACCAAGTACAAAATGGGACAGGCCAATCTTGGGAAATTGGATCCTACCAGCGAGAGCATGCGACTTGCTACTCTCGGAATGAAGGGGATTGCCTCGACTATTCTTTGGCTGCGGGCTGATTATTACAAAGAGGAAAAGTACTTCGACCGTTTCTCCGCGACATTGAATCAAATCGCATTGCTGCAGCCACACTTTATCAGCGTATGGCAGCATCAAGCTCACAACTTGAGCTACAACGTGGCACCTGAGTTCGAGGACTATCGGCAACGATACGAATGGATCAAGAAGGGAATTGACTATCTAATTCGCGGTACCAAGTACAACGATCGAAAGCCGATCCTTCAGTATGACTTGGGACACTATTTGGGAAACAAGTTGGGCAAGGCGGATGAACATGTTCAGTACCGGTCCCTCTATAAAAGGGATGTGGAGTTTCACAAGTATTTGAGAGACCAAGGCCTGGCTGGAATTGAAACAGGTGCGTTGGGTTACGACCAAAAGCCCGATAACTGGCTGACTGGCAAGTTATGGTTCGAAACCGCCGTCGCACTGTATGAAGCAGGCGCTGCCATTAAAAAGTCGCCGCACTTGCTGATGTCATATGGTCCACTTTGGCACATGTACTATGCAGAAGCCATCGAATCCGAGGGGATTCTTGACTCAAGTTCGCGTTTTGCCTGGAAGCAAGCGGGAGCCGAATGGGCTGATTTCGGTACGAAATCGTTGTACCAGTTTCGGCAGGGAACAGATTTGACACTGTTGAGCAACACGCGTGCTCTCGCGGAAATCGCGAAGCTCCAAAAAGAGTTCGACGAAATATCGGTCGATGCCAAGGTCAAAGCTGAGCAACTCTTACGGAAAGGCATTCCGGCTGAGACGCTCAAGTTGTACGATGCGCCCGAGAACGAACGAACAGGGTTAGATTATGAAGCCTACATTATTCTAAAGAGTCGACTGACTCCAGGCTTTCAACAAATAGCGGCGCAGCTTCCACCCACTTTGCAATTGAAGGCGATCGAGCTCGGGACAAAGATTACTTTCACAAAAGATTTCCTCCGCGAAGTTGATTCCTATCGAGGGCAAGTCAACTACGAATATTGGGAATTGAGAGCAAAAGCTGAGCAACGCGAGGACATGGTCGAAGCTCGACGACTCATGTACCAAGCGGATGAATTGATCAACGTGGCTGACGTCAAAGGAGCACTTGAAGCGTATGAACAAGCCTGGAAGCAATGGGCTCAGGTTTTCAGTCGATACCCATCGATGATTACGGAAGAGGTCGGCGACGATGTCATTAAGTCGCTTGGTCGGTACAAGCGACTGGTTGAAAGCGAACTGGATGAGACCTTTATTCTTGAGGAGTTCCTTCAATATCGGAAAGCGAAAGAAGAAAGCTCTATGGGGATCGATATCGGCAAGAAAATGGAGGAAATGAATGCAAGAGCCCAGTCGTTGCTAGCTGCGGAAGCACGCGGAGAAGTGGTTCCTGGAATCGATCCCGCTCCACCGAAAAATACTCCGGCGACAGACAGCGTTCCTGTAGCTCCAAAGGCGGATGCACCAGCCAAAATCCCAGAATCCGGTACCGTCAAGTTGGAAGAGCCAAAATCGCAACAACCAAACGGGGTCGAGATCAAAAACGAAGATTTGCAGGTGCGACCGCCGACTTTGGAAAATCCAGATTCTCAAGAATGAGCAACTCGGATAAGTTGATGTAGATGGGAATCTACGATAGAAATTATTACCGCGACGAAAACGAGCTGGATCTTCGCCCCAACTGGGATCAGCGTTCGGCTGTAAGTACGTTGATCATTATCAACGTGGCTGTCTTTGTAGCCAACATGTTCCTGCGCAACAGTTTTGTTGTTGGCGATCAGGGTGCAGTAAATGAGTTTCTAATGCTGTCGGGTTCTGACTTAGGACGTCCGTATCTATGGTGGCGTACCTTGACCTACGGTTTTTGTCATGATGCACATGCGATTCAGCATCTTCTCTTCAATATGCTTGGGCTTTACTTCCTGGGGCGTTCCGTGGAGGATCGCTATGGGAGGATGGAATTCTATCGAATCTATTTGATTTCCATGGTGATTTGCGGCGTCGTCTGGCTTCTGAAGCAGCAGCTATTTGGAACGAATGGTGGATTGCTCGGCGCCTCCGGTGCCGTTTTGTGCATCGAAATGCTTTTCGTTTTCAACTTTCCTAAGTCACGTGTCTATCTGCTCGTCTTCCCTGTTCCTGCTTGGGTTTTGGGAATACTGCTGGTCCTGATGAATATCGCATCCAATCCATCCTCCAATGTTGCGACAGACGTACACCTTACGGGGATTCTATGCGCCGTTGCGTATTTTTTCCTTGGCCTAAGCTTTCGGTTTATGGGGGACGTAAAGGGTTCGTGGCGACGATGGCTGCGTAGGCATTCTGGCCCCAAACTCAAAATACACAACGAATCAGCGTCTACGGTTGCCATCGATGCCTTGGAAGCGGATAGGATCTTAGCCAAGATTCATGAATCAGGACAGGATTCGCTGACATCCAAGGAAAAGAAGTTTCTTGAAAGGTATTCACGGTCTGTTCGGGCGAAGAAGCAAGAACTCTAGCCAACTAAATCGAGTTTCATACCCTGACTCGAAAGTATTGGTTTCCTGCTCAACCAAATCCCGACTCCATTCACTCCATTCACTCCATTCACTCCATTAGTATGCCAACTGCCACAACCACCTTTGAGACCATTCGCAGCCAGATCGCTGGTATCCCTATTGATGAAATTGTTGGCAAGTTTGGTACGCCAGCCTACGTATACGACATGTCGAGTATCGAAGAACGTGTTCACGACTTGGCTGCTTTCGACGTCATTCGATATGCCCAAAAAGCATGTTCCAACATTGGTATTCTGAATCGACTAAAAGGGCTTGGCGTGGTAGTTGACGCCGTAAGCGTCGGGGAAGTGAGACGCGCCCTAGCAGCTGGCTTTGCTCCAGATGGAATCGTCTATACGGCAGACGTATTTGATCGCGAAGCTTTGGCGTTAGTTAAGGAACTTGGACTTCATGTCAATTGCGGCTCGCCGGACATGATTGAACAACTTGGTAGCGAGGTACCTGGTGCGAGCGTCACCCTTCGAATCAACCCGGGATTCGGGCATGGGCATAGCCAAAAAACCAACACGGGTGGCCCGCAGTCCAAGCACGGAATTTGGCACGAAGATGTGGTTGACTGTCTTCGTAAAGCCGATTTGTACAATGTTGCCGTGACTGGCTTGCATATGCACATCGGATCAGGAACCGATCTCGAACACCTATCGCAGGTATGCACGTCACTGGAAGCCATTGCCCTCCAAGTGGGTCGCACTTTGACCACGATCAGTGCAGGGGGTGGGCTTCCAGTACCCTACCGCGTCGGTCAGACCTACGTAGACTTGGACCAGTATTATTCACTTTGGGACGCAACACGCAAACGTCTTGAGCATGCGTTCGAGCATGCGTTGAGTTTGGAAATCGAACCGGGAAGATATCTAGTCGCCGAGAGCGGGTTCTTGATTGCAGAAATCCGGGCAGTGAAAGCGATGGGTGACAATACATTTTATCTGCTGGATGCTGGCTTTAATGATTTGGCGAGACCAATCCTTTATGGCGCTTACCATCCGATCTCGATCTCACATCGGAACGGGCGAGTTTCGAAGCAAATGGTCGACGTCGTCGTTGGGGGGCCTCTATGCGAATCCGGCGATATCTTCACGCAGGAAGAAGGTGGGTTTGTTGCCAAACGCTCACTGCCAGCAGCTTCCGTTGGCGATTATTTGATTCTGGAAGTAGCCGGAGCCTATGGATTTGTTATGTCGAGCAACTACAACGGTCGGTACCGAGTCCCCGAGGTGTTGCTAGAAAATGGCAAGATGCATTGCATTCGAACCAGAGAAACCTTTGAAGACCTCATCCGCGGAGAATCCATTCCGCCTGCATAGCTTGGCGCAAGTGTCGCTCGACACTTCGTGTCGAGACTCACGGAACGGAGCGAAAGGGGACAATTTCGGTGTGGCACGCCCAAAGCGAAGCGTGGGCGTGGGAGGTGAGGCAAGTGTTTCTAGCGACTCACCACGCCCCTCGTAAACTCACGGTCGTGCCACACGATGCTGGGCAGTTACGAGATACAATCACGGCACGGATAGGCTGAGAGTTTATTCGCAAGGTGCAGAAGTTTGTCGCCTTTTGCTCCGCAAAAGTGTGTTAACGCGGCGAACTTTCGCGGAGCGAAAGGCGACAATAATAAAATCACAATCTAGGAGTGCCGTGCTACAATGGGATACCGTTTCTAAAGCGTTTTATGAGAGCACCGATGACTAGAAGTTCCATTCGTTTCGTTGTCATAACTTTTGCGTTCTTGATCTCCGTTGCTTGTCGCACCGAGTTTGCCCACTCGCAGTATCTAGAGCAAGACCTCAAGCGACTTACCCCACAAGCGCTAGCGGAAATGGCGAAACAAGAAGGGGATGCTGCTCGTGGCGCAATCGTCTTCTTCCAGCCTTCCATGGCCTGTTCAAAGTGCCATTCCGTGGGTGACGGATTCCAAACCGGTCTTGGGCCGCATCTCGCCAACACGAAAGAGCCTCTCACAAACGAAGCCATTGTCGAGGCAATCCTCGAACCGTCTAAGTCCATTCGCAAAGGTTTCGAGTCCGCAAGTGTGCTCACTTCGGATGGGGAGACCTTGACCGGGTTGCTGGTGGAACGAACAGACGCCAAGGTGGTCTTGCGAGACGGCAACAACCAACTGATTACCGTGCCTAAAGGCGATATCGAAAATTTTGCAAACCAAACACAATCGATCATGCCAGCCGGCCAAATCAATCAGCTTACCAGTCGACAGCAGTTTCTGGATTTGGTTCGCTATTTGATTGAGATTCGAGATGGCGGCGTGTTGCGAGCCAAGGAACTGCAGCCTTCGGATGCCTTGCTAACACTGAAACTGCCTGAATACGAAGAGCGAATTGATCACGTCGGCTTCATCAACGACTGGGGGCCGGACTCACTGGCCCGCGGCGAAGCAATCTATCGACGTGTCTGTGGCAATTGTCATGGTACCAAAGACCAAGTGGGTTCACTTCCAACGGCCATGCGATTTGCGGAGGGTAAGTTCAAAAATGGCAACGATCCGCATTCATTGTACCGAACGCTGACTCGCGGTTTCGGATTCATGCCCGCCCAGACTTGGATGGTCCCTTCGCAAAAGTACGACGTCATTTACTATCTTCGCGAAACCTATTTGAAACCACACAATCCATCGCAACTCTCAGCGGTGGATCCGACGTATATCGCGAGTTTGCCGAAGGGGGATACTCGCGGTCCAGAACCGAGCAAGATCGAGGCATGGAGTGCCATGGACTATGGTCCTAGCTTGACCCACTGTTACGAAACGCCGGGTGGGACACTCAACATCGCGTACAAAGGGACGGCAGTGCGGCTCGATTCCGGCGCAGGGGGTGTTTCGCGAGGCCAGCAGTGGATGATCTTTGATACGGATACACTGCGAGTGTCCGCCGCATGGCAGGCTCAGGATGGCGGAAAGGGTTCCCGATTTATCGACTGGCGAGACATCCAACTCAACGGCGAACACCAAGTCCATCCGCGAGTGAGTGGAAACGTCGCATTGGCCAACGGCAATGCTCCCGGCTGGGCGGATCCATCAACTGGATCATTTGTGGATGACCAACGGGTCGAAGGTCGAGACAAACGGCGCTATGGTCCGTTGCCAAAAGAATGGGGCAAGTTTCGTGGCCTTTACCACCACGGGTCCAAGGTCGTATTTTCTTACTCCATCGGAAATGCGGAATTGCTTGAGTCCCTTAGCTCCGTTTCGAGCGCCACAGCGAAACTACCAACGACGTTTTTGCGAACGATCAATATAGGTCCCAGAGATCGCGAATTGATCCTGCAGTTGGCTGACACAACCGCGAGCGGTTTCTTGGAAGTGCTCGGAGACAAAGTGTCCCCTTCTGCGGTCCTAACGACTAGCCTCGCCGCCGGTGTGCTGCCTGCCATAGAGAAGTTCTCTTGGGTCAATGAAGATGGTCATTTACGAGTAAAAATCCCTGCAGGAAAAGACCCGCTCAAATTCACGCTGTGGATGGCAAGCAACCAGCAGGAAGACAAAACGCATTTGGCTTCACTTGCAAAATCGCTCGGTGCGGAAATGGCGGATGGTTCGTTCGATTTGAAGCCTCTCACGATGGGTGGTCCAGCCCGATGGCAGCAAATCTTAGAGACCAAAACAACGACCTCGTTTGACAAAGGTCCTTTTGCGGTCGACGTGTTGACCGCTCCGGAGTCGAACCCTTGGTTGGCTCAAATGCGATTCTCGGGACTCGATTTCTACGCCGACGGGAGCATGGCGATTTGCACTTGGGATGGCGACGTTTGGCACGTTTGCATGGATGGCAACCAAGGGATTCTAAAGTGGCAACGCATCGCATCCGGCCTCTATCAACCACTCGGTTTGAAGGTGATCCGAGACAAGGTTTACCTGACTTGTCGCGACCAGCTTGCCGTGCTTCATGATTTGAATGGCGATGGAGAAATTGACTTCTATCAGTGCCTCAACAACGATCATCAAGTGACGGAACACTTTCATGAATTTGCCATGGGTTTGCAAGTGGACGAGGCCGGCAATTTTTATTATGCAAAGTCGGGTCGGCATGCGCTGGTTGCCGTTGTGCCACAGCACGGCACACTTCTGCGAGTAACTCCCGATGGCTCTCGCACGGATATTATTGCGACTGGTTTCCGAGCTGCCAACGGCGTTTGCCTCAATCCCGATGGCTCCTTTGTGGTGACCGATCAAGAAGGGTTTTGGAATCCCAAGAACCGAATCAACTGGGTAACTCTGAACCCATCCGGCAAACCCAATTTCTACGGTAACATGTTTGGCTATCATGATATCACCGATGAATCGGACTCAGCCATGGAACCGCCGCTGTGTTGGATAACGAACGCGTTCGATCGATCGCCAGCCGAATTGTTGTGGGTCGATAGCCCACGCTGGAAAGCACTCAATGGCAGTCTGCTGAACTTGTCGTATGGTTATGGCAAGGTGTTCTCGGTGCTGCACGAACAGGTTGGCGGTGTTCGGCAAGGTGGCATGATCGAGTTGCCGATCCCAAATTTTCCGACAGGAGTCATGCGAGGCCGCTTTCGTCCCCAGGATCAACAGCTCTACTTGTGCGGCATGTTCGCTTGGGCGGGTAATGCAACAAGTCCAGGTGGTCTTTATCGGCTGCGTCCAACCGATCAACCTATCGTGCTCCCGGTGGCACTTCACGCCAAAAAATCCGGATTGCATTTAACGTTTGCGGAACCGATGGAGGCATCGTCGTTGGATCCCAAGAATGTCAAGATTAAGACTTGGGCCTTGAAGCGATCCAAGAAATACGGATCCGACCATTACGATGAGAAGACGTTGGCCGTGCGATCGATAGATCTTTCAGCGGATGGCAAGTCTGTTCGAATGCATGTGGATGAGTTGGCACCGACGTGGTGCATGGAGATCAAGTTCGCGTTTCGAACTGCGACCGGTTTGGCGGCTGAAGGAGTCATTCATAACACGATTCATTCGTTGGGCGATTGAGTCAAACATCAGGCACGCAAGTAGGTCCGCATCTCCGAGGCGGACACCCAGCATCAAGAAGGTCCGCATCTCCGAGGCGGACACCCAGCATCAAGTAGGTCCGCATCTCCGAGGCGGACATCCAGCATTAAGTAGGTCCGCATCTCCGAGGCGGACATCCAGCAACTTATAGGTGAAATGACATGAGCGGGGAACAAAAGCTACTTGGTCTGTTGGCAGGTTACGCTGCCCTGGCAAGCGGGATTCTGGCTGTGACTCACATCCATCTTCCCGGCAATCAGTTTTTGGTTGGCCTTTTGCTTGGCTCGACGTTTGCGTATGCCATCCTTGCATCATCCTGGACCGTTTTTGGACCTGGCACCACGAAGCAGCGATTGCCCATGGCTGCAGTTCTTTTGATTGTCTTCCCCATAGTGTTTCTTTTTTTTGGTGAGGGCAGTATCTTTTTTCTGATTGTTCTGAGCGTGTTTTTGATTGCAGCCATGGTCCAACTACTTGTTTGGATTTTATGGCTGGGATTGGGAGTTAGAATGTATAAGTCAAACGTTGCGACCATTGGATCCGTTGGCACTGGAATGCTCAAACAATACGGCATTCGGCACTTGATGATCGTAACGACAGTGGTAGCATTGCTGCTTACCGTTGGCAGGCTCATTTTGCCATTCGCTCGACGTTTTTCGATGGGCGGCGATCTACCCATTTTTGTTTTCTTGGCTTTTTCAGCCTGCATTGTTTGTGTCCCGGTGCTTTTCTCGGTCCTGTCGTTAAGACGCTGTGTATTCCCAACCATTTTGGTCCTTGGGCTGTTCGTGTTGGCCACAGTAAGTGAGATGTCGCTTTTCACCACACTTCGGTTACGTGGCCCAGATTTTTATCACTTTGTCTGGATCAATTTTTTTACCATGCTTCCAGTGCTAGGGGTCGCAATTGGATTGAGGCTGGCGGAATATAGATTGGTAAAATCGTAGGTCCGTTCGCTCCGCGACGGACGGTCCATGCACTTACTTACATACAAATCGTCGCCTACTCAAAAATCTTCGCATTGATTCGCATCAATTCGGAACGGCAAGATTCGGTTGGGGTGTTGATGTTTACTAAATGAGATAGTTCTTTGGCAATTCGAGCCGCCTGGACATCCGTCGACGGAGCGACGGATCCACGTAGGTCCGTTCGTTCCGCGACGGACGGTCTATGCACTTACTTACATACGAATCGTCGCCTACTCAAAAATCTTCGCATCAATTCGGAACGGCAAAATTCGGTTGGCTTGTTGACGCAAAAGGAATGCCATAAGCAAGAAGAAACCTATGGCACAGTCAGTTTCGGCTACACTTAGCAGTACATGGACGCGACATTAAACGCAATAATTGTGTTAGTCTGTGGACAGATTGACCAATAGGATCGGAATGCTGCAAATCATGAAATCACTCCTCAAAATCTCCGCTTTATCTTTTTTATCGCTTCTGACGCACCAGCCTTGGGTTGCCGCAGAGGATCCACCCAACCAACAGAAGAAGCCGATCGCCAAATTCCAATACAAATCCGACGGCATCGAAGTGCCCGCAGCAACCGCCGACGAACCAAATATAAAGTCGTTTGGACCTGAGAGCATCTTGGCCGCAAAGAAATACCTCGACGACGGAGCCAATTATTGGGTGCGAGAGCGAAGCTGTGTCGCTTGCCACAGCACCGGCGTCTACATGGCTGAACGTCCGGCTTTGACGGCTCTGCTCGGTAAGCCGAGCGACGAGGTCCATGATTACTTCATGCAAAGCGTCACCGACAAAATTGGGCCGCCCGAAATCCGCGATGGAGTGAAGTATTGGGGAGCTAGTATCCAATCGGTCTGGCGCAGTTCCGGGCTCGCTGCCTGGGACAAGCATGTTACGGGAACGCTTTCGGATCATACTGACAAGTCACTTCGGCACACGCTCCAATGCCTAGCCGACGAAGGTTTTATTAAGACCATCGATCAAGTGGAGATTCCTTACATCACTACCGATTTCGAACTGACCATGCAAGCGGCGCGGGCCATGGCAAACGCCCCAGGTTGGCTAGCTTCGGTAACGGATGCGGATACTCTGGAACGTATCGAGCGAATGAATCAGTACTTGAGCAAGCATGCACCGATCAATGACTACGAGAAGGCGGTCAAACTTCAGCTAGCAGGATTTATGCCGGATCTTGTTTCGCAAGAGCAGCGAGAAGCGTCGATCGCCATGCTTTGGCGACAACAGCTCGCTGATGGCGGATGGTCAACTCGGCGCATGTCCGACCTCATGCTTTGGCACAAAAAAATGGATCCAAAAGTGATCGCCATGATTCAGTCTGAACCGGATGCGGCTAACCCCGGAAGCGATCCGTATATGACCGCTTTCGCAATCGTTTTACTGCGAGAAGCAGGCGTCCCAGCCACAGATATCCGCATTCAAAAGGGGATCCAGTGGCTCAAGCAGAATCAGCGTGAGAGCGGACGCTGGTGGATGAAGTCACTGTTTCGCGATACGTATCATTACAGCACGTACATCAGCACCGCCCAAGCCCTGCGTGCCCTAGCGCTCTGCGGAGAGATTCAGCCAATCGTAGGACAGGCTGCCAGCCTGTCACCATAGCTAACACCGTTTGGTCAGTTATCTTGTTTCTGCTACCAACAGGATGACCTACAAAGTGCTGTGTCCCTCCTCTCCTACCCCCATATGGACAGACTCGCCAAGTTCGTACGCTCAAGAAAGACGTTGCAAAACGTCGCGCGCCCGGCAGGCAACGCTGTGAAGCATTTTCACCAACAATTCGCTTAGGTTGAGCGGGAGCTTGCCTCCCCTCAACCTTGTTTTGGCGTCCTACGTAACAGCTCGCGAACCTCCGCTCACGCCTCGACCGCCGTAGGCGGTCGAGGCGTGAGCGGTACTTTAAGGTCTGAGCTGAACATTTAGTACGCCAAAACGGCGTCCGTCGGAGTCAAGCTCCGATCGGACAAGAATGCTTCACAGCGTTGCCCGGCAAGGGGTGCAACCCGTGAACGCGTCACATCCATTCGCCAAAGCCGCATCGCGGCGACAGTCCTTCCCAGGAATGATCTGGTGAATCAGAAAAAATCTCACTTAACGCAAACATTTCAAAAGGAGTTCATCGCCTTCTCAAATTGCTCGAATTGGAATACGACAAGCGTTGCATTTGGGACTGACGCGATTTGCAATCCACTTCCACCCCGTTGGGGCTCGAATGCGGAATGGGTGGCGTTCGATTCCAGTGGCTCACGCCCAATGGCTATTGACTTGAGTCCCGTTGGGACGAAGAACAACACCCTGACGATTGAATTAAGGTCGAGCTTAGCTTTCCGCCTGGCTCAATTTGATCAACGATACCAGTTCGTCCGTGCTCATTCGGCCGGCTCGATCGGCGCCATCTAGCACTCCACTGATCAGCTCGCGCTTGTCCGCATGCAATGCGAGAATCTGCTGCTCGATGGTATCCTTGGCAACGATGCGATAGACGGTCACTGCTCGCTCTTGTCCGATTCGGTGTGCCCGGTCGGTGGCTTGGTCTTCGACGGCCGGATTCCACCATGGATCCATGTGAATCACATAGTCTGCCGCAGTTAGATTCAGACCTGTTCCACCCGCCTTGAGCGAGATCAAGAACAGTTCCCCTTCGCCAGCTTGGAATCGATCGACCGCTTCTTGGCGTTTGGCTGCCGGTGTCGATCCGTCGAGGTACTGGTACTTGATGCCGAGCTTGTCGAGCGCACCACGGATCAACAAGAGATGCTGAACGAATTGGCTAAAGACCAACGCTCGGTGCTCCCCTTCTCGCAATTCTCCGACGATCTCCATGAACAGATCCAGCTTGGCGGACGATTTGTCCCAACGCTTGTCGACCAAGCCTGGGTGGCAAGCCAGTTGACGCAATCGGGTGAGCCACGCCAAGACACGAATGCGCATTTGCGATTCCTGTTCGCCGTCGCCCGGTTTGGTGATTTCAGCCAGTGCCGCCATGCGGGCCGCGTCATACTTTTGGCGTTCTTCCTCAGAAAGCTCGGCCAATCGAACGATTTCGGTACGATCCGGCAATTCCGACAACACTTCTTTTTTGGTTCGTCGCAAAATGAAGGGCCGAACAACGCGTCCCAACGCCTTCAAACGATCCTTGTCCCCTTGCCGTTCAATGGGTTCCGCAAAGCTCTTGCGGAAGCGATCCCAGGAACCAAGCAAGCCTGGACTGACCGTACGCATCAAACTCCAGAGTTCACCCAAGTGATTTTCTAGCGGAGTACCCGAGAGGGCAATTCGCCAGTCCGCATCCAATTGACGTACGGCTTGAGCTGTCTTGGTTTGGAAGTTCTTGATGAATTGAGCCTCATCCAAAACCAACGTGTGCCACGATCTAGCAGTGAATCGATCGACGTCGCGTTGTAGCAACTGATAGCTTGTAATAATCAAATCACCGGGGCCTGCCGAATCCACCAGCGTTTGACGGTCATGCTCGCGGTATAATTTGGCTTTGAGCGAAGGGGCGAATTTCTCTGTTTCTCGCTGCCAATTGACCCCAACGCTGGTCGGAGCAATGATCAGCGCGGCACCTTTATTGGCTCGGTCCAGCAACACGCCCAGGGCTTGCACCGTTTTACCGAGACCCATGTCGTCCGCTAAGCAACCACCGATCCCCCAATGCGCCAACTTGGCGAGCCAAGCGTAACCGGTCTTTTGGTAATCGCGAAGTTCGGCATTCAAATTCGAAGGCACAACTGGTTTAAGAACCCTGGCGCCGGCCAATCGATCCAGCGCATCGCGCCATGACATGTCAGACTCGTAACTGATGTCGCTTCCGAGGGCTTCTTCGACGACAGCTGTCGCGGCTCTTGAAACACGGATGGCTCCTGAATCACTTTGCGAAACGTCTTGAATACTGTTAAGCCGCTGACGCAGTTGCTCCGAGATCATGGCGAACTGGCCATCCCCGAGCGGAACAAACCTGCGGCCACCGCGCAGCGCAGTAAGCAGTTCCGCCAACGGAATTTCAAGCCCCTCGAGTCTTGCAACCCCTTCGACGCCGAACCAATCGCGTTGGCTCGTCAATCGCACTTGCAAACGCTGAGGTGTGATTTCACCGATGATCTTCATCGGCTGACTCTTGGGCCAACAGACCGTTGGAGCGTTTTCACCCAACGATTGAATGCGTTGGAGCAAGTCGAGAGCTAGATCTGGATTCTCTGCGATCCACGTGTAGGGACTCTCATAAAGCAATTGCCCAAGTTCCAATGCGCCAGCAATCTCGTCGGCCCGAATGGATTCCTCTTCGAGTGCCCGCAAGAGTTGGAATCGACCGGCGGGTGTGGCAACACGCAGGCGATCCGGTTCCATACCTGGAACAGGTTGATCGGCCACGACATCGCAAGCCACTCTCAATCCGACGAGCAAGCTTTCCTTGCCAAAAGGGGAAAGATGGACTTCGATGTTGGGTTCCAATGGCTGTTCTGGACCGGCCAAGCGTTCCGGCAGATTGATTTGAATCCACTTGGGATCGGCGGCGGCCGCCACTAAGTCAGCGAATTGTTCGGCAGTCTCTTGGTCTAGCACCGCCTCGCGACGCTCCGCCGCGTGCAGGTCTTCGATCAATCGTTTCATTCGATTGTCAATGCTGCTAACCCAAATGCTGCGCTGATCCCGATCCAACCGCAGCATCATGGTTTCGTGATTGTTGATCGTCCCCATGAAATAATCTGGATTGTCTCGCAAGGAGACAATTTGAACTTCGCCCTGATAGATGCTTGGCTTGTAGATGTCTTCGACTTCGTCGATGCGAACTTCGATCGGGCACTCTTTGATTCGGATGGGCGTTTGAAGTTCGTCGTCTAGAGTCAAATGCGGATGGTCTTGGAGCAGTTTTAGGCATTCGCGTACGATGCGAGGAGTCTGACCACGGTAAGACTCTTCGGCGGATTGCAGCAACAAGATTAGCATTCGGTCCGATGGATGGACCAGCGCTGCTTCCTCAACGGTATCGAGTCCGTCTTTGAGATGACGTCCTTTGTTCCAGCCACCCTTCTTGCGCATTGTTTGTAGGTACGCGTTAACTTTGACAGTGCTATTCGAGAAGGACAACCGCCATTGGATCCGCATGAGGCGGTCGCGTTCCATTTCATCGGCAGGCGTGTCTGGCGCAACAGGTGCATCTTTCAGGTAGCCAAGTGATTCAATGAGTTTTCGTCCGGCATGGCGTCCATCCGTGACGCAGCTTTGCATCCATTGAATGGCATCTTCGGCCGATTTCCCGCTCAATTGCCGTCGAATGTAATGCAAGCAATGAATTTGATGAACGCAAGGTTTTACGGTTTCTACGCAACTGCATTGGGCGTTGAGCTGGCGGATAACCCGCCCCCCGTTCGGATCCATGAGGTTGCCGAGTTGCTTGGTATCCAATTCAAACAGAATGCTAGTGTTGAATTGCCCGCGGACGGGTGCGACCCCTTGCAATTCGAAATCCCATTGAAGGCTACTTTCGCCTTTCTTGAGTCTTGGCTGGTCTTGCGCTGTGTAATAGCGAGCCATTAAGAGCTGTTGAGGTCGTATTTTCTTTTCTAAAAGAGCAATTGCTTCGAGTATATGGACAATCAATCCGGTCGCCTTGGGAGGGTCCAGTTGTGCCAGGTTCGTCATGCCGTTTTGTTCCGTCCAGTGTTGTAGATCCGCAAAAGCCAAGTCCACTAGTTTCGTCGAACAAGCCGTTCCTTGGCAAGGCGAAATTATCGCTTATAGCAATGAAATAACAGGCCAAAACTAGGTCACAATAACGACAATTGGGCTTAACACAATCAACAACTCCTGCTATGGGACACAGGGTCCTAGTGCTTTGGCCAATGGACCAACGAAGGTGCGGAAACCACTAGAATCATGTTTACAAGGCGCGATGCAACGGTCACGCAGTTCCGAGGAAAACAACCAATGCCTACAAATCACTTGAGACGCGTTTTTTTGGAAAAGCTTGCCCTGCTGCTTCCCGCAGGATTGGCAATGAACGCGTTGGCTAGTCGTACTTTCAATGACCCATTGCCACCAGTCCTCGCAATCACGCGTGGCCCCAAGTTTCATTGGCGAGGTTACTACGACAAACTGCTGTTCGACACGACGAACCGCCTCGTGCTCGCCAATGAAGTGGATTTCAATGGTCGTTCCCCTTCGCCCGAAGACTCGATCAACATTGGGTTCATTGATACCGAGGACAAAGATAAATGGACTGAACTAGGTAGCACTTCAGCGTGGAATTGGCAACAGGGATGCATGTTGCAATGGGTTCCTGGCACGGAAAGCGAAGTTGCATGGAACGACCGTCAAGAAGATCAGTTTGTCTCCCAAATCTTGAACATCAAAACGGGTCGCAAGCGCACATTGCCGAATCCGTTCTATTGCCTTAGCCCTGACGGCAAAGTTGGCTTTGCTCCAGATTTTCGACGCTTGAATGATACGCGTCCAGGCTACGGATATGCAGGTGTGCCAGACCCCAACAAAGACGTCCTTGCGCCAGACAACGCAGGTATCTGGCGAATGGACATGCAGTCAGGCGCTCAATCGCTCATCTTCTCTTTTGCGGATGCGGTAAGAATTCCGTTTACGGGACGCGAGGACGCTACCTTCAAACCAGCTTCAAAGCACTGGTTCAACCACTTGCTCTGCAACACCGACGGGTCGCGCCTCTTCTTTTTGCATCGATGGCATGCGACAGGCGATAAGACTGCGTTTTATACGCGTGCGCTCACCATGAACTTCGATGGCTCCGACGTCCACGTGCTTGATCCATGGGGTGGGACATCCCATTTCGTTTGGCGCGATCCAAACCATATCTTTGCTTGGGCTTGGCATCCATCACACCGAGAACGGTTCTACTTGTACGAAGACAAGAGTGACAAAGTGGAAGTGGTTGGACTCGATGCTATGACGACGAATGGCCACAATACTTACGTGCCTGGAACCAATAATCAGTGGGTGCTCAATGATACGTACCCCGATGCGAACATGCTTCAGCATCCCTATCTTTATCACATTCCAACCGACCGCCGCGTGCCGCTTGGGCACTTCCTCGCGCCATTAACGCATCGAGGTGAATGGCGATGCGACAATCACCCGTGTGCTAGCCGAGATGGGAAAAAAGTTGTCTTCGACTCATCGCATGAGGGTGGGCGACAGGTTTATCTCATCGACATCAGTGAAATCGTCAACTGATTGCCATTTTCAAAGAATGAACAGGGATTCTTTCCCGGTTTCAAGCTTGGGGCTTGACAATCGACGCGAAGTATCTCGCAGGAGAGGGGCGCTCGACGCTAACGATTTACATTGGCGAATCAGTCGTCATGGGGTTGTTATTCAACAGTTACGGCTTCGCTTGGTATGGCAAAATAGGACCAGCGATAGGTATCCTCATTTGCATCGGTGTCTATTTATTGTTGCTGCTAGCGATGAAAGCTTGGTTGCGATTTTTTCGACTGGGTCCATTGGAATGGTTACTGAGATGCATCACAGAATGGAAATGGATCGCATTTAGGCGAGCGGCGATGTGAAAACTACCAATCATAACCCAATACGTAAGTGAGGGACCTGCGAAATCGTCCCTCGCTTACGCTTCGGGTTGGGATACTGCAATCTGCCACTCGCCCTAGAACCATTCGTCCGTAGCTCGTGCACTTAGCCCGACTAAGCCACGGATCTTCGAGCTACAACCAAGGCCAATCGCTACCAAGGGATGTTTTTTGAATCTCACTTAGTTGAGAAATACCTTGCTTGGCCAGTTTCACGAGGGCGGCAAGTTCGTCGTCGTCGAAGGTGGCTTCCTCACCTGTCCCTTGGATCTCTATAAACTTACCACCGCCAGTCATAACGACATTCATATCGACATCAGCTCGAACGTCGCGTTCGTAATCCAGATCGAGCGTTGGCAATCCGTCGACGATTCCGACACTAACAGCCGCAACACTGCCGCGAAGCGGATATTCAATTGCGGGAACACCGCGGAAGACGGAATTCACAGCATCGACCAAGGCGATGAAACCGCCCGTAATCGCGGCGGTTCGAGTACCGCCATCGGCTTGCAATACATCGCAATCGATCGTGAGAGAGCGTTCGCCGAGTTTGTCGAGGTCAGCTACAGCGCGAAACGATCGACCTATCAGACGTTGAATTTCGGTTGTGCGGCCGTCGACTTTGCCAGCGCGTTCGCGGGCCTTGCGAGGGGACGTGCTTCCCGGCAACATGTTGTATTCGGCGGTGATCCAACCTTTACCTCGACCGGCCATCCAGTCCGGAACTTTTTTCTCGAGGCTAGCGGTGCAAAGCACAACGGTATTTCCACAGCGATAGAGGACACTTCCCGGGGTCTGTTCCGTGAAATGTCGCAGGACCGTAACGGGTCTAATTTCTTGCATTAGCTCATGTTGCTTGGTTTGCGAGGCATTTTGCGAGGATATGGCGGCGATTGCGGCTCGGGCGGCTCGGCACCGTTTTCTTCTCGCCATTGGTCCCGCTCCGCGTCCGTTGCATAGTACTTGAGCCATCCTTCCATGTCGTTGTCTTGCAAGCAATGCCAATGAAGAAAATTGCGTTGCTCCGCAATGCGTTTTTCATAGGCGGGCAAAATATCTCGCACGATCAAGCAATAGAGCTGACGATCGCTGAGGTGATCGGTCAGCGCCAAAACGATCCGTTGGTTGTAGAGCTGTTGGATCGTTTGCCAAAGCAGCGACGTCAGCTCAACGTCGGAGAGTGTTTCTGGTTTCGGCAGTTTTAATTCTGGCTCAAACCATTGGCTAATCGGAAGGGTTGGTGCGCGTTCCCAGGCTAGGATGGAGGCCAGAAACTCGTTCTCTTCGACAAGAGACATGTGTCGAATCGAAACGAGGTCTACAGCTTCATCCAAATAGGGTTCGAGTTCGTCGCGAAGCTGAGCGTTGCGTAAAAGCAGCTCCACTTCACTTTCCATCGGCATCGGCAATTGCGACATGACCGCCTTACGTGGGTGAGAATCAAGAAATCGTTAACAGACTCAATTTATCCAAGGCCGATCCGAGATTGAAGAATCAACTTGAACGATTTGGCAAATGTCAAAGAGAAATTATGAAAGAAATGCGAAGAAGCGTTAAAACCCTCATAACTTAACACAAAAGCCAGCATTTTTGTTAGCGATCTTCGACAGGTCGATTTATGGCAGGTCCCTGAGTTTACGAAGGGCGTGGGAGTCGTTACAAACATTTGCCTCACTTCCCACGCTTGCGTCTCCGTTTTCGCAGACTCTTGGTAAAATGCCAGACCAACGCTCGTCAAAGCGAGCGGCGGATTGAGATTTACCTAATTTACCTGCCGAGCCTTTCTGTGGGAGTGCGAGGCTCCTGCCGAGCTTGGCCTTGGATCGGCAAATGCATATTCGCCGCTCGACGACGCAAACCAACAAATTCAATTCAGAGAGAGCACCTGATGAGCGAGACGGTTACCATTGAGGGGGTGACGCTAACTCTTGGCAATCCAGTTTCGAACACGGCAAAGTGGATTGGACAGGAAGAGCCCTTGCGACAACTTGCCGCTTGTTGGCTCACCGTCGACGCGGTGGATTTGCCATTGACGCCTCGATTGGTAGGTGTTCCTGGAGTAGGAAAAACGGCCTTGGCAATGGCTGCGGCAGCAGCACGGCGGCAAGAGCTATATATCTACCAATGCACTGCCGACACGCGGCCCGAGGATTTGCTGGTAACTCCCGTGCTTTCTAGCAACGGTAAGATCGCCTATCACGCTTCGCCCCTGGTGACCGCCATGATTCGGGGGGCCGTTTGCGTTCTCGACGAAGGCAATCGCATGAACGAAAAGTCCTGGGCCTCGCTTGCTCCTTTGTTGGATCAACGTCGATACGTGGAGTCGATCGTTGCAGGGATTACGATTGGAGCTCACCGGGAGTTTCGATGTGCGGTGACCATGAACCAAGATGATTCGACTTACGAAATCCCAGATTACATATTGAGCCGATTGCAGCCGACGCTTCAAGTTGGGTTTCCGAATCGAAAAGACGAACTGGAGATCCTCAAGTACCACCTACCATTCGCTGAATCGGATGTCTTAGCGATGACGGTCGACTTTTTGCAACATGCCCACTCGTTGAAGTTGGATTTCTCTGCTCGAGACGGAATCAATGTATTGCGTTATGCGATAAAGCGGTTGTCTCAAAAATCGAACCATCCGGTGGCCAAGGACCACGCTTGGCGCGAGGCATTGCAAGCCTGTTTGGGAGACGAGGCGCTCGATCTTTCGGCGGCCGCAAAAAGAAAGCAAAAAGCGGTTGGAGGAAATACGTTACCGATGGGGCTCGGAGATTTCTTCTTCGACCCAGATGATCCTTTGCATCCAGACGATAGCTGATGCGGTGTTGGAGCGGCTTGGTATCGATGCGGCCCGACCGTTTACGACGCGGCTGACAAGATCGAATCCCTTGGCGACCTATCGGCGACACTTGCATTCACTAGCCAGCACGCTCACCATAGCTAGCTAGACTTTCGAGCTGCGTTGTAAAAAATCCATAAGTCACTGGCCTGACAACGACCAAGGTGGCACCGTGGAGAACAACTAAATCGCCATTTGAGTTTTTTCCAATCGAAAACCCGGAATCGACATCTTTGAAAGCAGCGAAGATCGGTTCGGCACGAATGATGCACTGTCATCGTTTTCTGATTTGCACGCCGAGCCAAAAACCATTTAGAAGAGAAGTTATGCCATGAAGAAGATTGTTTTTTGTTCTATATTCGCCATCACTTCGTATTTCTCAAGTTGCTCTTCGGGGCAAGAGTTTGTTGGAGGTTTACTTGGCGGCCAAGAAGGTGGCGTGATTCGAGGCGTTATTCGCGATCAAATTCAAAATGCGATTCAGCCCAATCTTCCTGGCGCTCAAATCGCACCCTCCAATGTGCAGGTTCAGGGAAATGCGCAGCTAAATGGCCAACTTGGTGGTTCACCCATCCAGAATGGAGATCAACTCGGCGCGAACACTCAGCCAATCCCTAACAATCAGCAAGGTGCTGGAACATCCATCGGTTCCCAATTACTTGGTGCATTAAGGGCTAATCTCGTAGATCATGCAGCTATTGGTCAAGATGGAACGGTTCGATTCCGGAACGACGTAAATCCACAGCTACGAGGCATGGGAATTCTTCCAAACGATCAACTTGTGGATTCGAATGGACAGGGGATTCGAGACTTGAATACCGCCAACACTTTTCTTCAAGCCAATCAAAACGTACGAGTTATGCGCAATGGACAGATAGTCGCAATTCAACATTCGACATCGCAATCAAACTCTAACGCAAATCAATTTGGATGGTTGTTCGGGACTAGAAGCAATGGTGTTTTCATCTCTTCGCTAGCGTCCAACGGCATAGCGGCCAAAGCAGGGCTCCGCGCTGGAGATCAAATTGTCAGCATCAACGGTAATCCGGTAGCCCGAACGGAGGATGTTACGTCCTACATGATGCAGGCCAACAACTCAACAATAGCAATCGTATATGTTCGCAATGGCCAGTCCGGCGAAGCATTATTTAATGTACCCAGCCAAGACAATGGCACGAGGTTAGCTCCCCAATCCATTCAATCCAAACTAGACCAAATAGAACGATTAATACGCGAGATTCGCGCGGAGCTATCATTGCCGAGATGATGTTGTCAAACCGTTTTCACAGATAGATATTCGGCAATTGCTCATTCCACTAACTCATTGATAGATAATGAAAATGCATCGTAAACTATTCATCCTCACAGCAGCCTCACTACTTACACTCTCTGGCTGTGAGCAGCAATCCAACGCCAATAAAACCGACGGGTTAAAAGACGCGTTAGACATCCGCCCAAACGAGAAAATGCGTGACGCGGGCGAAGACATTGAAAAGGCAGCCAAGAACGTTGGCCGTGACATTAAAGACGCGGTCAAGCCGCAGTAAGCTAGCGAGCTGCAGATAGTTAGTCGCCAACGGCATTCTTGCATGGATGCGATGGAGGAGTTTTTTCAAAACGGGTTGCTTATTTGGCGGGCTTCGATTCGCAAAACGACTCTTAAGTTTAGGGCATTGGCAATCGCGGTTTTCGTGATATCTGTTCCGCCGACTATAGCATCGGGAGTTGGTGGCGGCGGAACTAAGGTCGATACCATTAAAATTTCAAAATGCTTCTACCAGGCTGGAGGTGGCCAAATGTTGATCAAAGCAAGCAGCTCAGATCCACCGTGTCGATTTTCGAAGTCAAGCAGCGACTTATTTTCATGGCTGCGCCGTCGTCCTGGATCCACTCTCGCTAGGGAGATTGACTGGCGGGATGCAGAGGAGGATGTGGGCGAGGATTAGGAAATGCGAATATGGATCGTTCGCCTAAGGCAAGTTGGAAATGAGGCTGATACAATTGTACTGGTCCCAAATCACGGTCTGAGCAAATTCCATGTCTGACGTTACTCGTATCTTGTCGCAAATCGAATCTGGTGATCCGTCGGCGCCAGAGCAGTTGTTGCCGTTGGTTTATGAAGAGATGCGGAAGCTGGCAGCGGCTAAAATGGCCCAAGAGAATCCTGGGCAAACGTTGCAGGCAACTGCGTTAGTTCATGACGCTTTCGTCCGGCTTTTCGATGTTGAAAAGCCACAACACTGGAATAGTCGGGGGCATTTCTTTGTCGCCGCCGCCCAAGCCATGCGTCGCATCCTGGTCGAGAACGCCCGTCGCAAGCAGCGAAAAAAAAACGGCGGTGGGCTCCAGCGAGTCAACCTGGATGTCGCCGCGACATGTGCACCAAGTCATGACATTGACGAGCTGCTTGCTCTGGAAGAAGCGTTAACGGTTGAATGCGGTCGAGCCAGAGAAGGCCGCGATAGTGCAATTACGCTATTTCGCGGGCCTCACTTTGCAGGAAGTCGCCGACCTCCAAGGTATCTCACTGGCCACAGCCAAACGGCACTGGTTGGTTGCGCGCGCCTGGTTGTATGACGCCCTTTCCGACAAAAAAGAGACTTAGAACGCCGCTCATTCCCAGGCGTCCGCTCGTTCCCAGGCTCTTGTCTGGCAACGCCCTGCCTCGGAGGCTCTGCCTCCTGTTTTGCCCGCCATCAAACAGAGGGCGGCGGGCAGAACCCGCATTTCTCTGGTTCCCAGGCAGAGCCTGGGAACCAAGTGGTGGAGATCACCGAAAACTATCAAAAAAACAGATACAATTCGTGGGCCGTTTCAGTCTCAGATGTCGCACTGTATGAAACTGCGCATAAAACTGCGTTGCTGCACACGTGAAAAACTCCAATGCCGAACACAAAACCAAGCCTAGATACAGTATTTTGCGAAGCAATTTCCATCGGCGACCCCGTGGCCCGGGCTGAATTCACCCGGCAGAGTTGTGGCTCCAATGCGGAGTTGTATCAACGGGTCGAGGCGCTCGTGGCCGCTCACTTTCGAGCTGGCAGCTTCATGGATCAGCCAGTGTGTGCAATCGTGCAGTCGCTTACTCCATTCGCAGCGGGTTTCTTGACCGCATCTTCAACGCCGAACGCCGGCAGCACAATTGGCCCTTACAAACTGCGTGAACTTTTGGGTGAAGGGGGCATGGGAAGCGTGTTTGTCGCGGAACAGGAAAAGCCTGTTCGCCGCAAAGTGGCCTTAAAAATAATCAAGCCTGGAATGGGCAGCCGCGAAGTCATTTCGCGATTCGAGTCCGAGCGCCAGGCTTTGGCCCTGATGAACCATCCCAACATCGCGAGAGTCTTAGACGCGGGCACGACGGATGGCGGGCTACCTTACTTTGTGATGGAACTAGTCAAGGGGACTCCCATTACGGACCACTGCGACACGCATACTCTGGGGACTCGCGATAGACTCGAACTGTTCCTGCAGGTCTGCCAAGCAGTTCAGCATGCCCATCAGAAAGGAATCATCCATCGCGATCTCAAGCCATCGAACATCCTGGTCGCTATGAATGATGCGACCCCCGTGATCAAAGTTATCGATTTTGGAGTCGCAAAGGCCATCGGCCAGCAGTTAACGGATCGCACGATTTACACCGGATTCAGCCAAATGGTCTGTACGCCGCTCTACATGAGCCCAGAGCAAGCCGGACATAGCAATGTCGATATCGATACGCGAAGCGACATCTACTCATTGGGCGTTTTGCTGTACGAAGTTCTTACCGGCTTGACTCCCTTTGATAGTTCGACCCTCAAGCAAGCCGGCCCAGATGGAATGCGCAGGATAATTCGCGAGATTGAGCCAATGCGTCCTAGCACGAGGATCAGCACAGTACAAGATGCTGATCTATCCAAGATTGCAGATCGAAGACAATTGGATCCGCTCAAGATGTGCCAACATCTCCGCGGCGAATTGGACTGGATCGTGATGAAGGCAATAGAAAAAGATCGAGACCGACGCTACGACTCTGCAGCGGCGTTCGCAGAAGACATCCGACGGTTTCTGTGCGATACCCCCGTATCTGCCGGACCACCATCTACAAGCTATCGCGTAAAGAAATTCATCAAGCGAAATCGATTTGCCCTGACTTCGTGGGCGACTACGCTTTTGGCCTTACTGTTTGTGATTGCTAGTATCTTCGTCTATGCTTGGAATGCTCGCGAAAGCAATCGCCAACTTACATTGGCATTGAAGCGTGCAGAAGCAAGCGAAGGCCGCAGACGGCAACGCGTGAACTGTCTCTCTGGAATACCAGGAACGCTGAATGTGTGCAAAGGCTCGAGTTGCACGACGTGTCGCATCATGAACTAATCTGTTTATCGCCAGACGGCAAGAAGGTCGGCTATTACAGTTGCCCTGACCGCGAGTCTAAAGCAGGAGAAGTACGCATTTGGGACTCCGAATTACAGCAGAACAAACCAATACCCAATCAAGGTTTGCCGCTAGATGTTGATTGTCTCAGCTTCTCACCAGATAGCATGCAGATTGCCTTTGCGTCGCGAATTAGCACAGAGTCATTCTGTGTCGAAATACGAGATTCGGTGACTGGACGGTGTACAACTAAGTCCACCGCGATCAACGGCAATGCCAGCAGCATCTATTTCGCCCCGAGCAGCCAATCCATCGCCATCGCCGTATGGAAGGCTGGCCCGCCGAGTGTCGTAGTTCTTGACGTGGCAACTGGGGATATTCGGTATCGATGCGAGAATCTTCCTGGCGAGTTGGTCAACATTGCATTTTCACCGGATAGTCAACAGCTTGCGATCGCGACTGGAATTGGTCCCCCATCTCCGATATCCATCTGGGACGCGAGAAGTGGGCTGCGACTATTTGATTCTTTCGAGCCGGATTCCGTAGTCGGCGTCTTATCTTTTGGACTGGATTCGCAAAAGCTAGCGGCTGGCGGTGAAGATGGAATTGTCTATTTGCGAGACCTGCATTTCTCACCCGAGTCTGATTGGCGAGGAATGAGCGGACAAGAAGCATGGTCCATTGCTTTTTCAAAGGACAGCAAGACATTGGCAGTTGGTTACGATGACGAAGTGCATTCGGATGCCGAGACGCTTAAACTTTGGAACGTTGAAACTGGAAAGGAAACAGCCAATCTAATTGCCCATCGTTCGATGGTGAGCGATGTCCGCATTCTGTCGGAGAGCTTGTTGGCCTCGGTGGGTTTTGACGGAAGTGTTTGCCTTTGGGATCTGCAATCCAAGAAGATTCATACGAAGTTTGCAAACCATACATCCCCGATTCGGTCAATGGCGTCGTCGCAGGATGGACGATGGATTGCGGCAGCCAGCGACGATTTGTGCATTCGTTTGTTTGATACCGTCGAAAGAAAAGAAAAAGTAGTCCTGCGCGGTCCAATTGCTCAGATCCATCGTCTCGCAATTTCACCCACTAGCACGACCTTGGCTTCCGCTGACGACAGAGGCGGCATACACATGTGGGATTTCGTCAGTGGCAAGGAGTTGGCGAGTATTCAAGACAGGATGCCCGTCCTCGGGCTATGTTTTAGTCCCGATGGGAAACAGTTGGTCTTCGGCAACCGCGACGGAGAGGTCAGAATATTAGACCCATCAAATACTGGAGAACTACCTCCGCTACTTGGTCACAATCTTGCTCACGACGGTGAAGTGAAATCGATAACCTTTTCCCCTGACGGTAGAACCATGGCAACCGGAGGCGATGACGGTGTTCGGCTTTGGCAGTGGCCAACAGGCAACGAGTTGCTTTCCTTTCGCGGGCTCTCCGCCAGAGTGAACGCAGTCGCCTTTTCGCCGGACGGTCAAAAGCTCGCCGCTGCACTGCACGATGGAACGGTCCGCATCTGGTTTGGTCCACACAAATCTTTCTGAGCATCCTCAGGAGCTGCACCGTCACCCTGACCGCCAAAGACAAGGATGGGCTCACCAGTCTGCCAATTACCAAGACAATCACCATTGTCGCCAGCGCGCTCCAAGATGACCCCCTCGCGCCCGGGCAGAAAATGCTTGTCATCGGCGGCAGGTTGCTACAATTGCGTTGGTTCTGAATCGCAGTGTGAGCCACTAATATGTCCGACGTAACCCGAATCCTTTCGCAAATCGAATCGGGAGATCCGTCGGCGGCTGAGCAGTTGCTTCCGTTGGTTTATGAGGAATTGCGGAAGTTGGCTGCGGCTAGGCTGGCACAAGAGAAGCCGGGGCAGACACTGCAGGCGACGGCGCTTGTGCATGAAGTATATGTGCGGATGGTTGATAGCCAACAGACACAGCATTGGAACAGTCGTGGACATTTTTTTGGTGCGGCGGCGGAAGCAATGCGGCGGATTCTGGTCGAAAACGCCCGTCGTAGAAAGAGTGTCAAATACGGCGGTGAACTGAACCGTCACGATGTGGTATCAGCCGAGCTTGTGGCTCCCGAAGAATGCAACAACCTGCTCGCCTTAGACGATGCGCTAAATGCACTTTCAGCCGAAGACCAGACCGCTGCTGAATTGGTAAAGCTTCGTTATTTTGCGGGACTCACCGTCGAGCAATCAGCCAAAGTTCTTGGTGTTTCACCGCGGAAAGCCGACTTCATCTGGGCGTTTGCAAGGTCGTGGCTTAGACGACGAATGGCCGGCGAATAGGCTTTGCGCATTATCTAGCTAGAAAATTTGGATTTCTTTTTGCGCGATTGGGCGATTTTTTCGCACTGTTAAGTAGACACACATCCCTATACCGAGCGTTTGACCATGAAACAGCGAGAGATATTCATCGAAGCCCTTCAAAAGGAATCTACCCAAGCACGCATTGCCTACCTTAACGATGCATGTGGTAATGACTCTGAATTGCGGCAATCGGTTGAAGAGTTACTCACCGATCATCAAAACGACGATAGTTTTTTCTTGGATATTGCACCTCCAGGATTGAGTGCCACCATCGACCAAGTTCGCACCGATTGTCCCGGCCTCCAAATCGGCCCCTACAAACTTCTCGAGCAAATCGGCGAAGGTGGCATGGGTACAGTCTACGTTGCCGAGCAAAAGGAGCCAGTACGTCGCAAAGTAGCCTTGAAACTGATCAAGCCAGGCATGGATTCGCACCAAGTGGTGGCCCGTTTTGAAGCAGAGCGACAGGCGTTGGCGTTGATGAATCACCCTAACATTGCCAGGGTTCTCGATGCTGGCACGACAGAAACCGGTCGGCCTTACTTTGCGATGGAACTAGTCAAGGGAACACCCATTACTGAATTCTGTGATCAACAAAAACTCGATACGCGTGAGCGTCTGCAGTTGTTTATCACAGTTTGCCAAGCGGTCCAACATGCCCATCAAAAGGGTCTAATTCATCGCGACCTCAAACCCAGCAATGTATTGGTCGAGATACATGACGTTAAACCGGTCCCTAAAGTGATTGACTTTGGTGTGGCTAAAGCGATAGGCCAGCAACTGACGGAAAAAACGCTGCATACTGGCTTTAGTCAAATGATTGGCACGCCGTTGTATATGAGTCCCGAGCAGGCTGGTCTAAGTAGCATCGATATCGACACTCGCAGCGATATCTATTCCCTCGGAGTCCTTCTCTACGAAATCCTCACCGGCCAGACTCCATTTGAAAGCGAGACCCTACGCGAAGCCGGTTTTGATGAAATGCGAAGGTTGATTTCCGAAGTCGATCCACCTCGACCCAGTGCGAGAATCAGCACGCTCGAAGCGCAGGCTTTGTCCACGGTTTCTAATTCCCGCAAAATTGATCCACACAAACTCAGCAGACAGCTACGTGGAGAATTGGACTGGATCGTGATGAAAGCATTGGAGAAGGACCGCAATCGCCGATACGAATCTGCCAACGGACTTGCGGCCGATGTGCAGCGATTCTTGAACAACGAGGCGGTGCTGGCCTGTCCTCCGTCAGTGGCATACCGATTCCATAAGTTTGCTCGCCGAAATTCTGGGCTGATCCTGACCGGAGCTGTGGTGTGCACGGCGCTGGTGCTGGGCACAGTCATCAGCGTCTGGCAGGCGATCCAAGCGACGCGGGCACAACATGACGCAGAAGTAGCTCAAACGGAAGAAGCCGCACAGCGTTTGGTTGCCGATCGCCGACGGATCGAAGCTGACGAACAGCGGAAAGAGGCCGAGTCGCAACGGCAACAGGCAGAAGACGCGAGAAAGGAAGCGACAGCCAATCTGACTAAGGCTCGAGAGGCGGTGGATCAGATGTTGACCCGCGTCGCCGACGAGAGGTTGTCCGGCGTACCCCAAATGGAGCCGGTTCGGAAAGCGCTGCTGGAAGACGCACTCAAGTTCTACCAGGGATTCCTCGAACAGAAGAACGCGGACCCGGCGCTCCGAATGGGAACAGGCCGAGCACTGCAACGAGTCGGTACTATTTATCATTACTTCCACCAGCACGATGAGGCAGTAAAGGCTCTGCGAGAGTCGGTCAAGTTGCTCGAAGTACTGGTTGCTGATTTTCCCGCCGAGCCGGACTACAGGGCGGCACTTGCTGAAGGCTGTCTCTCGTTGGCGGACGAACTCACCTTCGGCTTCGCCCGACCTCAGGAGGCGGAACCGATCCTGCGTCAGGCTCTAGTCCTCTTCGAGACACTGGCCGATGATTTCCCCGCGACGCCTCAATTTCGCACGCGACCGGGCCGTGTTCGGCAGAGCTTGGCTGTTGCATTGGCAGGTCTCGGGCGTGCCCGTGATGCCGAAGATGAATCCCGCAGCGGTGTGGCCCTCGCCGAGAAACTCGTCGATCAGTTCCCGACGGAGCCGGAATACCGCGACTTATTAGCTGAAACCCTGAGCTCCCTTGCCGGAGCATTGGTCCGCAACGATCCTCAGGAAGCCGAAAAGCTCCTCCGCCAGGTGTGGGGAATCCGCGTGAGGGTCTTGGCCGAAAACCCAAATTCTCAGCACCACCGATTCGCTACCGCTTGTAACCAGGAAAGCCTGGCCAACCTGTTGCGGGACGGTGGGCGGCTTCCTGAGGCCGAGGAGGCATACCGGCAGGCAATCGCACTCTGCCAACCGATCGTAGCCGACTTCCCCAATGGGCTCAGTTCTCGATCGGCACTGGGCAATTTCTATGATGAACTGGGCACAGTATTGGAAGCGACGAACCGTCTTGACGAGGCCGAGCAAGCCTATCGTCTGGCCTGGACGGTGGCCTCAGACATCGTTAGGCCGGAAGCTCAGCCCCAATTCTTCTGGTTTGAGCGGCTGGACCGTACTCAAGCGCATCTCGTGAAGCTCCTCACGGCCGCTGGCCGAACGCCGGCGGTCGAGTGCCATTACCGACAGGCGTTGACGCTTTGGGGAAAACTGGCTGCTCAATCCCCCACCGCGCTCGACTACAAGCGCAAACTGAAGCAGACGTATCTGCTTCTCGCCAATTTTCTCAAAGCCGAAAATCGCACAGAAGAGGCCGAGCATGCCGCCACTGCGGCGATCACACTGCTCGAAGCGACGTTGGCGGACTTGAAAACCAAACTGGGTTCCGACCACCCCGATACGCTCAAGAGCATTCACCAGTTGGCCGGATTCTGCAGTGCCGCGGAGCGACCGACCGAGGCCGAGCATTTCTACGAGGAGGCATTGAGCCTTTTTCCGAATAGCGCCCGTGCCCACAACGCTCTCGCCTGGTTCCTGGTGACTTGTCCTGACGTCAGGCACCAAAACGCGGCCCGCGGCGTGGAGTTGGCGAAGAAGGCGACCGAATTGTCGAAAGAGGTCGCGGGCTATTGGAACACGCTTGGAGTGGCTCAGTATCGAGCGAGCCAATGGAAAGATGCCATACCTTCCCTCAAGCAGGCGATCCACATTGACAGCTTGGGGACCAACAGCCCCAACAACAGCTTCAATACATTCTTCCTCGCGATGGCTCACTGGCAGCTAGACGAGATCGACGCGGCCCGCAATTGGTACGACCAGGCCATCGGTTGGATGGAGAAGAACGCGCCAGACGATGAAGAGCTGCGCCGCATCCGTGCCGAAGCGACGGAGCTGTTTGGTGTGAAATAGAAGTAGGCTGGGTTTGCACCTAGCAGTTGTTAAGAAGCTGTTCCAAAACTAGTCCGGTTCGAAAGCCGGACAGACAAACGTGGTCGGTAAAGCAATGCCGCAAGGCAACGTGTCACTGACCAATTCCTGCCCTTGGACGATCGGTTTGCGCGTCCTGAGCAAGGGATTTTTCATCCTACGGTAAACCATTCAAGAACAGGAAATAACATTATGACGTACTTTTTACGCAAGCCTCGACAATCCACTCAAAGGTCGTCGTCCCGGTTCATTCATAGGTTGCCACTTGAAAAGCTGGAGGATCGGTGCCTGCTCACGGCGGGTGTGCTCGACTCGACATTCGGCATCGGCGGACTGGTAGTCACCGATCTCGGTTCGACCTCGGATCGGGCCTTCGACGTGGTCATTCAGTCGGATGGCAAAGTCGTCACCGCGGGGGACACGATCCGCAGCGGCACCGGCCAGGACTTCGCACTGGTTCGCTACAACTCCAACGGAGCACTGGACACTTCCTTCGGTGCCAACGGTCGTGTCACCACTGACTTCAAGGGGTTTGGCGATAATGCCACGGCGATCGTGCTTCAAGCAGATGGGAAAATCTTAGCGGCCGGCAACGCCAAGACCAAACTCAAGGGCATCATCCAGACAGATGTTGGCCTGGCGCGCTACAACCCCAACGGAACCCTTGACGCCTCCTTCGGCATCAATGGCAAGGTCATCACCACGATCGGTTCGAGTACCGATGAGGTTCGGGCTATGGCCCTCCAGACGGACGGAAAGATCGTCGTGGCGGGGTACACCAACAGCTTCGCGGGAGTAAGCAATTTCGTCGTGGCTCGCTACAACTCGACTGGCAGCCTTGATACCTCTTTCGGCACTGGCGGCGTCGCTGTCACCGACTTCGGGGGCGTGGATATGGCTGACAGCCTCGCGATTCAGGCGGATGGCAAGATCGTCGTGGCGGGGTCAAAACAATTGGTCGGCGCGAGCGTCTTTGCCCTGGCCCGCTACAACCCGAACGGCAGCCTTGATTCCTCCTTCGGCAGCCTGGGCAAAGTGACCACCACCATCGGGATCGACGATGGGGCCCGTGACGTAGCGATCCAGGCAGATGGCCTAATCGTGGCGGCGGGGTTCTATAGCGTCCCGGTCGGGACTGGCGTTCGAGCCGAGATTGCACTCACGCGATACCTCGATACCGGGGCGCTTGATCCTGCTTTCGGGCTGAGCGGCGTTGTTACACTCCCAGTCACAGGAGGTCTTGGGGTGGGGGATCACTGGGATCCCTCTGTAGCCATCCAGGCCAATGGCAAGATGGTTGTCGCTGGGACTAAAGCGCCCGCTGATTACCCCAACACCGACTTCTTGCTGGCCCGCGTGAACGGCGATGGCAGCCTCGATACCACCTTCGGCACCGTCGGAGTTGTAACGACGGACTTCGGACCTACCTTCGGCGTTTCGAGCTCGGGTGATGTCCCCAATGCCGTTGCTATTCAATCGGATGGGAATATCGTGGCTGCTGGCAGACACTTCAACCCCAGCACCTCCGGCCACGACATCGCCCTGGCCCGCTACCAGGGCGACCCGCCGCTGCTCGCAGCTATCGCGCCGTCACACTCCAAAGCCGAAATCATCACCACCTCTGACGCTCAACCCCTTCTCAGCGACGCCTTCGCCCGCTGGCAATCCGCGGGCGTGGACACATCTATTCTGCACGACGTCCAGGTTCAGATCGTCAACCTCGGCGGCAAGACCCTTGGCATGGTTTCCGGGAACACGATCCAACTCGACGACAACGCGTCGGGCTGGGGCTGGTTCATCGACTCGACGCCAAGTGATGATTCCGAGTTTCTTGGCACCGACAACCAAGGTGCAATGCAAAGCATGGATTTGCTAAGCGTCCTGATGCATGAAATGGGACATCTCTTGGGCTACGATCATAATGATGAAGGCGTGATGGCGGAAACTCTCGCGGCGGGAACTCGAAGCGTCGAATTGGAACAAGTGCATGTCGCAGCGACAGATTTTACCTTCGGGGAACGGCTTGACTTCGACAATGAATTCACGTTCGCAAAAGCGAGACGACGCAAGTGACGACTGGGAAAGACAGGAATCAGAGTCGCACTAACGATAGCCTCGTCAGTGCCTCATTGGCAGTAAGCTTCTCGAATTGGTTGGCTGGATTCAGACGGAATGGACCAAACCTGTGAATATGCAACCGTGGCGGAGTGATCGTTGTAAATGGTTGCGCTGCGGCCTGTAGGATCGGTTAGACTAAAGCACGCTAGCAGCGAGGAAGCGAATGGGCTTGTATTTGTAGACTAGTCAAAGCGGAGGACGAACGTTGATGTGGCTTGGGGACCAGAAAGGCAACTTAGTCGACTGGTCTACTCAAAAATGGGTGCAAGCCACAGGCCGGAATATCGATCTTGCGCAAACCCCCTGGTTGTCCGGTCCGATAGGCTCCACCCGAGGTATTGGTGTCGATTTCTTCGACAAGTGGGCATCAGATAAGCAATGGATCGTCACTCG
>JANMHA010000456.1:0-3613 GCA_031374925.1 Pirellula sp. | reverse complement strand
CGAAGAAATCCAGATAGGCGGCATAGCCGAGGTTCAGGAATTCAAAGTGATAGTTCCAGGTGCGATAGAGCAGCTGGATCGCCTTGTCATAGGCCTCGGACAAGGGCACAGTGTTATCAAGGCCCCGACCCTCCTTGACCCATTCAACAGGCACGACATCAGGCAGATCGTCAAAGCTCAGCGCCTCCATTTCCGCGATGTTGGCCTTGACCTTGACCATCCAGTTTTCGATCAGGGCATCCCAGTTCATGAAGTAATGCCCGGCCCGGTCCATGAATTGCGGGACGCGGGGGCCGATCTCATCGGGGGCGACCCCCACGGGCGACATATAGACATAGCCGTTGTGGATGCGGAAATCGACGCCATTGGCGGGCGGCACCATCAGGTGGCGGGTGTTGTACTGCCCCAGACATTTCACCGCGAATTCAACGGTGACCGCATCAAACGGTTTGAAGGGGTTAGGCCAGTGCTGGCTGTCGCAGAACCAGAACTTGGCATCCTCTTCGCCGCGCCGGTTGTCCTGAAACTGCATGTAATAGGGGTAAAGGCTGCGCCAATCCTCGCCGCCTTTGGGGGCGTTCAGGTCATAGGCGCTTGGAAAGCTGGTGCGTGCGGTCATGTTGGTCTCTCCTCCCCGAGAGTTCACTTCTTGTTTTGGATAGGGGCCATCAGCGTGCCCAGAACCCCGGCGATGCCCATGGCATAGGCCTGAGGTGCGGCTTTCTTTTGCGACCAGACGGTTTCAGGCCTGCTTTGCAGGGCCATCAGAGTGCCCGCATGATCAATCGCCCATTCCACATCCTGCGAGCCACCCAACGCCTTTTCCAGCCGGCGGGCCAGCTGGGCGACGGCAATAATCTCATCGTCCGACAGACTCGGCAGGGAGCGGCGTTCAGTTTCGACCGGACGGGTAACGGTGCAGCGGGCGGCCTTGTCGGCCACGATTTCGTGATCCTTGTCAGCGATCTTGCGCTTTTGCACCTGCATCAGCACCTTTTCGACGACAAAATTGTCGGGCGTGATTTCGCCGGAAACCACACTTTCGCCCAGCCCCCAGGAGGCGTCGATCACAATCTTGGTACGATCGCCGTTGATCGGGTCCAGCGTCATGGCCACACCGGCACTGCGGGCATCGACCATGGTCTGCACGGCCACCGACATCAACACGTCGATATGGCCTAGGTTGTGATCGGCTCTGTAAGACATGGCGCGCGCAGTGAACAGGCTGCCCCAGCATTCGCGCACGCGGTCCACCACCTCATCGGCGCCGACAACCCACAGATAGGTGTCCTGCTGCCCGGCAAAGCTGGCATCCGGCATATCCTCGGCCGTGGCGGATGAGCGCACTGCAACCGGCAGATCGCCGGTCGGCGACAGCGCGGCATAACCGGCGCGAATGGCGGCCTCGACCTGAGGCGGCATGGGGCGCGAGGTGACGAGTGTGCGGATCGCGCGCGATTTCGCCTCTTCGTCGGTCAGATCATGGGTGTCAAGCGTGGCCAGTTCGGCGGCAATCGCAGCCTCCAGCCCTAGGGCATGCAGGTGGGCAGCATAGGCGTCGGTGGCCACGGCAAAGCCGGGCGGCACGGCCACGCCAAGGGCTGTCATCCGGGCCAGACTGGCACATTTGCCGCCCATACGGGGGTGTTCGGCCTCGGTCGCGGTGTCGAACGGGATGATGAATTGCGTCAAGGTCTGATCCAGTGCCATGGTCATCACACATCCCATTCCAAGTGTAGGGCCTGCGGCACACGGAACGATGTGTTGTGCGCAAAAGCGGGGGTTTGCCCGGGCGTCAGGCGCAGGCTTGGCAAGCGTCGCCCCAATTCCTTCATCGCAATGATGAATTCCATCTTGGCCAGTTGCTGGCCCAGGCAATAGTGAATGCCAAAGCCCAGTGACAGATGGTTGCGGGCATTGGCGCGGGTGACATCCAACTGGTCACCTTGCGGAAAGACCGCCTCGTCCCGGTTGCCCGAGGCCAACAGCAGCAGCAGGTTGGATCCAGCCGGTATCTTCACGCCGCCAATCTCGGTATCTGCCAGCGCCTTGCGCCGCCATGACACGATCGACGGGGTAAAGCGCAGCAGCTCATCAGTCGCCCCGGCCCACAGATCGGGATTGGCCAGCAACTGCTCCCAGGTGCTGCGGTAGGTCAACAGTTCGCGCATCGAATTTGCCAGCAGGGTCGTCGTGGTTTCGTGCCCCGCAAACAGCACCGAATAGAGTACACCGGCAATTTCATCGTCGGTGATCTCGGCCCCGTCCTGCTGCGCGCGGACCATGTCGCCCGGCAGATCGTCCGACATCACCTGATGACGCGCGGCCACAAGTGCCCGGCAGTAGTTCCAGTACTCTACCATGTTGCGCGCATGGGGAACCTGTTCCTCATCGGTCAGATCGCCCCAGGTCAGCAAGGCGCGGGATACGGCCCAGGCCTTGACCTTTGGCACATCGGTATCGGGCACGCCGATCAGCTTGAACAACACCAGCGCCGGCACATCATAGGCAAATTCGCGAAAGAAATCGACGCGGCCCAAATGGGCGAACTTGTCGATCTGGGCGTTCACCACGTCGTAAATCTGCGGCTCAATGGATTTGAAGCGGCGGGGGCCAAAGCAGCTTTGTGCCACCTTGCGGATGCGGCTGTGATCGGGCGGAATGCGGGCGGACAGACCGGAATAGGCGGTAAAGCCGCCGGCCTTCATCACCGCCTTGCCAGCCGGGCCCATGGGCCGCAGCGGGGCTTGCGCGTTCTCGGACGAAAAGGTTTGCCAGTTCTCGAACACCGCCTTGATTTCGGCATGGCGGGCCACCACCCAATAGCCCAGCTTTTCGGAGTAGAACACTGGGGCCTCGGCGCGGGCGTATTCGTAAAACGGGAAAGGGTCGGTCAGATCGAACGGATCAAAATCCGCCGAAGCGCTGGAAAAAGGGCAGGACTTTGCCGGGGCTGCAACCTGTACCGCTGTGTTCATGCTATCCTCCCAAATCGCAATCTTCGTCCGTCTTGATCGGGCGATTGGATTACTCTAGCTTTGTATCTTTGGTTTTTCTTTAGCCTGCATCATATTGGCTTTCTTGTATAAAATATCTACTTGCTGCGCAGGGACTGATAGGTTTTCAGCAGGCTTTCGCTGGCGGATCGGTCATCGAACCGCGACAACGAATCAAGATACAGCGCGTACTGGCGGCTCACTGCATCAAGACGGCCTTGGGCCGCGAAAACCTGCATCGCCTCTTCATGGGCAAACTCTGACAAAGGGTCGATGGACAGCGCTTTTTGGCAATGGTTCAGCGCGGCCGAATGTTCGCCGCGCTGGCGGTAAATGCGGGCGGTGTCGCGCTGCACTTTCAGATACATGTCGCGCAGCCAATAGCGCCGGGTCCAGCACCAGTCGCGTTCCTGATCATCGACGTATTCGGCTGGAATATCCTCGAACAGATCACCGGTGTACAAGCGGTCGGCGGCTTGCAGGCAAACTAGGGCCTCGTCCAGATCACCGGCCTTGAGATGGCTTTGGCTTTGGCGGCACAGCTGTTCAAAGGTCGAGATATCCAACCAGCTGCGGTCTGGCGGGATTAGCACATAGTTGGACCCGTCGCGCAGAAC
>JANMHA010000414.1:0-22879 GCA_031374925.1 Pirellula sp. | reverse complement strand
GGCGGTCGAGGCAGGAGGGGAGTGCTCAAACTCAAGTTTCTAACCGAAAACCGGCTGAAATCGAAAGAATCGTTGGAATCGGAACCCTTTAGCCTCCATTCCAATGTTTTGAAAGCTAGCCAAATGCTTGACCCTCCAGCTTGAACTACGGTGGAAAAGTCCGATATCCAGTTTTAGTTTAGTGAGGTTGCCATGTTCTGCTCTTTGATACCCATTGCGGTTTGCTTATTCCTGTGCCAAATGCCCATAGTCGAAGAGGTTGTTTCGGCCGTTTCTATTCAGCCCATTTCCCAGGCCGAATCGATTACTTTTAACGACGGTTCGGATGCTGGCAGCATCCGCCACGATGAGTTGGTCGACAGCTATTTCAACGAACCATGTATCATGGATGAGGAGGATTGGGACGATCAGAATCCAGGATTTGACCGACGCTTGAAACCAGGTTCTATGACGCTTACCGGTGCCTCGCCTTCGGGATCGGAACGCATTACTGGAGGGACTCAATGGACAAAAGTTTCGTATCAACCTCTGCCGTTTAGCCTGGCATTGCCACAAGGCATCAACCCAGATGCTGTGCGATTTTGGTTGAATGGATTACCAGCCGACCCCGAAATGCTGTCCCTTCAATCGGATTGGTCGTCTATCGATCCGCGAAATGTGTCGGCCGCCTATCAGTGGGATTGCCCACCGCTCGGGAAAATTGTATTGCAGATGGAATACTTGATGGGTGAGGTGTGGAGCCAATTGTCGAGGCCATTGCGAATCGAAGTGATGCCCCCTTCCATCCCAAAACCTATTGCTGCGGGTGCAACGGATTCAGGCTTGATTCCTCTTGCCATTCCGGCTCCATCGATCGAATGCCTGAACCAACTCGTGGTTAAGTTTGCAAACCTGTTACCCGGAGCTAGCGTCGTCGCGGACGTTGAGGGTTACGGGCACATCCTCGGTGGAGTTCAAGCCAACTGCTGTTACGCTTTCGATCTCAAGACGCTGCTCCCAGTCGGTCGCCACAAAATGACCTTTCGCCAAGTGGATTCAAAACACTGTGGCTTGAGCAGTCACGCTTCTTCGCCAATCGCGATCGACCTAAGCTTCGACCCAAACGTAGAAGTGGCGATTGACAACATCAAAAGCTCACGACGCGTTGCCATGCTGAACTACTCCGAACACCTCATTCGCGAAACACACTCCCAAGAAGTGGAATGGATGCGTCAAATGATGCGAGAACCGTGCCCAAAGCTATGGCCCACTGCGGGAGAGCCATCAAGCGAGAGTGCAATCCAAAATCCAGCTACAGAATCTACTCCAGAGTCCCCCCAGACGAACGATGAGGATTCCTTGGAAGAAGTTCCTGTCTCCGATCTTCCCGGGCCTACCCGTACAATCCAACTGGGCGAGGATCTGCTTCAAGATCCCGACTGTATTAACAGCGTCCCTTATCAAGAACTAGCGAAGCAGAAAAACCTGTGGGAAAAGCGTTCCCAACAAGCAAGTGCCTTGTCCGGCTATCTCGAATCGCTTGAGTCATCCCAAGACTCCATAATGACCAGCTTCAAAACCCAAAAGACCGTCTCCAAGATCGATTTTGATTCTCCGACAGTCTTTAAGTCGAGCAGAAAAGTCTACTCCATCGACGGAGCCGTCGCTGGCGATTTGACTATCTTGGAAGGGATGCGACTCTCCGCTGCCGCAAACGGTTCCTACCGGCTCGAATTCAAATACATCGCGCCCCAAACACCAGCCATAGTCCATTTGCAAATTCAGTTTCTCAGCGATGAGACGAGCGGTTGGAAAACACTGACGCTTGCCCCCATCACCGTCAAGCCGATTGACTACGACGAACCGGAAACCGTTGTTCATCAAGTCGTTCGCGAAGGATACAGTGCGGCTTTGGAACGAGAGGGTGGGCATGTTATTCAAGTCCGCCGGCGAGGCTCGGCAGTCTCCGGTTACAACCTGTCCGGTGCTACCGAGTCGATTCAATTCTAGTCGCAATTGTCGCCTTTTGCTCCGCAAAAGTGTGTTAACGAGGAGCACTTTCGCGGAGCGAAAGGCGACAATTGCGTGTGGCGACAATTGCGTGTGGCACGCCCAAAGCGAAGCGTGGGCGTGAGAACTGAGGCAAGTGGTACTAGCGACCCACCACGCCCTTCGTAAACTCAGGGACGTGCCACACGATGGTATGCCACACGATGGTGGGCTCCTTGCGAATAAGTTCACCGCCTAGGAGCGAAAGGGGACAATAATCACAGGCTCGAAGCATGTTTTAGTCTTCGACACTTGAGCATTGCCGCTCTCGAACGAGTAGAATGGGGCGTTTTCTTGATCGCTTCACAATACCTTGGCTCGCCATGTTCATTCACGTTCGGTTCTATCTAGCCCTATCTGTCGCCATCGGTCTGCCTGTTCTATTCAGCCCAACGAGTCGCGCTGTGTCGACTGACTTGGATTCTCCCGTACCGCATTGGATCTGGATAGCTGATGCGACAAAGCCGTCGAAAGAAGGAACTCCCGACACACCCACGTTTGTCTTTCAACGCTCATTTGACATTAAGCTACCGGTCAGAACGGCGACGATCCGATTGGCAGCCGACTTTTGCCACGCGACTGTTGTAGTTAATGAGAGAAGACTCTTCTCAGTGGAACCATACTGCCAGACCATTGATGCGGACATAACCGATGCGATGGTCATTGGTAAGAATGTTTTTCGTATCGAGGTCACCGCCAAGGCTGGTCCATCCGCCATCGCATCTAGTCTTTCCATCGGGATCGCCAACGACCCTAGAATTCAAACCATTGTTACCGACGGTGCATGGTCCTTTACAACTCTGTCACAAAACACCGTTGGCGAATCAAAAAAGATGCCGGTTACTTCATTAGGTACCGTGAAGCCCGAGCTTTGGGGGATAGGTCGACGCTCCTCCAAGGTCGAGCCGACTGAAAACTACGAACAATGGCGACAAGCCGTTGCGGGGAAGGCGATGGACGAAAATCGATTTTGGACCGTCCCCGGTTTTGAAATAGCGCTCGTTCGATCCGCAACCTCGGAGGAGGGCTCCTGGGTCAGCATGGCTTTCGATCCAAAAGGGCGTTTGACGATCGCTCGGGAAGAAAAAGGCTTGTTGCGAATGACTTTGGGCAACGGGTTCTCCTCCATCGAAAAAGTTGAAGTGATCAACGATCAATTGCTCGAGTGTCGAGGTTTGCTTTATGCTCACAACTCTTTGTATGCTAACGCCAATAATTCCAAAGGGCTATATCGGCTGAGCGACAAGGACGAAGACGATACCCTTGAGGACGTTCAACTTCTTCGCGAGTTCCCAGGTGGTGTTGGGCACGGTCGGAATGATTTGGCGATTGGAAGGGATGGTTGGATCTATTCGATTCATGGCGATTCCGTTGAGGTACCAACCGACAACGTGGTTGATCGAACTTCTCCTTTTCGAGATACGCTTTGGGCAGGTAGGGTGGGACAAGGCCATGTGGTGAGAATGGACCCCGAGGGTAAGCAATGGGAGGTCTTATGCTCGGGTTTACGAAATCCATTTGGATTGGCGGTTAACCCAGAGGGTGATTGGTTTACTTACGATGCGGATGCAGAGTTCGATATGGGAGCGCCGTGGTACCGTCCAACTCGCGTTGTGCAACTGCTGTCAGGAGCGGACTATGGTTGGCGATCGGTAACTGGGAAATGGCCACCGTATTTTCCAGACCATCCAGACAATGCGATGCCAACACTCGATATTGGCAAAGGCTCACCGACTTCCGTCCTGTTTGCAACGGATGCCAAATTCCCAGAAGCATATCGCCGATCGCTTTTGATTCTCGACTGGACCTATGGACGAATCTTGGCCGTCCACCTCGCACCGAGAGGCGCAGGGTATCGAGCCAACGCAGAGACATTCTTGCAAGGCAGACCTTTGAACGTCACCGATCTGGCTATCGGGCCTGACGGTGCGCTATACATCGTAACCGGCGGTAGAAAAACTCAATCGGCGTTGTATCGAATCGCGTATGTAGGGGGGGAAGAGCCGGCTTCATCACCCTCGCTTCACGAGCAACACTGCGAGCTACACGCTCAGCAAGCAAAGCAAATTCGTTCCCAATTAGAAAACATGCACGGGGCAGGGAGCCCTACCGATCTCAAGTTAGCATGGTTGCAATTGGACTCGCTGGACTGGAACATCAGAAACGCGGCCCGCGTTGCAATCGAGCATCAACCGATCGGATCGTGGCGTGAGCAAGCACTATCCGAACCGCGAACCACGGCCGCAATCGAAGCTTGTCTAGCTCTCGTTCGCAGCGGTGACCCATCCGCCGTTCTACCGATCTTGGATCGTCTTCTCGAGTTTAAGCCGGCAAACCTATCCCTAAGCCAAGCCTGGGGGATTCTGCAGTGCTATTCGCTTCTGGAACAATCCTCGACCGATAAACTCAAAGTCCGCAAACTGAAAATCATAGAACAAGTCGAATCGCTCGTTTCCCACTCCGTATCGAACGCCAACGATCGCGGACAATGCGGATCCAGTTTCAATTTTGTGGGTGCTTGCGCGTCTCTCCTAGCGTCGTTCGACGTCGGAACGACAGTCTTGTTTACCTCGACAACTCTACTTAGAAGCCCCGTTCAGGAACACCGCCTTCACGCTTTATTAGCCTTGCGAAATGTTGATTCAGGCTGGACTATCGAGACGCGAAAAAGGTATTTCCAATCTCTCAACGAGGGATCGAGTTTTGTACGCGGCGAAGGAATGGAGAAGTTTTTGAAACAAATTCGAAGCGACGCCGCGGCCAAACTAACCGAAGACGAACGCAAAGTACTTGCCGATTTGCTCGAACCCACCTCGGACTCGACTGAGGTGCTGCCGATGGTTATTCCTCGCCAAGCGGTTAAGCAATGGAGCATGAACGATCTCGTCCGTAGGCTGTCGGCAGATCCGTACAAGCCCGACCATCAACGGGGTGCTGTCGTTTTTGTTGAGGCGATGTGCAGCCGCTGTCATCGAAGCGGCGCACGCGGCCTGGCCGTTGGCCCCGATTTGACGCAGGTCGCCAATCGCTTCAGTCGCAAGGATATTTTGCAATCGATCCTCGAGCCGTCGCATGTGGTTGCCGAAAACTATCGCAAAGTTCAAGTAGCGACGAAAGACGGACGAGTCCTGGTTGGTCGGCTACGGATCGAAGGGGACTATCGTTCACAGAAGCTGCAAATTGCAACCGATTCGCTCAACGCATCGGAAACGATCGAAATTGACAAAAGCGAGATCGAGTCGATTCAGGAATCAGCGGTTTCACCGATGCCGTCCGGTTTGGTAGATGGTTTTCAAGCCGACGAAATCCTGGATCTACTGGAGTATTTATCGGTGGGAGCGTCGTAAAACATTGTCGCCTTTTGCTCCGCAAAAGTGTGTTAATAGCGAGGCGCACTTTCGCGCAGCGAAAGGCGACAATAATAAATTCACAGCCTAGGAGCGTAAGCGGACAACTGTGGACGAGCGAGGCCCTTCGCTCGTCGAGTGCGCACTTAATCTAAGCGAGGGCCTCGCTTAGCCACAAAAACGGTTGAGGTTAACTCATTGTGAATCAAACTAAAATGCGAGCATGGTGGTCACACCGACAAGGATTGGATGGATCACTGGAGGGTGCAACACCCGAAGAAGTCTTAGCTAGATCTGGCTGGGCTCGCTCCGTTGGAGGCGTCGGACCCTATTTGAGTTTATTCGCTCGGGCTGGAACCAGCCGCGAAGATGCAGACAAAGCCGTAAAAGACATTCAGATCTGCGAACTCCCGTCGGCTCGAAGTTGCACCTACGTCGTACCCTCGGCTGATTTCGCCCTGGCATTGAAAGTTGGGCAGCAATTCAATCTGGCGGATAGGAAACTGGCGTTAAAGCTGGGTGTAACAGAAAAGGAAATCACGTCGCTCAACAAAGCCGTGTTGAAAGCGCTAGCGAACGGAGCACTCAGTCCGGAGGAAATTCGGACGGCAAACGGCAACGCGTCGCGCAGTCTTGGCGAGGAAGGCAAAAAAAAGGGGATGACAACGACGCTCCCCATGTCCCTTGGTGAACTTCAGTCCTCAGGTGCTATTCGGCGAGTTCCGATGAATGGCCGTCTTGACCAACAACGCTTCCAATACGCTGTGTGGCAGCCCAACCCGCTCAAGAATGACTCGCTGACGCATGAAGCGGCATATACGGAATTGGCGAAACGATTCTTCCAGTGGATAGGGCCAGCGAAGCTGAGCCAGTTTCAGTGGTTTTCGGGTCTTGGCGTAAAGGCAAGCTTATCCGCGATCGAACCGTTGAATCTCGTACCGATTGAAAAAGGGTGCGACTGGGTGTTGTTGGAAGAAGACTTCGAGGCGTTTATTAAATACAAGCCGCCTGTCAGGCCGCAAATTGTTCTAGTTAGCAGCCTGGACGCCATTCACGCTTTGAGGCGCGACCTGCGAGGTCTATTAGATGAAAAGGACTTAGACCGTCAGGTATTCGTAGAGAAGTCCAGACAGTCAGCTGGCAGCCTTTCTGATTTACCCAGTCATGCTATTTTGGACCGCGGTCGCCTCATTGGATTGTGGGAATATGATCCTGAAACACAATCCATCGCGCATACTCATTTTGGTTCGGATCATAAAGGCTTGGCTTCCGCCATCAAAAAGACGGAAACCTATGTCAGAGATCAACTAGGTGACGCTCGCTCATTCAGCCTCGATTCTCCAAAAAGTCGAGTGCCTCGCATCGACGCGTTGAGGTCAAGCGCAGGCTAAGACTTCACTATCCGTTCGTTTCGTTCAAGACTGCGTCTCCGGTTGAGTCAGTAAAATTCCGATCTGCAAATGCTTCGTCGACGGACTGAATCGACCGGCTAGCGATCCTCGATAGCAACTTTGATAATGCACGAGAGCCCTTGTCGGCATCGGCTTTCGACTTCTTTGGCAAAAACTCCAAGTCGCCAGAATCCATCTGCACCAACAACGCTCCCTCTACCAACGAATCGACTGTCGAATCGATGGTCGAATCCAGCAAGGTAATTCTTGGCGAGTTGACCAAGGCGCACGGTTCTTCGGCTGTATGGAAATTCCAGGGTGCCGCCAATGCTTGTTCCGATTCTTCGTCATCTCCCAATGTCGAATCGTGATCGCCATGTTCGTGTGCTAGGTCACCAATAAAGGACTGGCCGTTGATCCAAGTGACTACCGGTACGGACAGTTGCATTTGACTGAGAAGCTCTGGAGGCGAAAACATCCAGAATGGATCGGCTACGGCGATCAATACTTCATCGTCTCCGTTTATTGCACCAGCTCCAACTCCATCGTCATTGATAATCGTTCCGTTGGCGGTTGCCATCGCAATGGTTGCCCCCACCGCATTGGCCAACGTTAACTTGAAGCTCTCGTTTTGCTCAACATTGGAATCCGCTTTAACATTGATCGTGACATCGACGGCGGTCACGTTGCTAGCAAAATTAACGAGCACATTACTTGGAAATCCGCCGACGAAGTCCTTATTATTAGCCTTATTCGAACCAGTGCCAGCTACTGTGTAACGTACGCTTGACGAGCTGGAAACGTCACCAGATCTCATGATGGTAAACACAAAAGGAGTCGACGCGCTACCGGTACCTTCGGCTTTCGACGCATCCGTTGCAGAAACTGCAAACGTTGGCGGAGCAGGCGCGAAATCGTCGTTCACGATAGTGCCCGAAGCAAAGCCGACACCGATGCTGGTCGATGCACTAGGTGCCGACAATGTGACCGAAAATCCCTCATTGCTTTCCACGGTCGTATCACCTTGGACATTAACCGTGATCACTTTGGATATTTCATTCGCAGCGAACGTTAATGTCCCACCGGGAAGTGCACCACCCACAAAATCCGGTCCAGTTGCCTGGGAAGCGCCTGCTCCGGTCACCGTATACGTGACGGTCGATATACCAGTTGTGTCGCCTGTTCGGTTGACGGTGAACGTGTAAGGGTTGCTGCCGCTGTTGGATTCATTTTTGGAAGCATCGGTGGCAGTGATACTAAGTGAGGCACCGCTTACTGCGACGATCGAACCGCTGATCGCATACTGCCCAAGACTATCGTAATCCGTGTAACCAGTCGGCGGATTGGTGGTTGGATTCCCTGCACCTACTCCATCAATCTTTAGAAAGTATTGACCGGCCGCCAAGGTGGCACTGAGGCTTGCATTCAATGCCTGGAACGGATTCGCGGAAGTCACCAATACTCCGCTGCTATCGTATAGACTAGCTTCGATGTCCAAGTTAGCGCCGACTGCGGCCGGATTCACGTTCAGAGTTACTGTCCCCGCTCCTGTCGTAAACTGAAAGTAATCCGAGTCTGTGCGCGTTGAAATCAATCCACTCCCAGAGACGGTCCCTCCGACATTCGAAAGCGCTGTTGCCGTCGCCTGAGTGTTGCCATGATCATCGACTTTGTAGCCGAATCCGTTGTAGGTCGAGATGATGTTTAAGTCGTCAGGGCCTTTGTTGTAATTGGCCCCTGCACCAGCATTGTTCGAACCGAAATACTCGCCTTTATCCCATTGAGACACATCGACATAGTAGCCCACACCCATAATGGTTGACCAGTAAGTGCTGTCTGTGCCTAAACCATGTCCAGAATAGTAACCGGCTGTGGAAGTCCCATCGTGCGACAAACCCAGGCTATGACCGACCTCGTGACTCGCCGCTTCTGCAACACCGACTTCACCTGCATTAAATACGAATACTGGCGTATCGGTATTCCAATTAAAGCTATCGATGTAGGCGATTCCACCGCAACCGCAATTGAACGCAACATCGGCGGTCACTACGACACGAACGCCCCATTTGGTGTCGCCGTTACCTGTATTGCGGAGGTCGTCTACCGTCGGCACAATGGTCGTCACATTGACTTGGAAGGGTGCAAAGTCCTCCGACACTCGCTTCCATGTCTTTTCAATGTTCATTAGCTCCGCGGTACTGAAGTTCAATTTGTCGGTGTCAGTACTATACGCAGGCGAGGTGATGGTTGTCACACCGTAGGAACTGTTCCAGGATGTTCCGGTCGTCACGTGACCATCGAAATCAAGGTAGATCGTATGGGCCGCCCCAGGCAGGCTTGCAAAGGCAGGAACATCCAAGGCCAAGTTAAGTCGCGGTTCGAGTAACTCGAATGCAAAACGCCTTTTTCCGCTAGTTGATCCTCGACGTACGAAACGTTGCCAGGTAGAAGCCTTAAGCATATGGAACTCCATTTAGATTGGAATCGAAGAGAATTAAGAGAATTAGAGGGCTGGATTATTACAAAGGATCTCGACCGTGTCAAACTTCGAAGGCGCGCGAGAAAGGTAATGGAGAATGCATGAGACCATTGCGTGTGGCACGCCCAAAGCGAAGCGTGGGCGTGAGAACTGTGGCAAATGGTACTTGCTAGCTAGCGACTCCCACGCCCTTCGTAAACTCAGGGACGTGCCACACGATGGTGGGCTCCTTGCGAATAAGTTCACAGCCTAGGGGCGAAAGTCGACAATTGGGGATCGCCTCGCTTGCGCAAGTGGACGAATACAACAGCCCCAGCTACATTGGGAGTTTCCGAACAAAAAACCTAGCTTGATTTCGGAATCCCCATTTACGGTAAGGTGAGTTGTGCCTACGGCAAACGCCCCCATTACGATTGAGCACGTCAAATCGCTTGGGCGGCGGCGTTGGCTGAATGGACTGGGGATGGGTTTGGGAATGGCCGCGTTACAAACGCTTGAATCAAGTCCCCTCAAGGCAACTGAGCCGAGGAAACGTCTGCGTTCGATCGATCCTCTGAACCCATTTGAGGCGCGAGCACCGGATTTTGCCCCACGAGCCAAGTCGGTGATCTTCCTATTCATGGTTGGTGGTCCATCTCAAGTGGACACGTTCGACTACAAACCGACCTTGCAAGCATTGGATGGCAAGCCGGTCCCTGAGTCGATTCGCAAAGCGGTCGAAGGGACAAGGCATGCCAATGTTTTCCACGGTTGCAAAACCGAGCTCATGGCGAGTCCTTATCAATTCGCCCAATATGGACAATCGGGAACCTGGGTCAGCCAATTGTTCCCACACATGGCCCAGCACGTCGATGACATCGCATTGATCTACTCGATGCAATCGGACTCCAACAACCATGCGCCTGCCAGCTATCAATTGCACACGGGGGATGTTCGAGGTGGCAAAGCCAGTTTGGGCTCATGGGCGACTTACGGTTTAGGAACGGAAAACACCGACCTCCCCGGGTATGTCGTACTATTTGACGCAGGCCCCTTGGGTGGCAGTGCAAACTATTCTAACGGATTTCTGCCACCTGCCTTTCAACCGACACGTTTGCGAGATCGCGGTTTGCCCGTCTTGGACTTGCTCCCACCGGAAGTATTCGCTGGCTCTCAACGCCAGTCTATCGATTTGATGCAGCAGCTAAATCACCTGCATAACGCTGAGCATCCTGGCTTTTCGGAGTTGGAAGCGCGCATTGCCAATTATGAGCTCGCTTATCGAATGCAATCAGCCGCGTTAGATATTGGGAATTTCGAGGACGAGCCAAAACACATCCACCGCCTATATGGTCTGGATCAATCGGAACCACGAACCCAGAGCTTTGGTCGCAAGTGCTTGCTTGCGCGGCGGTTGGTCGAACGCGGAGTGCGCTTCGTCCAATTGTACGACATGCCGGACAAGGACGGATGGGACGCGCACGCAAAGCTAACCGACAATCATGATCCAAGAGCCCGATGGACAGACCAAAGCGTTGCCGGATTGCTATCCGATCTCAAGCAACGAGGGCTCCTGGATTCGACGTTAGTTGTATGGGCAAGTGAGTTTGGCCGCACACCGATGATGCAAGGAGAATTGGGACGACAGCACAATGCAGCTGGCTTTACGATTTGGATGGCGGGAGGAGGTGTCAAACCAGGCGCACGCATCGGAACAACAGATGACATCGGTTTGATGGCCACCCATCGACCGGTTCCGTTCCGAGATCTTCACGCAACTATCCTAACGGCCCTCGGGCTCTCGTTTGAGGATTTGTCGTTTGAAGTTAATGGGCGGGAGGAACGCATCACGGGTGTCGCAGGGACTGCCAAACCTCTCCTCGAACTGCTGGTGTAGGCTCACTCTATGTCCTGTCTAAATAGACTCACTTTTTTCCTCCCGGGCTTATTGTTCCTCTCGAGCATTGACTCGTTTGCCGCGGCCGATGAAGCAAATGAGCTGAGCAAGAAAGCGGTTTCACTGTTGCGTCGCGAGTGTGTCGCATGCCACGGTCCAGACAAACAAGAAGCCAGCCTTCGCTTAGATTCCCCGTCTTTTTTGCTCGCGGGTGGTGACAATGGAACTGTGCTTGCAACGGCGGCGGACGCATCGCCCTCGCTAATGCATTCGCTGCTTGTAGAGCGAATCGAGCATACCGACGAAGAATTTCTTATGCCCCCCAAACATCGGTTGAGCAACTCGGATATCGCAATTCTGAAGACTTGGGTCGCAATGGGAGCCCGATGGCAAGCCGAAGAATTGCCTATTGAGTCTTCCTTGTCAATGCCAGTGCCAGTAGGCAGTGCGTGGTCCGATCCCAAAAACCCGATAAGAGTCTTGTTCGAAGAGAAGCGGCTGGACCTATGGTCATTGAAACCGATCTTGCGCCCCGCGGTGCCCTGCGTTTCCAATCTCACTTGGTGCCGCAATCCCATCGATTGCTTTGTACTTGCTCAATGGGAACGAGACAGCCAGTTACCTGCCCCAGCCGCCTCCGACAACGTTTTGGCACGTCGAACATCGATGGATCTGACGGGGCTACCACCTGATTTTGATCGAGTTCAGAGTTTTGTCGCCGATGGGTCCTCCGACAAATACGAACGTTGGGTCGAAACATTGTTGAGTTCGCCAGCCTTTGGAGTTCATTGGGCTCGCATGTGGCTTGACGTTGTTCGATACAGTGACACCAATGGCTTTGACTGGGATGAATTGCGGCCCAGTGCATGGCGATACCGTGACTACGTTGTTCGCTCACTGAACCGTGACATACCGTATGATCGGTTTGTAGAACAGCAGCTCGCAGGCGATGAGTTGCTCGATGGACCTCCTCGCGATCTCGATGAGCAGGACAGTCTTGTCGCGACCGGATATTTGCGACTTGGCCCTCAAGACAACGCCGCTGGGTTATTCAACGAGCAAGACAGAGCGCGGGCTGAGCTGATGTCCGATTTGACGGAGACCACAGCGGGAGCATTGCTCGGCTTGACCATGTCCTGTTGTCGTTGTCACGATCACAAGACCGACCCACTTTCCCAGGCGGACCACTATCGGATGCGCGCATTCTTTGCGGCTTGTCAATACGCCGATGATATCGCCATCGACTTGCAATCCGATCAGAAAGCCATTCGCCAACACAATCAAAGGCAGGACGCCGAGATCAAGCGAGTTCAAAAGTCGATCGAAGAAATCGAGACGGCGGTTTTGGCCCGACAGGCAGTCAAAGTGGAAACGAAAGTGAACAAGGAATTAATGACCTCGGTCGAGCGCGAGCAACTGGATATGGCAGAGTCCAAGCTCGAATCGCTTAAGATGGGCAAGCGAACATTTACGAACGGCCTATTGATGCACGAAAAAGTGGACTCGATGCAACCAATATTTGTCCTCTATGGGGGAGACCATCGGGCTCCAAAAGATGCTGTCGAACCCGGCTTTCCTTCCGTTCTTTTTCCTAACTCGCCGGTCATCGTCAAACCGCTCAAAACCACCACCACCGGCCGGCGTTTAACACTGGCTAGATGGATTGCTTCGCGTGAAAATCCCTGGGCGGCCAGAGTCATCGTGAATCGGATCTGGCAAAATTACTTTGGGACAGGAATCGTTGCAACCCCCAACGATTTTGGATTCACGGGGGCATTGCCTACCCACCCAGCCTTGCTGGATTATCTTGCTTCGGAACTGATGGATTCCGGTTGGTCGCTCAAGCATATCCATCGACTCATTATTACAAGCAGCACCTACCGTCAGCAAACGCTTTCCGGTCAGCAAACGAATGGGAGTCGAACACTTGCCACGCTTCGAACTCGTATGCGGCGGATGAGTGCTGAACAGCTTCGCGATTCCATCCTGCACGTGTCTGGTCTCTTGCAGGAAAGGGCTGGCGGCCCTCCTGTTTGGCCTGTGCTGGATGAAGCCACGCTTGCAGCAAACCCGGCGGTATTGGACGACAACGCGACGAAAACTAAAGGCTGGTATCCATCGCCAGCATCGGATCAATCGGTTCGAAGCCTGTATTTGATTCAAAAGAGAACGATTCGCATTCCCTGGATGGAGACGTTTGATCTGCCAGAGAATTCCGTATCGTGTGGCAAGCGTGAAAGCTCCCTGGTCGCACCGCAATCGTTAGCCATGATGAACGGCAGTCTTTCCCTACAGGCCTCGCAACAAATCAACACAACCATCCTTGACGAAATTCCAGCCAGCAAAAACCAGCGATTACAGACCTCGTTTCGTCAGATCTTGCTTCGCAACCCAAACGATCAAGAGCTTGCATCGTGCGAGGCGTTTCTCGAAACTAGAACCCTTGTTGAGCTATGCTTGGTGTTGCTGAACACGAACGAGTTCGCCTTTATCGAGTAGTTCAACCAATCGAGCTTAAGCGAGCGGGTGAACTACCAGTCCGGAGACCAGCTTGGGAAAGAAATACGTGCTCTTGGCTGGCATTCGCTCTTGATGCAAGGATACGGCCCGAATGTGTTCTATGGTCGCCGGCATGACCATGGCAGCCAGCGGATAATCGAGCTTACCCTCCAGTTTCCCGTTGAGGCCGTCGATGACTTCTTGCACGAGGTGGACATAGGTCGGCTTTGGCAGGTTTTGGAGGCCGAGGAGGTCTTCGAATACCAATCGGTGCAGGACCGCAACTCCGAGTCCCTGCCAATCCTCGGAGTGTTCCGATGCAATGACGGCCATGCGGTCGGCAGCTTCCTGGCGAGCCGAGATCCGAGTCCATTCGTTGGAGGCCTTGGAATAGATCGCCATGATGAGTTGTTCGTCAAGGCGGTCCATTTCCGCCCAGACAGCGCCAGCACTCTCGGGCCCAGTTCCGACAATTTCGCAATCGAAGCAATGCGATAGTTTGTCATGCAATTGACTAGTGGTCATCTCCGGAACACCTGTCAACAAGCGATGGGTGGGGAGCACTACGAGCCCTGGATCGCTCATACTGACGAGCATGGTCAAGACGTAGTTAGCCGGATGAGCATCCGGCAATGGAGACTGTGCATTCAGCTCATCGCGATAATTGCAGGCGGTTTCGTAGCGATGGTGACCGTCCGCTACAAACATGTCCTTGTCGCTGATCAAGGCCATCACTTGTTGAATGGTTTTGACATCGCTGACCGGCCACATACGATGCAGGACACCCAAATGGTCAGTCGCTTCGATTCCATGAACACCTGCGATCTTTTTTTCCAAGAGATTTTGGATCTCGTTGTTCGGATCTGGATATAGGCCGAAGATTTGTGACAGATTGGCCTGCGTAGCTCGAGTCAAACGCAAACGGTCATCCTTGGCCTTGGCGTGCGTCTTTTCATGGGGGTAAATGTTTCCCTCCCCGAATCTTTTGAGCCGAACCCTTGCCATAAATCCTCGGCGATTCAGCTTTCTGCCTCCCATTTCGAATTCTTGATGGTAGACATAGATGGCCGGATCTGGTTCAGTCTGCAAAATGCCTTCGTTCCTCCAGGACCGGTAGATGCGGGCCGCTCGTTGATAAATTGCGTTTTCGTCCAAATCCTGCTCTTCCCGTCGGTTGAGCTCTAACCGCAAGAAATTGAAAGGAGAAAGGCCGTAAAGGTGTTCTTGAAGCTGGGAGTCGACTACATCGTAGGGAGGTGCAATGCAGCTCGAAAGAGAACCCACCTGGGCCAAATTGTAACGGAGACCACGAAAAGCCTGGATTTCTGGCATGATGATATCGCATGTGGCAATGAAAAAAGCCCGGTTGGTACCGGGCTGGAGTTGTTTAGAAGCTACCCCGCTAGGACTCGAACCTAGAATAAAGGAACCAAAATCCCTTGTGTTGCCAATTACACCACGGAGCAATCTTTTTTTAGATCCAATTGGACGAAACGCCCACTCAGACATTCGAAGTGTATACGCTCTCCGCGAGCTTGACAACAGGAGTTTTGGCCTGGTTTTGCCGGCTTGATTGCCCCTTTTTGAGATCCCCAGCCGACAAAAGTAGCAGGCACGCTCCGCCGTGCCGTCCGCTCGTCAGCATATGCTGGGATTTTAGGTGGACGGCACATGGAATGTGCCTACTACTTTATTTCGGTTGCGAACCAAACTCGATATCAAGCCAGACAAGGTGGTGGTCAGAGGCGTCGGCAAGCTTGGGGTCGATATCGTTGAGCTGCTCCGCCGTGGGCCAAAAAACTCCGCTGTTCACCACCTTGCAATTGGAGGAGGGGAGCACGAAATCGACTCTCAGATTGCCAGGCTCATTGTCGTTGAAGTCGCCTGTGTCGTTTGCTGCGTTTCCTTTGTGTTTTAGGTTGGCTTTCCCTTGCAGCCTCGAAGCCTCAACCGCACCCTCGCTTGCCGGAACAAAATCGGAGTGGACTCGAGGCGAACTGAGCAAATCCAGGATGCCTTGAGAAAGACCGCTGCCATCCTTGGGATCCGAATTCAAATCGCCCAATATCACGAAAAGGGCATCAGCCGTGAGCGGTCCGGGTCTTCCCTGGTCATCCACAAGGTAATTGCCTTCTTCGGTGCCGTTAACATAGTCTCGAATGAGCCGGATTTCATCGTGATTCCTGCAGCCGTTGCGATCTTCTAGTCCGTCGAACACCGGCGGCGTGGGATGGGACGCGATAATATGAAGCGTATTGCCCTTGACCCTTATAGGAACATCCCAATGCGATTTGGAACTCAATCGCAGTTTCTCCCAAACGTCATTTGAATGAAAGAACTTTTCCTGGCCCGTTCCTTTGTCCGCCAACTTCGGACGCTTCGGATTTGGCATTTGACTCCACCGGAACATTTGAAAAGTTCTGACGTCTTTTTCGGAGATTGGGAACCGGCTATAGACCGCCATTCCATACTGCCCCGGAAATGCACCATATCCCCAATTGTCATCGTTGTCTGTACTGCGCCCGTTTAAATTGAGGTCCAGGCCTGAACCGACACCCGTATTAACAGGCGCCGTGAACAAGTGAACCAACGAGCTAGCCCTGGTATTCAAAACACTGGATTGGGGCTTCAAAAAAAAGTTGTCTCGAAGCAGCTTCGCAGCTTCTCCCTCGGAGTAATCCACTTCATTGGCAAGCAAAATATCAGGAGCCACCAGCTGAACAATCGTAGCAATTCTCTTTGCTTGCTCATCCCCCGCCTTAAGGTCACGAACCAACTGTCCATTCTCCTTGCGGTTCAAAGCGACATTAAATGTAGCGACTCGAACACAACCAGGGGCAGGTGGCGGTGGGCCAATACCCAACACGGGATCAGCACCTTGGATGAGTTGCATAGAAGAATAGGTATAGGCCAAAAAGGCACCGAGCATCCACTGGATTGGCTTTTTTGTTGATTTGAAAATTGGTTTCATTATGGAATTGTATTTTTAGGTTCGGCTTTGATTTCCTTAAACCGACGCGGCGAGGGGATGACAAAACACCCCTCGTTTACGCTTCGGGTTAGGAAACGTCGATCAAGAATTGCATTACAACATTTTAACTTGCCCGTGACGGAGTCGAGCATACCATGACTGCGATGCCAGTGCTAATGGTCAAATTTTTCATGGAGTGAAAACAAAATGTTTCGCAAAACGTTGATAGGTACAAGTTTGGTCGTCGGTGGTTTGTTTTGCAGCGGAACGGTCTCAGCTCAAAACTATTGCTACCGTAGCCCTGTTTATCAACAGGTTTATAGAGCACCAGTTTACGCAGCACCTATTTATCGCTCAGGTCAGGTCTATCGACCGCCTGTATATGGGTACTCGCCCATCTCTCGTGGCGTAAACGTGAATATCGGGATCGGTGGTGGCTACCCACGAGGGTATGGCTACGGGTACGGTTCTGGAATTGGTTACGGACCCGGAATTCGCGTTGGCGTGGGTAGAATACGGTTTTGATCACGAGTGAGCCAAAGGCGAAAGTGCGGCCTCACGGGGTTGCGGCGATTGTAACTAGCAACAAAAAGGCACAAAGTTCACGGAAAAAGACGTTACTTTTGTGTTGGTTGTGATTTTTGGAGGCTAGCAACTGCTAGATCTGCGAAACACAGTCTAATGACTATCGCAAAGCAAGCAGAAAGGCAATGGCCATGCCAGCAAGCGCCAAGATAATTGTCATGGCGAATAGTGCTCGTCGTCGGCGATTACTACGGTAGGTACTCCAACAGTCGGTATCGAGAAAGTATTGGAGTTCGCGTTCATTCTCACTGCTCCACCGCGAATCAAGCTCTGTAGTCGTTTCTGCTCAATTGAACGGCCGGGAGACAACGCAATCGCGGAGTCTGGTGTATAAGCATTGGCGTCAGAAAGTTGCCGATAGATGCGGTTCTCCGCCCTTCTCATCATTGCCACGATGAGCAATGGAAGCATACTTGGAATCATCGCTGCTACGCTCATATACCTTGCTCCTCTATGACTCGCACGTCTTAGCTGCATCCCTTAGTTCGTCCGCTTTACCGACGTCGCAATATAGCATCGATATCTAATGGACGTGATCGACCATCAAGAACTGCCAAAACCTCAACGCCGCTCTCTGTAATGTGATAGTAAATCAGAAATGGATGACGAGTTGCAATCTTCCGGTAATATCCAAAATGCATTTCGTGAATGCCCGCCGTTTCACTTAATGACTCAATATCGTCAAAGATTCGCTGATAAAAGTAGTCCCCAGCCCCATCGCTTTGGCGGTCATAGAACTCCACCCCATCAGCAATATCGAGGCGTGCCTCATCGAGAATTTCGACGTTCATCAACCATTCGCTTTACTTCAATCTTGGCTTCGGACACCGTCATCTTTGGACTACTACTAGGATTCTCTGATCGATATGCAAGAACCTCGCCGTGCCAATTGGGAGAAGGCAATGAATGGGGGTCGGCGGCAAGACGCTGCCAAAGAAGGTCGAAGGCCGCTTGCTGCTGCTCGGTGTTCAAAGTGTCAATAAATGATTCGATGGTCATTTCATAGCTCCTGAAAGCTATGATAGCTGGAGAAGGTCCACGTGTCGACGCTTCATCGACCCAAAAATGATGCGAAGATCGCGAAAATACAGAACAGCATGCAAGGGATAGCCAAAGCAACATTGGTCCAGTACCAAAGCTGGAGGACTATCCACGCACCGCTATTACGATCAAGAACAAGTTGCGTCCCTTCTTGCCTGGATGTACCGAACACCATGGCTCCGGTCGCCAATGCAAGGAGTGGATTAATCAAAAAATATAGCGGTAACGCAAACCAGCTTGCGAACGGCGTAAACGCAATGAAGAGAAACGCAACAGGCTGTACCCCGAAGTGCTTCATGGCTCGACTGGCTTCTTGGCTTTCTTCAAAGGTCTAACGACACCATTCAGCCAGCCCGCGCGATGAAGGCATCCATTTCAAAAGCACCCTACCGCGGGCTTGGGTGCAACGGTTGGTTACCACTTCTCAGTTTCCGCAAATGCGCGTTGAAGATCATCAAAATCGCGCAAGTCCAAGGTGTACGAACCCGTTTCGATCCACTCGTCTGGCGAGTCGGGGGGCGCAACGTTCACTTTTGTAGCTATGCGAAAAATTGGCCTCAACGAGTAAGGCGAATTCTCTGTAAATGAAATGCGAACGACTTTCGTCGGCGTTTGCGTCGACATGGAAGTTTCATACATCCTTAGATCCGGCGGATTCTTCTCGTAGTCCGTTTTAATAGCCACAAAAGTAGTGTGGGTGTTGCAAACCGATTCCCTTTCTAGCAAGAGCTCGATGGAATAGTGGTTCCTACCCGACATTTCCGAGGCGATGCTGAGTGAAATCCGCTCTCGATGGGCCTTCACCCACGCGGGCGTTACGCGAATAGTCTTCGGTTCTTCTGCGACCACCATGTCAATGCAGTTAAGAAGCAGAAAGGTCAACATGAGTGCGAGTTTATGCATTTCTGTCTCATTGCGATAACAATTAATTATTGCCGGTCTATCCGACGGTCAAAGAGTTTTATTGTAACGTTCATTCAGACCGAAAGAATTTTATCGCACATTGAACCGGCAATAAAATCTACAACCCGTTGGAGGGGGTGCTCCACGATGATGGAATACTTCCTTTGTCGCAGAATCTAGTCAAGCCAAATGCAATGAATGAAGCGGATGCCTAAGTCGAGGGGAGAGCTTGCAGGCCAACAGACGACCTGGCAGACATTTCAAGCAGCCAGAACCTTGCGATAGCACCAAAAGCTTCTGTGCGACGAAGTTACCCAAGGATCCGACATGGGACTTCCTACGTGGTATACTCAGTGGCCACGTTTGGACGTTTGCTTTGCGAACACAGGTCCACGGTTTTCGATCGATACCTAACTATTGTTGAGCGGAGTGGTTCATGAAGGTTGGAGTCCCAAAAGAGACGTTTCCTGGCGAAAAACGGGTTGCGATTTCACCCGCAAGCATTCCCGCATTAGCCAAGTCCGGAATTGAAGTCTTGGTCGAATCGGGGGCTGGCGAAAGAGCTGGATTCCCAGATTCCGTTTACGTCAGCAAGGGAGCGACGATGGTGTCGAGTCGCTCGGCGGTATTCGCCGCCGATGCGATCGCGCAAGTGCGGGCGGCCGGCGAAAATCTGGTCAACGGGGCGGATGATTTGCAATGGATGCGACCTGGCCAATGGATCATCGCCAGTTGCGACGCCCTCAGCAATCTCGAGGCTTCTGAAGCAATTGCCAAGACGGGAGCTTCGCTCTTTGCGCTTGAACTAATCCCCAGAATCACGCGGGCTCAAAGCATGGACATCTTGTCGTCTCAAGCCACCATCGCTGGCTATAGGGCGGTTCTCCTCGCAGCCATGGAACTGCACAAGTTATTCCCGATGATGATGACTGCTGCCGGAACATTAACCGCCGCCAAGATATTCGTTCTTGGGGCGGGGGTTGCTGGCCTCCAAGCGATTGCCACCGCTAAGAGAATGGGTGGCATTGTCTATGGCTACGATTTGCGGACTGCATGTCGCGAACAAGTCGAGAGCCTGGGAGGCAAGTTTGTCGAGCTGCAAATCGCCAATTCGAATTCCGAAGACAAAGGTGGTTATGCCAAGGCCATGGATGAAGAGTTCTATCGCCAACAGCGAGAACAACTCGCTCAAACCGTAGCTCAGTGCGATGTCGTCATTACGACCGCTGCCATTCCTGGTCGCAAATCGCCACTGCTAGTTACCGCCGAAGCAGTACGAGCCATGCAACCTGGATCGGTCGTTGTGGATCTAGCAGCCCAACGGGGCGGAAATTGTGCACTGACACTAGCGGACCAGCGCGTCGTTGATTCTGGTGTCACTATCCTTGGACCGACCAACATCGCCTCGGAGGCCGCTTACCACGCGAGCTTGATGTTTGGTAATAACGTCACGAAATTTTTGCAAAATATGGTCAAGGCAGGTCAGGCCAATATTAATATGGAGGACGAAATCGTTCGTGAAACGATGGTCACTCGTGATGGCCAAGTGGTTCATCCCAAATTGCAGAGTGTCCATCAGGCGGCTTGATCCTTATCCACTCAACAAAATCTAAATGAAAACCCGACTGTGCCTCATAGCGTGCGGCTTGCTTGGCCTGCGGGCTGATTCGTTAGTCTTGCCAAGTTTGTACGCTCAGGAAAAGGCGTTTCAAAACGCAGCCCCAGAAGTTGCCATTCCGAAAAAAATTCAGGAAGAAAAGGCTGTCGTTTTGGCGACGAGTTCGAATGACCACGCGATCTCGTCCTTGATTTCTCAGTACGCTGCCGATCAAAAAACGCTTGGCCAGAGATTTCGCATTCCGCTCGACCACATCGGTCAAGAATATCGCAGCAACATGCTCAAAAGCTGGGAGGCCAAGCTAGCGGCGATCGATTTTTCAAAACTAGACCGCGACAATCAAATCGATTGGCTGTTGCTCGACAGCAAGATCCGACATGATCGTGAGTCCATGGATCGCAAGGAGGAACGCAATAATTCGGCAAAAGCATTGATTCCGTACGCCGACAAGATGATGCGATTCTGTGCTTCGAAAGAGCACGGGGCGCCGTTGACAGCCGAAGAAGCGGCAAATGTTCTGGATGAAATCACAACTCAGGCCAACGCACTGACCAAAGCACTACAAAAGCCTGCAAAGGAGTCGGCCGACAGAAAAGACGCTTCTCAATCGGTTCCAGCCAATGTTGAGCCGACTGTAGCCATCGACGCTTCCGTTTTGCTCGACCAGTTTTCTCGGCAGTTGCAGGATACCCACCGCTACTACGAAGGCTACGACCCGAAGTACACTTGGTGGGCGTCCAAACCGTTCGAAGCGACCAAACAAGCTATTTCGAACCACCGAAAAGCCATTCGCGAAAAGCTTGCGAATTTGGACGATTCCGACGCAGACAAAATTGTTGGTGTGCCCATCGGCAACGACGCGTTGCTCAAAGAGCTAAGGTACGCGTGGATCCCGTACTCGCCACAGGAGCTGATAGGTATTGGCGAGCAGGAAATGAAGTGGTGCGAAGATCGATTCACGGAAGCAGCCAACGAGCTCAAGCTCGACGGTGATTGGCGTAAAGCCTTGGAGCAAGTCAAGTCGCTGCATGTGGAACCAGGCGATCAGCCTCGCTTGATTCGTGAACTTGCATGGGAAGCGATTCGGTTTCTCGAAGGCAACGACCTGATTTCGATCCCCGAAATGGCCAAGCATGGTTGGCGCGTCGAGATGATGACTCCTGAAGCGCAGCGGGTGAATCCCTACTTCTTGGGTGGTGACAACATCATCGTTTCGTTTCCTACGAGCACCATGACTCACAGCGAAAAATTGATGAGTCTCAAAAGCAATAATATTCATTTCTGCCGAGCGACGGTGCACCATGAACTGATTCCAGGTCACCATCTACAGTATTATTCACTAGCCCGCTATCGACCCTATCGCGAGATATTTTCGTCGCCGTTTTGGATGGAGGGTTGGGCTCTCTATTGGGAAATGGCTCTTTGGGATATGGGCTTTGCTCAGTCTCCGGAAGACAGAGTGGGGATGTTGTTTTGGCGCAAGCATCGTGCCGCACGCATTCTCTTTTCGTTGAACTACCAGTCTGGCAAATGGACGGCCGAGGAATGCGTCAAGTATTTGATTGACAAAGTGGGGCACGAACCCAGCGCCGCGGCCGCCGAAGTTCGCAGGTCCATCATGGGCGGATATGGCCCTCTCTATCAGGCAGGCTACATGCTAGGCGGCTTGCAGTTGCGATCTCTGCAACGAGAAGTGGTTCAGGCGGGCAAAATGACGAATCGGGAATTTCACGATGCAGTCCTTCGAGAAAACTATCTTCCATTCGAACTGTTGCGAGCCAAGATGCTGGATCTGCCATTATCTGCCAAACAGTTACCCTCGTGGCGCTTTTACGATCGATAGTGAATGATGGTAGCCGCCAATTATCGCCCCTCCGGGTTGAACCGCTAGGGATTTCAGCAAGTAGCCGAGGGTCGCTGCGAAGCGGTGCCCGTGAAGCATTTTCGTACGATCGGAGCTTGCCTCCGACGGACGCCGTTTTGGCGTACTAAAAAGTGCAGCTCAGTCCTTAAAGTACCGCACTCCGCTCCCGCCTAGACCGCCTACGGCGGGAGCGGAGGTTCGCGGGCTGTTACGTAGTACGCCAAAACAAGGTTGAGGGGAGGCAAGCTCCCACTCAACCTAAGCGAATTGCTGGTGA
>JANMHA010000395.1:0-8212 GCA_031374925.1 Pirellula sp. | reverse complement strand
CGGAGCATGTCATCGATTCCAAGGGCTTGGCGGAGGAGTTGGCCCTGACTTGACTAGCGTACCAAACAAGTTCGACACGCGATATCTGATCGAAGCGATGATCAATCCGAGCAAGGACATCTCGGACCAGTATCAATCATCGAATGTGTTGATGGAAGATGGCCGAACACTTTCGGGATTGGTGATCGAGCAAGATGCGAAAACGCTGTTGGTTTATCCATCCGATCCGAAAGCCAAGAGGATTGTAGTATCGAGAGATGAAGTCGAGAAGCTTACTCCGTCGAAAGTATCGCAGATGCCGGCAGGCTTGCTCAATTCGCTTAATCGCGACGAAATCAAGGATCTCACGGCGTACATCATGTCAGGCGGCAATCCAAATCATAAAAGCTTTGCGAAGCAGAGTAAAAAGTAGGCAAGCTAGAAGCTACCCTCCCCGGGCCAATGGCCCGACCCTCCCGGAAAGAGGGTGACAGTCACACTCAGTCACCCTTCCTCCGGCAGGGTCGAGCGAGGGTAGGGCATAAACTGCAAACAACCTTCCATCCCACCCCCTACGAAATGCCGAACGATCCATGAACCTTTCAAACGCTCGCTACCCTCGATCAGCACGGAGATCTACATGAATAACCAAATTATGAACCGCCTATTTATCGGCTTAACTATGGTAGTCATGATTGGCAACCTTAGTATCGCTACGGAACCTCAGCGCCCCAATATCGTCGTGATCATGACTGACGACATGGGATTCTCCGATATTGGCCCCTATGGTGGCGAAATCAACACGCCTAATCTCGACAAGCTCGCGGCAGCTGGAGTCAAGTTTTCACAGTTTTATAACTGTAGCAAGTGTGAGCCAAGTCGTGCAGCGCTGTTGACGGGGCATCAATGGTGGACGCATAGTCCAGATGTGGCGGTGCGCAAGGACAGTCCCAATATTGGCGAAGTGATCCAGACTGCGGGTTACCGCACCATTATGGTGGGGAAGTGGCATGCGGCGGGAATACCATTCGAACGCGGGTTTCATCGCCACTACGGCTTCATGGGTGGAGGTACGGACTTCTTTGCCGGAGATGATTCCTTTACACTTGATGGCAAACCGTGGCCAGTGCCCAAGCAGGATTTCTATGTCACCACAGCGCTCACCGACCATGCTGTGAAGTTCATTCGCGAAGAAAAGCAATCGTACTCGGACAAGCCTTTCTTTCTCTACCTCGGTTACAACGCACCACACGCTTCCATTCAAGCTCCAGCAGACCAAGTCGCAAAGTATCGCGGCAAGTACCTTAAGGGCTGGGACGCAATTCGCCGGGAGCGTTTCGAGAAGCAAAAAGCATTAGGACTAGCCGGCCCCGGTTGGAATTTCCCAGAACGTCCGGCCAATTTGCTCGCGTGGGAAACTCTTGACGAAAAGGCTAAGGATTTTGAAGATCTGCGTATGGCAACCTATGCGGCAATGGTAGACATCGTGGACCAAGGCGTAGGCCGCGTGATACAAACGCTTGACGAATTGAAGCTCCGCGACAATACACTTGTTATCTTTCTCAATGACAATGGAGCCAGCCCGAACGATCGCGCTCGCCGTGGAGACTTCGGTACGCCAAAGAGCCAATGGAATGTCGGCCTCGGCTGGGCGCATGCGTCCAGCACACCGTTCAAATTCTACAAGCGCACGCAGCACAGTGGCGGCGTGACGACGCCATTCATTGCAAACTGGCCTGCTGTGATCAAGCCTAAATCGCAATATATTGACCAGCCGTGCCACGTTACTGACTTGATACCAACACTTATGGATGTTGCCGGCATCACCTATCCAGCGGACTTCGGCGGTATGAAACATCCTCCGCTGCCCGGTCGCTCGTTCGCACCTATCTTGAAGACTAGCGAACAGCTTGCACCTCGCACAATGCACTTTGCCTTGTTCAATAATTTGGCGTTGATTCATGACGGCTGGAAAATCGTTACTGCTTACAGCCAACCTTGGCAACTGTACGACCTTAAGAATGATCGAACCGAGACTCGCGACTTGGCATCAGAACGGCCTGACAAGTTAGCGGAGCTTCTTGTGATCCAAAAAGCATTTCACGAACAACCAGATATAGCGTTGCGTTTGAACGCGGGCGAGCGCGAGCCTGAGTATGCGCAGCCATATCGTGCGGATGGTCGAATCGGTCCCGGCTCGCCAGAGTCGGTTGAGAACGAGGCATACTCATTGAGCCTGATCAAAGCTCGCGCCGAAGGCCGACAATTGACCGGTGCTGAATTGGCCGAACTGAAGAACCAGGCCGAGAAAGAGAACGCTCCCGCAAAGAAAGCCAGAAAGGGAAAAGAACTGTGATTAAGCCATGGGTGCTGACAAGTATGAATCCACTCGATTTACCCCGTCGTATGAAGTAATGTTTACACCACAGAGCCAGTACAATAACCCAATGTCAAAAACAATCTCTGCGTCCCTCCGTGTCTACTTGGTTAACATCCTGCCCTGTCTCATGCTTGTGTTGATTGTAACAAAAGCACCTGCTCAGACCGGGACATTGCAACACGTTCTCCAACAGGTCGACGCTCAGCGACTTGCTAGCGAGGCTCGGCTGCGAGGTGATTCGCGTCGCGGCGCGATTGTTTTTCACACCTCTGCGGCCGTATGCGTAAAATGCCATCAATCAGGTGACGGCAAATCGCCTCTAGGGCCAGATCTCGCTCAATTGGGAGACAAGATCACCGACATTCATTTGGTAGAATCGCTATTGCATCCGTCGAAGTCGATCCGTGAAGGATTCCAAACCGTTCAACTCTTGACAGAGGGTGGACAGTTGCGATCCGGAATGTTGGTGCGAGAGAACGACCAAGACATCGTCTTGCGAGACGCAGCGAATTTGCAGGCAGAGATCACGATCGCCAAGGACGACATCGAAGCCAGAAGCAACTCAAAAGTTTCCATGATGCCCGAAGGCTTGGCGTCGTCGCTAAAGTCCCCGCGAGAATTCCTGGACCTGCTTAGCTACCTGTTTGACATTCAAGCCGGAGGCTTCCCGCGCGCGGAGGAGTTGAAGCCTTCGCCCGAGCAACTGATTGTTGAAGATGACACGGTCCATTTGAACCATGCCAATATCATCCGGCAGGTCGAAGACGGAAAATTAAAACGTGGTCAGCAGATCTACGAAGCGTCGTGCATCCAGTGTCATGGTGCTGACGGCAATATGCCGTCTCTGGCGACTGCCCGTGCGTTCGGAAAGCAGAAGCTGAAGTTTGGTGCTGACCCGTATAGCATGTTCAAGACACTCTCACAAGGAAATGGGCTGATGGCGGCTGCCTCGGCCCTGTCGCCGCATGAACGCTATGAAGTCGTCGCCTACATTCGCAACCGATTCATGAAGGGTTCCAATCCGGACTACCAAGCTATCACCGATGAATACTTGCATTCGCTGCCCAAGGGATCGGAAATGGGCGAATTCGAACCGGCCCCCGATCGGGAGTATGGTCCGGCACTTGCGTCACAATTAGGCCGCGAGGTCAATAGCGCGTTGACGGTCAAATTGGGCGACATGTCCATCGCGTATGATTTGCATACGATGGATCAAGCCGCGATTTGGTCAGGCGGATTCTTGGACGTGGACCAAACGCAACATAAACGTGGTCGCGGCGAAGGCTATCCGAAGCCTAAAGGGAAAGCGATCGAAAGCCTCGCCGTTTGGCAATGGGGACATGACGGTACACTTGATTACCCGCGAGAGGACCTGTTGCCGCGCGGTCCGCTGCCGGACAAGTGGCTCCAGTATCATGGACACTACTTGCACGATGATCAGATAGTACTGGCCTATGCGGTCGACGGTCGAGAAATCTTAGAAGTTCCGTCGAGTTTAAATGGCAAACAAGCTGTAAGGCACACGCTCAAGATTGGCGGTGGCAAGGCCTTGATCTTAGCGGTCGGAAAGGCGAGCAATCGTTCAAGCCCCCCGCAACTTTCGGGGGACATCGATGGCGTAACACTTAAGGCTGATTCCCAACAACGATGGGTCCTCCAAATTCCAGCTGGCTATCAACCTCGACTGATCGACATCGTTCGCTTCGCCGAATCCGTCAATGAGCCGACGATTCCATCTCTCGAAATGATTGATCCCGCTGAGATGATCCAAGGCGACAAGCTACGTTGGTCAGAAACTATTGAAACGGTAGGCTATCGCGGATTTCAGGCAGGAGCGTATGCGGTCGATACAATGACAATCCCAGAATCAACGCCATGGAATACTTGGTTCCGCACCTCGGCCATCGACTTCTTTCCCGATGGACGCATGGCCGTTGCAACCGTCGGCGGCGACGTATGGATTGTCTCTGGCATCGACGATGACTTGATGAAGGTCCGTTGGAAGAGATTTGCCGGTGGTATGTTTGAGCCGTTCGGCATCAAAGTTGTCGATGGATTGATCTATGTAACGTGCCGTGATCGGCTGACGCGATTGCATGATCTGAACGCGGACGGAGAAGCCGATTTCTACGAAAGCTTTAGTGCGGACACCGATGTTTCAACGTTCTTTCATGCGTTTAACTTTGATCTCCAGACTGACTCCGCCGGTAATTTTTATTACGCCAAGAGTGGGCAATACACGGACTACAAACTTCCCGGTGCCATTATCAAGGTCTCACACGACGGTAAAACCCGCGAGGTGGTTTGCACCGGACTACGAACACCCAATGGCATGGGAATTCTTCCTGATGGTCGACTGACGGTCAGTGATAACCAGGGCACTTGGATGCCTGCATCGAAGGTCAGTTTGGTCCGGCCAGGTGGCTTCTATGGATATGTGCAGAATAAGGGAAGCAAAGCTTGGTCGCCGGACGGCGGCAAGATCGATATTAAAAAAGTTGTACCACCGAAAACGTTTGATCAACCGATGATTTGGATGCCGCAAGAAGTCGACAATTCATCCGGAGGCCAAGTCTTCGTTGATGACAAACGCTTCGGACCACTTGCTGGCCGATTGCTGCACACAAGTTTCGGACAAGGGAGTTTGTTCTATTTGATGATGCAAGATGTCGATGGGCTGACTCAAGCGGCGATTGTGAAATTCCCGCACGATTTCGGGACGGGGATTATGCGTGGTCGAGTGAACCCAGTCGATGGCCAAGTTTATGTTACGGGGCTGAACGGCTGGAACGACAACGGTCGTGCGGGCTTGGCGGACGGCGGCATCTATCGCGTGCGGCATACAGGTAAGCCCGTGCGGATGATTACGAGTTGCGAAGTGCATCCAAGCGAGATACGTATTACGTTTAACTTCGCGCTGGATCCGGTTGCAGCAACCAATGTGGCTTCGTATGAGGCACAGCAATGGAACTATAAGTGGACAGGCAATTACGGCTCGGATGCGTATCATCCCGAGACGGGTGACGTCGGCAAACAACATATTTCCATAACCGGAGCCAAACTGATTGACGATGGCAAAACGTTGATTCTGCAAGTACCTAAATTGCGACCGGTCGATCAATTGCATTTGCGGTTGCAATTGATCGATACACTTCGTGAACCTTTTGGCGAAGATATTTACTGGACCATCCACGCGATCCCCAAGCAATGAACGTCCGTGTTTCCGTGTTTCGTTTGTCACTAATCGTTTTTTCGGGATGAAAAATCCCTTCCTAATCCTTTGCTTCACCTGCTGAGTCGGTCAAAACCTGACGCAACTTTTTTTCCTTCCTTGAAAGACAAGAAAATGCATCACCGTCTGCTTCGAATTCCCCGAGTCAAGACTGCTTTGACTCTGGTCTCGCCGTTTTTTCTCTGTGCGGCGTGCGTGTTCGGCGAAACTCCGACTTCCCCAGACGTCGCATGGCAAACAAAACCAGAGCCGACTGTGCAAAGTACGATTGAGGCAAACGACCAATCGTTCGTACAGGCTGTACTTGCGAAAGGAATTAGCAAGCTCGATGAGTTGCTGTCCGAAGAATTCGTCTACGTGCATGAGAACGGACTGATTAGCACCAAGAAGCAATTCATCGAGAACTTTGTACCCAAAGGCTATGTCGCGGCTGTGCTGAAAGAAAAGGAGCCGATGCGACAATACAACAGCACCGTGTTCACGATCAGCAGCGGTCATCTGCAGTTGAAGAGTGAGTCGCCTCATCCGCAAGAAACAGTGACACATGTTTGGGCTGAGCAAAAAGGCAAATGGAAACTAGTCCATCGTCACGAAACGCACCGCTTCGAACCGATCGGGAAACAGCTCAGTCAACGAGACGGCCCAAACCCAACTATGAATTTGGGGGCCAAACCGTCGCCTGAGCTTTACAAAACCATTAATGAGCGCGAAGCGACTTGGGTTTATGGCATGCTCGCACGCAATGAAGAAAAGATGCATGAGCTGTTAGATGACTCAATCAGGTATGTGCATGTGACGGGGAGCGTCACCGACAAGAAGAAGTTTATGGAAGAGCTACGAGGCGGGTATTCCGAGACCTATTTTCTGGACACCACGATGCGCCAGTTCGGTGACACTGTACTTGTCTTGCATCGTGCTCAGTACAAGCATGACGGTGGCCCGGAGCAATCCCCAGGCGAATGCATGCATGCTTGGGCAAAGCGCGGTGATCGATGGGTTCACGTTGGTCGCCAGTCAACTCGATTTGAAGCTTATTAAGGCTAACGGTGGGATAGGCTTTCAGCCTGTCAATGCGGCATCGTGGGATAGGCTTCCAGCCTGTCAAATCGACGAAAGAAAGAATCGGCTGAGAAGTCGATCCCACATTTTCAATCAAACTTAGGAAACAGCTGATGAACCCAACGCGAACCATACTGATATGTTGCGTAGCATGCATGTCGATCTTCCTCATCAAGTTTGCACAAGCCCAAACGCCAGCTGCGCAATTCATCCCACAACCCGCTTTCCAGACCGATGCTCCCTATCAGCCGCAGACGCTGTTGCCTGGCGGGATTGTTGTGCCGCTCTATACGCCCGGTTCCCCCTTTCTCAATAAGAGTCGAATCCACGAAGCGGAAGTTTACAAAGTGCAATCGGGCGTACCCGGCCGCGTTGTCAATATCACCAATGTTCACAATCCGTCCATGGAAGTTCATACGGTCGAGAAGGGGAGCAATACAGGCGCTGCGGTCATCCTCATTCCCGGCGGTAGCAACAAATCGCTAGTGATCGCCATGGGCGGCACGGATTTTGTGCCTTACTTCTTCCGGTACGGGGTTACTACGATCATTCTTCGAGCCCGATTGAGAGCGGATGGTTACGACTCGCGAATCGATCCAGTGAACGATACTCTGCAAGCGATCCGTCTGGCGCGAGCGCATGCGGAAGAATGGGGGATCGATCCGCTGAAGATCGGCGTCATGGGCTTTTCCGCAGGTGCAGAGCATGCCAGTGGTGCAGGCTTGCTCTACAAAAAGTTCGATGAAGAAAACAATGCAACGTGCGATCCGCTATCGACGGTTTCATCTCGTCCAGATTTCATCTGTCTGCTATGGCCAGGTCCGTCGCTACTTAGCGAGAATCCCGATTTCGAGGTTCCAAACGACATCGCACCAGCGTTTATTGCATCGGCATCCTACGGTGGAGCAACGAGCACGGGTTGGGGGCTCGACTACTATTTGGCCATGCTAAAACGAGGCGTTCCGAATATCGAGGCGCATCTTTACGGTCGCGGTAGACATGGCGGCGGCTTAGCAGATCGGGACGGCATTCCGTTCGGCACATGGCAAGATCGATTTATCGACTGGTTCCGCGATCTTGGTTTCCTAGGAAAGCCAGGAATTCCCACCAAGGCTGCCGCCGACACTCAATCTCACGTTGCCAAACAATCGTCTCGCGACAGCAGAAAGTAGAAAACAACCCATGACCCTTTTTCCACGTATCGCCTCGAAAAGAGCTGTTATGAGAACATTCCTCGCACTATTTCTTTGTTTGGTATCCATGCAAAAGCCCGTCCTTTTCGCTGCCGACAAAAAGCCGAACATCGTCTTTGTCCTTGTCGACGACCAACGCAACACTTCCCTCGGTTGCGCAGGACACCCGCAGATACAGACCCCAGACGAGATTATTGGCGACCGATCGGTTAACTTCGTTCAGGCCCTGTCCGCCGACAATCCTTTCTTTCTCTACATGAGTTTCAATATCTCTCATGCCGAGGACAGTGACAAACGTCCTGGGTTTCATTACCAATGGCCGGCTGAGGAAGATGGTCGCTTTGAAGATATCGAGCCGAACCGCCCGAC
>JANMHA010000357.1:0-2535 GCA_031374925.1 Pirellula sp. | reverse complement strand
CAACTTTTTAGTATCAATTGTAAACTATTTCTTACGTCAATGACAACCATTGGCATAACACTTTTATTAATCTAAATCATTGATATTCAATGACTTGAATAGTTATGTTGATGCTGTTTTTTAATCATATTTTTTCACTCCAAACAATTTTTAAGTAATGGAATCACACTTATTCTTCCGAATCCGTTCCCGATTTTCATCTAACAATTTTGGGAACTTACTCACCATTTTATTATTTACTTTCACCGCCACAACACACGTTTTGCTTGGACAAACCTTAATAGGTCCGAGCGAATTGTTGGCAAATACTGAATCGTCGTACTATTTAAGCGACCCCTCAGTAACAGGCAATTGGGAAGTGAATGGTTCTGCCACAGTTTCGTCGAACTTGGTCAATCAGAACGCTATTAAAGTAAAGGCTAACAATTTATGTGTTGGCAGATTCACAGTTATTGTTAAAATTGGCGATAAATATCTCTTTAGGCAAGTGGATATTATCAAGAATTTGCCACCGATATTTACATCGGGTGCAACGACTGCCACCCTCAGTTGTAACTCAACTTTGGAGGATTTTAATAAATATAAACCAACCGCCAAAGATATTGATGGTAATCCAGTGGAGGTTGTGATGATAGACATGATGCCTATGCAAATGGGTAAATGTCAATCGGTTGTTACTTGGCAAGCGACCGATAAATGCGGCAACAAAGCTATTTTTAAGCAGACCATCGAAATAGTGGGTAATACCGTAGATACAGAAGCTCCTGTATTTGATCGAACTACTTTGGTAAAAACATTTTATGATTGCGATAAACTCCCTAAAACGTTTCCAGTGCCTAAAGCGACTGACAATTGTGTCAATCCTGTTATGGTAAAATTGGTGAGACGAGAGGTTTCGCAAAGGATTCGTTCGAGCATTGCTTGTATGTCCTATTTTGAAATTTTAACTTGGGAGGCTACGGATGTTTGCGGTAATAAAACGCAAGCAGACCAAACCATTTGTGTGGTTGATAATGTGCCACCGGTCTTTGTTAGTAGCACTCTTGAGCCTATCACTGTCTTCCAATGCGGTTTTGACTATGATAAATATCAACCCAAAGCGACTGATAATTGCAGCAATCCGGTCATGATTATGGCAGTTGATATTCAAACGACTTTTGTTGACGTAGGACGAAGAAACGTTGTTATTACTTGGGAAGCGACGGATATGTGTGGAAATGCTACCAGAGCCAAGCAGACATTTAATGTTATTGATCAAACGCCTCCAAGAATTAATCGAGGCTTACCACTTCCTAATATAGCTGCCGAATGCAACGATAACCTTAACAATATCCAAATTCCATTGGGATTTGATGATTGTGGAGACCCTGTTGAAGTCTTATTGGCAAGCAGAAGAATCATTGTAGCCGGCAACTGCAATGGTATTATTGAATTAACTTGGAAAGCTACTGACGCCAGTGGTAATATGTCTTTTGCTAAACAAATAGTTAATATCAATGATAAAAAGCCACCTGTTGTTACTTGTCCTGCTCCAGTAGCAGTGTCTTGTGCTTCGGAGGTACCTGCTCCTAATATTGCTGCTGTGGTTGCTACGGATAATTGCGATGATAATGTAGCTGTGGCTTTTGTCAATGATGTTATTTCTAATCAAACATGTGCTAATCGTTATACCATTACGCGTACATATAAAGGTACTGATGATTGTGGTAATGCAGCTACCTGCACACAAATTATCACGGTTAATGACCGAACAGCACCAATAATAACCTGCCCGGGCACTATCACTGTATCATGTGCTAATGTACCTGCGCCGAATCCTGCATCAGTTGTGGCTTCTGATAACTGTGGCGGCAATGTAGTGATAACCCATGTTGGTGACGCTGCAGTTGGTGGTCAATGCGCTAATCGTTTTAGGATTACGCGCACTTATTTAGCAACAGATGCCTGTGGTAATACAGCCACTTGTACTCAAATAATTACTGTCGATGACCAAACACCACCGATGATTACATGTCCTGGACCTGTAACCGTAGCTTGTGCTGGCGATGTACCTGCGCCGAATCCTAATTTAGTGACAGCTACCGATGGTTGCGGTGGTATCGTAACTATTAACCATGTAGGAGATGTCACTGTTCGAGGAACGTGTGCTAATCGCTTTACGATTAATCGTACATATAGAGCAACTGATGTTTGTGGCAATTCATCAACTTGTACGCAAGTCATTACTGTGAACGATAATATACCACCGACACTTACATGCCCTGGACCTATTACAGTATCATGTCTGAGCAATGTACCGGCTCCAAATATTGCATTGGTCACAGGCATTTCTGATAATTGCCCGGGTGCAGTAACAGTAACATTTGTGGGGGATGTCAATAGTAATCAAACATGTACCAATCGAGTGACTATTACTCGCACTTATAGAGCGACGGACGTTTGTGGTAATTTTACAAATTGTACTCAAATCATTACTGTCAATGATCAAACACCACCGACACTTACATGTCCTGGACCTTTAACGGTATCATGTGC
>JANMHA010000231.1:0-49712 GCA_031374925.1 Pirellula sp. | reverse complement strand
CGTCGTTGAACTCACCGTTGCGGCGAGCGAAACCGTTCCAAGATCGGCATTGAGCGTTACCGTGCCTGATCCGTTGGCGGTAACCACCGAATTAACAGTTAAATTACCAGCGTCGACATCGACGTTGATATTGCCATTGCCACCAAGTGTTCGTACTCCCGTTCCACCGATGGTCAAGCCGTTCGTTTCTTGAACGAAAATATCACCGCTGGTGCTGTTGGCTGCGATCAACGTGCCGATCGTTGTGTCGATATCGGCTGCACCAGCACCTCCTATTCCAAGTGCCGCGGTGAGGGTCGCGGTTCCCGCCGTAATCAAATTCGATGTTTCAGCTGCCGTATTGTCGGTGATCGCTCCGTTAAAACTCAGTATCGAAATAGCATTGGCAGCAACGTTTGCTGATAGAAGAGATCCGATATCAATCGTTTCATCAGCAAAAAAACCGATTTCAGCGAAGCCAGCTGATTGAGGTGCAACGCCGAGCGAGAACGACGATGGTGACGGATTGCCGTTGAGTCCCGGGATGTACAGAGCCGATGTGTCACGACCTGCAACGACCTGAGTCCCATCGGCCATTGTGATTGTCCCGCCAGCCCCACTCAACGTTCCATCTGAATCCGCGCGAAGCGTGATGTTGCCAGTAGTCGTAGTAACTATAAGAATATTATCCGTATCGGCCAAATCGTTTGGACTGATGGCCCCACCAATATTGATGTCTTGGAATGCATCGATAACAATGGCACCCTCATCGGAAAGAATCGTGTCGTTGATGTTGACAGTAGCAGTCAAGGCGTTCGCCCTAAGTGTGATGGTTCCGGTACTCGTTTGAATAAGATCGTTACCCGCAATCACATCATCGGAAACCGTAATCGATCCGGTCGCGTCCAATTGGATAAATCCACTATTGCTTAGTGTTTGCAAGGCAATGTTGTCTCGATCGACTGGAGGAATCACCGGATTGTGATCCACTTGATAGGGAGTACTCAAATCGATCAACTCAATGGAACCAGTGGCTGAAACGATCAAGTTACCGTTTGTCGTTGCGTCCAATTGGGACGTCGTAACGTTGAGCGTTTCGGATTGCCCTGAATAAACCATCAATCGATTAGCGATTAGGTCGATAGATCCATCCGCTGCAACGATGTCCGCTCCCTCGATTCGCAGATCCCCTACAACCGAAAGTGAGTTATCGAGACTTAATGTTCCAACCCCATTGTTATCCGCGTCGGCGATCAGCGCGAGATTGGTCACAGCAAAAGCCAGACCAACGACATTTAAGTCTCCATTTGATTGAACCCAGCCGGAAATCGCTGTAATCGTTGTCGTTCCCGTTACTGTTGCATCGATTGCGGCTAGTCCAAGAGGAGCATTCGCTGTCAAGTTACCCGTTGCTACGATTTCGATCGGGTTGACGTTTTCACGAAAAACTTCATTCGAAGTCGAACCGATGCTCCCTGTCGTTGCAGTGAGAGTGACATCGTTGCCCCGAATGTCGAGTGAATCGACACCTGTGTCATTATCGATAATGTTGTTTTGAGCCGTAATGGTAACGTCACCCAAAGTGGGGCCAGCTTGGACCAACCCGACACGAACGTCACCCACTGTGCTAACTAAAGTAACATCATTAAGGTCCGTGTCTGTGCCGGTCGCATCCACATTGATCGCAGTAATTGTTCCTTGAGCAATGACATCGATGAATCCTGCAAGTGCCGCAACGCTTGAAAGTGTCAATGCGCCGACTCCCCGCAACAGAATATTGCCACTCGTCGAAATTGCCGAAACGATGCTGCCGGCGGCAAAATCCAATCGGCCATCGGCGGCCAGGCCTGCGATCTCATCGCGAGCAGTCAGAGTGATTAGTCCACCGGCAGCGATGTCTGCAATCGCATCGTTTTGAGCGTCGTTGATTGAGCCCAAGGGAGTTGTTATCAAGACCGTAGTCCCGGAAACAATCGAACCGATCGTTACATCCCCACTCGTCGCGGTAATCGTGACCGAACCTGCAGTCGCGGTGATCGTTCCGCTTGTGATGTCGCCCGTTGTCGCGCTAAGGTTGACGTTGTTAGCGGCCGTCACACTGGTCACTGCGATACCACCCGTTGTCGTAGAGATCGATACGTTGTTGCCAGCGCCAGCGGCATTGACGAGCGTGGCCGTGACCGCACCCGCAGCAACCACATCGACCGTTCCAGCCGCGGCTGCAACGTTGGTAAGCGTCAACGCTCCAAGTCCTCGCAGAGCGATGTTGCCAGTGGTGGATGTTGCAACAACATTGCTGCCTGCGGCCAAATCGAGGCGTCCATCAGCCGCAAGTCCGGCTATCTCATCCCTTGCATTGAGCGTTATTAAGCCGCCGGCCGCGATGTCCACAATCGCATCGTCTTGGGCGTCATTGATTGAACCCGCCGGAGTTGCGATCAATACCGTTGTGCCCGCGACAATAGAACCGATCGTTACGTCGCCGGCTGTGGCAGTGATTCCGACTGAGCCAGCTGTCGCCGTGATGTTTCCACTTGTAATATTCCCTGCCGTTGCGTTGAGAAGGATGTTGTTTGCGGCCGTCACGCTGGTTGCGACGATTCCGCCGGATGTGGTTGAAATCGACACATTGCTACCAGCTCCTGCAGCACTTACGAGTATCGCATTCACCGAGCCGGCGGCCACCACATCGACCGGCCCGGCACTGGCTGCCACATTGGTCAACGTGATCGCTCCGAGACCTCGCAGAGCGATGTTGCCAGTGGTGGACGTTGCAACGACGTTGCTGCCCGCTGCTAAATCGAGGCGGCCATCGGCTGCAAGTCCGGCAATTTCATCCCTTGCGTTGAGCGTGATCAATCCGCCCGCCGTAATATCGACCAAAGCATCGTTTTGGGCATCGTTTATTGATCCGGCTGGGGTTGAAATCAGAATAGTGGTGCTAGCCGTGACGGAGCCAGGACCAATCGTGACATCCCCGGCGGCGGCAGAAATACTGACAGCCCCACCGCTGTTGCTAATCGTTAGAAGGCTGATGCTGGTCGCTTCTTGAATTAGGATATCGCCAGTATTATTGTTGCTGGCAGTCAGGTTTGCGACTTCGGTGTCCAAGTTTATGCCGTTGGCGGAATTGGCCACTAGATTGTCGGTTGTGACCTCTACAGTCGGGGTTCCATTCTGTAAGATCTGACCGCGCAAGCCATCCGCTCCACCATCTAGGTCTGCATTGAGAATTACGGAGTGAACTCCACCCCCGTTTGTAACGATACGTCCGGAGTTGAAGTCGATATTATCTCCGGCATTGAACGTAAGTGTTTGCGCAACCGCCGAAGTCAACGTGACAATTGCACCGCTATCGATTCTTAGATGATCAATAGGGAGAACGAAGTCATTGCCTGCCGTGAAGGTAAACGAACCCCCGACGAAAATGTCAGCGCTGATAGTGAGTGGACTATTGGCTGCAAGGAAACCGCCAAGTCCAGCTCGCGATACCCCAAAAACCTTAACACCTCCAATCAAGTCAGTGATTTGGACGACTCCGCTGTTGGCATTGAAGACAAGATTCAATCCGTTGATGTCGATGTCCGCAATGGCGGCACCCTGGCCAATAGATCCATTCGTTGCGTTTAGGCTGATCGTGCCATTTGCAGCCAGAAGATTAGCGTCGATTAAGTTGTCGCCTACGGTTCCGTCGAGGATACTGCTGGTGGTTTGAATGTTGATCGCGTTCAAGGCAGCGCTGTTGGTGAAAAGTCGGCCCAACGTAATATCGCCACCATCGACTCCCAATGCACTAAGATCGATCGTTCCCTGATCCGTAGTGATCATCGATCCATTGGCCATAAAGATGCTGTCGCCGCTATTGCCGTTCAAGGAATCGGCGTTAGCGGTCAGCAGGATGTTTCCTAAATTACTCGCATTGAGAGAACCGGCAGCTCCAAAGGAGATCGAATCGGCGCTGCTGATCGATATCCCGCCAACGAGGGTGGAAACGACGGAGCCGTTGATTTGAACATCGGAGTTGACTCCCGTGGCAGACATGGACAGAGAACCGACCGAACTGGAGCCCACCAATAGGGAACTCTCATTTTCAATAACGGAAACGCTGCCCGTCGAGCTGAATGTCAGACTTCCAAACTGCATATTGTCGTTCGCTGCCGAACCTAGATTAATGGTCGGGGCGGTGAGGCTCACATTACCATCGACAACCAGGGAGGCATTTGCCGCATTCGAGATCAGCCCTCCGGCTCCAGAAACCTGGGTTGTTAAATCGCCATTCACTGCTAGGGAAGTTCCAAACGAAACCGACGACGCGGCAGCGATGTCAGCGTTCAGTTTCAGGACTGCGGTTGTATCGATAACGGCTGTGTCTACGTCCTGCACAGCCAGTCCATTCAATCCGCCTATACCGCCAGCACTTGAAAAATCACCTCTCCATAGAAAGGAGCCGACCCCGGCCGCTCCGTTTACGTTGATTTGATGCAAACTGGACATCAGCCCGCTTAATTCAGCACCGTTAAGCGTTTGGCTCCCGTCGGCATCCACGAAGAAATTGGCACCGGTAGTTAGCAAGGCCGCGTCGGTTCCGAACCCATCATTGGCGATCGTAATATCCAGGATACCGCCGCCAAAAACCGCAGTCACAGACAAGACCCGTCTGCTCTCCAGCCTACGAAACGTTTGAGAGATCTCCGACTCCAAGGCTCTCCGAACCAATCGCTGGCGCTGGTTTTTCAAAAAACCCGAGAGGATAGCAGCAATTTTCCGAGTTACAGTTCTCATAATTCAAGCCACTTTTCAAATCAAGCTTCTTGCCAAATCGACCGGACGTAGGTCAAAATGAGCAAGAAAAACACTAGCCAAAGGGACTCTAGTCTAATCGAGGCGGTGAAAGTGGGACAGTTTTTTTATGCCAATTCTCGACGAGTCAAGTTGCCATTGGGCTGGTTTTTCCAAACAAATAAAAGATTTTTTGACAACCATTCCTGTTTTCCTTCGATAATTGAACATGCTTCAATTATTGAAGAACCTTTTGATTCCTTTTGGGGCGGTATCGGCAACGAATTGACTAATGATCTGTGTGCTTGATGTTATCGATGGGCCCGCTCGCGGGAAAAGAATTTGGGTCAAGGAGAACCAATGCTTGGAAATCGGACGAGTCTCGTCGGCCGATTTTTGCATTCCGACGGACTCACACTTGTCGCGCCGCCACTTGTTGTTGGATTCGACTCAAAACGGATTTCGCGTTCGAGACGTCGGTAGTGCTAACGGCACTTACTTGAATAACCAACGTGTTACTGTTCATTCCTTGAACTCGGGGGATTCGATTCGAGCAGGAATGTCGATCTTTCTCGTATCGCTTCGTGAGGATGGCGAAAACCCGCACGAGCAAGACGGATTCTCATTCAGCAGTACCTCTGCGCCCAACGATTCAGACTCAGGACTCGACCCAGAAACTCAACTTGTCCAGAATCCTAATCCATCCAGAATTCGGACCTTGGATTTTACAAATAATGAGGAATTGGAGATAACGGTCAAAGTGAATGAAATCCCAGAATCGCAAACCTTAGCATCGCAGGACTTGGCATCGCAGGACTTAGTCCTCGATATCCAACCTCAGGCTTCCGCGAGCGAGGATTGGTGGCGATCCTTTTTCACGATTTCTCAGAAACCCAATTTGTATGAACAATCGGAGCTATTTGCTTCAAAGCAAGGCGATTTTGTCGGTTTGCTTCAGAAGTTCTCTTTAGAGTACCAGCTCTATCTGATTATCAACCAAAGCCAATTGCAGCCGGAAGGCTTGAATTTGATCGAACGCTTGCGTCCGACAGGATCAGTGGAATCCCTTTCTGCGACGCTGTGTTTCTTTTCGGGCGAAAAAGTGAACGATCTCTGGTCGCTCATCAATCCGTGTCTTGGCCAGGACGCATTGATTTGCATTGGTACGAAACGAAAACTCAACTTGTTTGAGGTGGTGCCATTTGCAAACTCGCTAAGCTTCCCGTCGATGCTGGAAAAACACTTGCGCGGTTCCGATTCGAAGATTGGAAGTTGGCTAATCAAGAATGACTCGTTCGCACTATTTGAGCTCGATCGAGACGGCAAGATCGGTTTGTTTATTTAGGGCGAACGCCAATTTCGGGTCTGTGAAGCATTTTCACCAACAATTCGGTTAGGTTGAGCGGGAGCTTGCCTCCCCTCAACCTTGTTTTGGCGTCCTACCTAACGGCCCGATAACGGCCGCACTTCGCTCCCGCCACGACCGCCTTAGGCGGTCGAGGCGGGAGCGAAGTGCGGTACTTTAAGGTCGGAGCCTAGCTTTTAGGCGAGCGGCAGATTGGAGTATCCCAACCCGAAGCGGACGAAAATGCTTCACAGCGTTGCCTGCTATGGCGAGGGCGTTTCTTGTCCCGGCATAATTACATATTTGTGCACCAACATGGCTGCAATCGTGACCAAAGCAATCATCCCGCACAAAGCCGCTAAGTTTGCCAAGAAATGATAGTAATTGTCGACTCGCCTTGCTTCGGGTGCCCATTCGAGTTCTCCTTCCTGTTGCAGAGTTTTAGCGAAGACACTTTTCACAAACGCTTGTTGAGTCGGACCAGATCCCGTGGCCGCAAAATAGCAACCGCCGAACAGAAATTGTTCGTATGCTAATTGCGGCTCAATTTTTGGATCGTATCCAAAACCTCGTGCAACAACCGAACGCAGATTGTCCGCAAAAACGCCTCGTACACGACACAGCATCATGAACAACTGAGAATTGTGTTTCTTCTTAAGGGCATTCTCCTCCTGAAAAAGCATGTAGATCCAATCTTCAAACGCGGCGGTCGCATGAACAGCTATCGCGTCCAACCTGGCTGCTTCCGGGGCGACCCAAAGATCGCATCCCTTTCCAAAACGATTCTCACTCGACTGACTTGGCGGCAAGCGTTTGATTAGCTCGATGAAGCCTTCCTCCGTTTCCATTCCGGTGATCAAGGCTGTGTTTGGGCATCGAACCTGCAATTCTTGCCTGAGGATCGCCAAGTCTTTTTGGATCGCAATTTGAAGCTGACCACTGGAGGTTTCCACCAGTTCAAATGGCAAGGCCGACACGATTCCGTTGATTGGGCACAGAGGTAGCCGAGTGCTTTTGATGAGTTTGCAAACGTAGCGCAACCGATCTTCGCAGTCAACAACATCTTGGGAAGCTAGTTGTTTCGAAGTTATGGCGGTCTTCCAAAGTTCCGATATGTCCTGGCTTTCGTCGAGCAACATGGTCCCGCCAGGTTGGATTGGCGACGAATGGGCTTGGGGCGAAGCCACTGCAGATTCGCCCATCGGAAATTGCATTGCTCCGAACTGGTTCGCATCGATGGTTCCGCTGACTTCCGTCGGTGGCATACCCGAGGCTTCGATGAGTGGATTCGAAACCGAAGCCACCGCGGATGCCATCGAGAGTCGGGAAATGCAGTTGCATTGATTCAAAAAGACAAAGAACCCTTGATTGCAAGCGTGCACTGATATGGGGGACTCACCTGCGGACGGGACATGGACCGTGAAGTCGAGCCCCATAAGATTGACGATGGTACTGGCCTCTCGCTGCTTGCTGACACCAAGCACCAAGAACAAGGGCGTATTTGTAATCGAGATGCCTTTGCTGGCCGCGTCGCGAATGCTCTCGGTCCAAATGCGATCGATGTCGGGGTAACGCGACGGCTCGACCATCATTAAGTATTTCACGAAATAAAAAACCAGGAACGGAATCACGCAAATAAAGGCAAGCGCGACTAAATCCCATACCCACCAGTTTATGTTACTTCGATCCACATCCAACCAATGCTTGATGAAAGCAGCAAACCAGATGATCAGTAAGAACGTTAGAGAGAGCAACGCCCACTTGAACGCCAATGACCATCGCGAGACTGCGCTAAAACCAGGGTTGAGTTCTGATAGGACGTAGTAAAACGCACGAATCGGAGTCGTGATGGTTTGAACAAAGGCGTAGAGAAAGCTCATCATGATGTGAGGCTACTTGAACTTGATGTAGATGAAGACAAAACACGCGATGGCACCAGCCACGAGCAATGAACCCAACATGGAATATAGAATCAGCATCGATTTGCCATTGAGCGGTTTTGCGTTGCTACCTGTCTGAATAATACCTGGGATGTTCGGTCGCCCTAGTCGAAAGTGAAGTGTCCGGACAACTTCACGTGACCATGCTTCGATGGTATCGGGTACACGCAACTTTTGAGCCATCTGACGAGCATAGGACAAGTCGCTATTCGCGTAGAATCCTCGGAAACCTAAAACGACCGCCAAGTAAAAAACTTCGAGCGCATTTTTGCTGGGGAGACTGCCTGCATCAATCGCTTTCTTGAAAAACTCCTCGTGCGCGTCTCGGGTGCCAAAGAACTTTTTTTCGAGACAGTTATCTTTCCACCAGCCGCTCTCCTGCCAAGGTATCTCGATGAGTTTGGAATCGATCCATGCGCAAATCGCAAATTTGGAAAGCTTCCATTCCTCGCGTAGTCCAAGTTTGGCTTCGGCTTCCTCGATCTTGCGAATGAGAATCGCGCGCTCATCGGCGGTGACGATCCGATCGCGATTTTGGATGCGAGACTCCAGCCGTAACGCAGCCACAAAAATGGGATCCACTGCACTGGCAAATTCTGATTGCATGAATGCTCAAGGGGCTCGTTAGATTCGTTTTTTGACCGCAAATATTGCGAACTCTAGGCCATACGCTTGGCCACCGACCGTCACATGGAGTCTCCGGCTTCCCTCAAGCGAATCCAAATTGGAGATTTGCTCCGTTCGAACTCGCATGGCCATCGTTTGGGAAAGCTGTACCTGCTTCCACGGTTCGTTATCTAATGATATTTGCAAGAACACCCATTTGCCACGATTTGACAAGCCTCGGGGCAATTCTCGCACCCCTCGAAGTTTCAAGCCAGGTTGCCGGTGCGTCATGTACTGCTCCACTTTGTCGGAGGCTCCCAACTTCCAATCCAAGGATTCTTTCAGCAACTGGTAACACTCTTCGACACTAAAATTGACCGGGCTGACCCCGAAATACCAATCCCATTCTGGCCCAAACCATTCTGGTTCCAAGGCGACGTGCATCCCTTTCCCGGCCCCGATAAAGGGACGCTGAATGCATTCGTCCTCTTTCACCGCGTTGACCAGCTTGCGAATTTGGTCGCAAGCCCAGCGAAAGATGGTCGCGAGATCGTCGTGGTCGTACTTGGGTACCTCCTCAATCGAGACGGTGGGTCCGAAGATGGAACAGCGACCAACGATGGAACAAAGCGAAGTGTACGCGACGAGTGGATGGACCCCGGCCGCAAACGCCAAGCATGACAGCTCGCCATAGGATTCATTGAGTACATGCATGAGCAGGATCTTCTCCAAGTCACCCTGGACTTGAGTAGCGAGCGAGATTCCTTTGTCCTGAATGATACTGCCCATCGTCTTGATCCGGCTACCCAAAAAATTGCGCAGATCTCTTATGAGAGTGGAAAGCTCCCCCCAAGACTGTATAGTGATCGAAGGTGGGTAGTAGTTTGGATCAACACGGAACTTTCCACCATCGGACGCGCTGCGAATCAATCGGAGTAACGGGACGACCTCAAATCCAGCTAGGTCCTCCGTGGAGAAATGGATACTATGACGCAGTTGCAAAAGTCCGATTTCTTGTGGACTCGTTCCGGTACTCTCGTTGTCCAGCTCCCTCTTGATGCCGATATAACGAGATCGATCGTCACCGTTATTCGTTGAGATATTCGTTGAGACATTGACTCGTCCCAGCGATGCCTTCGGGACCGCGAGAAAAACCATGATAGGCGCACTGCTGGACGCGTTCTGATTCAATCGTGTATTCAGATCTACGGATTGAACGTCGTTTGGTTCTCGCAGTACGACCGTTCCATCACGCATGCGAGCCCGCAGGCCAACGATTTCCAGAACGCCATTATCTAGAGCATCGTTGGAAATGGTGATTTGGGAAACACCGTATCCATACGGATGATCCAACTGAGTGTTTCGCCCGGTTAGTTCAGACCAGTATCGATCGGATGCCTGGAAGTGATGTGGTCGGAGAAACATGCCCTCCGACCAATGGACTGCAGGATTCTGCATTGTTGCTACCGTTGCGAAATAGGAAAACAACTATTCAGCCCCGCTTCCCGCTAAACACAGGCTCAAATCGAGGGACTTGGCCATATCATAGCGACGCGAATGGGCGTTACAATGCTCTTTTCGTATGCATTCCACCAGGCCAACGATTCAGGAAAAGCCAAATGTCGCAAGGATCAGGCATTCAACTTGAGAACCGATCATGGACCGCCGACCCGTCCAAAACCGCGAATCGAAGAGTGATCGTTGCCATTCTTGCCGTTTCGTTGCTGGCGCTTACCGGTGCCTTTCTAACCATGCTTTGGAGCAATTCCACCGGCAGGACATTTGTCGTTAGCTTGGCAGTAACCGACTACGATGAGCGGGTTCCCAAGCCCATGTTTGGAGTTTGGGACCTCCAGAAATTTGAGACTATCGCCAAAGAAAGAGGACTGAAGCCGTGGACATTCGTTCCTTCCAGCTCACATCAAGATCTGCAGAACAAACCGGATCTGGAAGCCGCCGTGAACAACTTGCCAGAGGAACTCAAAAACAAGGGACTGAACAACCAAGATACCCTGATCGTTCAATTGAGGTGCCATGCCGTGGTCGCCATGGACCTCGAGGGCAAATGGAATTGCAATTTGTTCGTTAGCGAAACCACCGATAATAAAAACGTGTCCGCCAATACCGACTACCCTGTCTATGAATTCCTGAAACGGCTCAAAAAAGTTCCAGCAAAAAACATTGTCTTGTTGGCGGATATCTGCGACTTGAAGTCGGTGCCTCATCGCGGCTGGTTAGTAAACCCCGTAGCTTCTTATTTGCTCAAAGCTTGCGAACGATTGTCCGGGGATTCGAATGTACCTGACAACCATCTATGGATCGTCTGCGCGGCTTCGGACGAGCAATCGACTCACTATTCGGCCAAACGCAAACAAACACTTTTTCAAGCGTCGTGCGAACACGCTCTTCAACAAATCCCTAAGCAAAACAATCTTTCTCTTGCAGATTACTTCGATATGACTGTTCGCTATTGCTATAGCGCAAGCGAAGGAAAACAAACTCCTCAAATGATCTACGCCAACAACAAAGAAGTCTGCAAATCCAACACGGATAATTCTTGGCAAATGGCAAAGCAAGTCATGTTGTCCAGAAACGAAAACAGAGTCAAATCCAAATCGGAAACAAACAACAAAAGCAAAGAAACCAACAGCGAAAGCAATGAAACACCCAAGCCAGCGGGCAGCCAAGAACCTAAAGATGGCAATACGGAACCCAGTGTTCTTTCTTCCAAAGACACTCCCATAAAACTCGACCCTGACAAGGCGCTTCGGTTCTGGCAATGGCGAGACCGGATACTTCACGCGAACGGCGAGGGGCAAAAAAAGTGGCGATGGACCCCGGCTGATTTTGCGCCGTTACTCTGGCGCAAACTACAAATGGAAGCTTCCCAGGATACGGCCAAGGCCCAAACCTACGAACAAGAACTGAATCTGTTTTACGGTTTACAAGAATCCGGAGCTCCCGCCAGCCGAGATGGAGGTCAACTCGCCCAAGCTTGGAATGACTTCTTGGCATCGAATCGAAACCAAAGACTATGGAATGATGAAACCATCTTGAACGAGGCCGACCGGGAACTGTGGCTTGGACTTCGAAATGAGTATCGAACCTACATCGATTGTCTCTCAGAGCTTGTTTTCTGGCGAGATTTGGCCTTGGAGTTTGAAAAAGAACTTCAAACGGACGTTGACCGGATGTTCGATGTGTTGGAACAAGCTCGCCGCTCCCTCCCAGAGAACGCTTCTGAATTTGCCCTGGGGAAATCAAGCGGGTTGCGAATTTCGGACTCGGTCGGAAAGTTAAGGCGCACGATGAATTCCAATCTTTCGCGAATCATCGATTCGGTTCGACGGCCAGGCAAGTTGACTTGGGTCGACGAACGGGCCTTTCAAGTGCTCCTAGCAAGCCCGCTTCTTCGATACGAACAACGCAAAGAATTAACCGAACTCCTTTCGAAAAAGGAAGTCACCGATGCCGTTTCGCAAAACGACGAAGATCTTGGGAAGCTCCTAATCGGCAACAACCCAGACGGTAGCGCGTCCTCAAAGGCAGAATGGTATTGCAAAGGGCTTCGGCGATCCACTTCGTTTTTTTCCGAATCGCCGATGGCAGCGCCGGCAAATGAGAAAAATGCATTGCTCGCGTGGGGGCAATCCTATGTCCATGAAATCAGCAAACTCGGGGAGGCCATGGATAAGCGTACGACTCTTCAACGCTGGCACTTCTTGAGCCTACTTGAATTTGGGTTTTTGCCAGCGACGGAACCATCCAAATCCCATTCCGGAATTGTCGTTTCACCTACCAAATCCAAAGCAATTCGTTTGTCCGTTAGGCCTGATTTTGAATTGCTAGATTTCCCCCGAGAACGCCTGGAGTCTCAGCTTGCGGTCGGAATCAAATACGGAGATGAAACGGACGTAGCAATTTGTGAATTGGAGTGGTCCGTGGTTTCAGGCAAAAGCAATACATTGCCCGGGATGCAACTATTGATTGGGAACAAGCTATTGAAGAGAGGATCCAAGGAATCGATCCAGCCCAACGACAAGGAATTGAAATTCAATTGCAAATTGCCTTCCGATCAAATAGTACCAAATCAATGCTCCATTCAGTTGGTCGCGTTTGACCAAGAGGGCAACCCATCCAATAAGCTCATTATCCCGATTTTTAGAAATGCGACGCGAATCCATCTCGCGGTCGCCCAGGCCGACGGTAAAGTTCAAAAACAACTCACGATTCACAATGGTGACATCGTTTCTTTTGAAAATTTGGAGCAGTTTGATTTTAAGAGCCCGGCAGTTGTCGGCGCCACCAGCCGCTATTCCTTTACCTTAGGGAACAGACAACTCAAGGAGCGAAAGGCAAGACTGTCGGTTTACGCGATCTCTCGCCATGCGGCTTTCCGGCTTCTAGAAAATAAAATCCCAGAAGAGTTTCTATTGGCTTCCTCTGAAACCATTAAACTCCCTGCTTATAGCCTGAACTCCCAAGATGTCTCAGCGCAACTTCGCGCGGTGAAGAGTGCTTCGACAACAAAACCCGCAATGAGTATCGAAGCATACAACGATCTTCTGATCTTTCAAATCGACGAACTCGAAACCAAAGGAGACACAGAGACAGTTCGAGGTGATCCAGAACGTTGGGTTGGTCGATTTCAGCCTTCCAACCCCGGTTCCATGGAAACCGGATCCACTGAACTAGTTGAAGTGGAGCCTAGCCCTGTCGAAAGGGACCAAAGACTTAAGATTGAGCTCAAAGGGTTGCTCGAGTTCTGGCGCAAGTACGGTCTAAAGGAATTGCCGATCAAAGTTCATGCCGAATGGATCGATCTGAAGTCCAAAAACCAATCGAGAACTCAGTTGCCGTTCAGTTTGATTAATCTTTCCAGCGACAACCAAGTCGAAACATTTATTGGAGCGCCGATGGATCCGAACAAGAGTTTTCAGTTCGACTTGGACATTGGAAATTACCCACGGTCGATGACTTACCTGGCTAAGCCTAACTCATCCAAGCTGGAGAGAGTCTTCCCTGCACGCTTGGAAATCACCGACATCAAACCGTTGTCGAAAAAGCTCTCAAAACCGGTGGAACTCAAAAAGAAGGGGCAAAGTTGGGTTTTTCCCAACATAATCGAGGGAGAGGCAATTGCTTATGATGGCATTCAAATCCAAGCCAACGCCGATTTCGGTTTGAACCAAAATGCGACGCTGGTTTTCGCAAAGGAAGTAGGTGGGAGTTCTAGTCAGTTAGACAGTCAAGAAATCGAAAACGACAGATCCGTATCTGTCGAGGCAATTCCCGGCGAGGATGGAATGCTCGCTGTTACCTACACTCCAAGCGAATTGAAGATTCGGCAAACGAAACGAATCGATAAAAACTTGGATGGAATCTATTCGATTCAACTCAAGAGCGGAAACCTAGTAGCGAAATCCGAGTTGATTTTTGATCGTGACCCTCCTGGTAAAAGCAAGATCCAATGCGATGCAAAACCAGAGTTGCGACCAGGTGGGAAGCTGGAAATCTGGATCGAGCCTGACGACGGCGACTCTGGTTCCGGTGTCGAAACCGTTGAATTTGCGATCAGCAAAGATGGAGAGCTGGTAAATGCGGAATACAATCCCAATCCCAATGGTAATTATAAGCCTCTCGCTAACCCTAGCTGGGACGGAAAGCGGGGTCGAGTATACCTGGATTCGTCATTGCTCGATGGAAAGCCAAGCGGACGCATCATCATCGTCGCGAGAACCGTGGATAAGGCAGGAAACAGTCAAACCAAAAACGAACCCCTATCGGTTAACTGGGACGATAAGAAGCCATCAGAAAACAAGTAAGTAAGGGAAACAATCGTTGGCGGACATGTATCATCGTTGGCCAATTTGGCTTCATCGGCCTTTTTCCCCAAGCGCTGTCCGCCCGACAGACTAGGTGCGGCAGCATTGTTTATACCGGGAGGGAGAGGCTCCTGCCGAACCAAAGCCAAGCTCGGCAGGAGCCTCGCTCTCCCATTGGAACCCTTGGCAGGTAGAGGATCTTTATGATTGTGGGTGGAATGCAAGGGGATCGGGAATCCTGTGTCGAGCATGAGTGACTCGAACCCCGTGTGGCGCGGCGCATCGTACCGCGAATTGCATCCTTCTTGTTTGCCTGAAGAGCAACTGCTGGCTCAGTGCCGTATGACGTTCTCAAGAGCCGGCGGGCCAGGGGGCCAGAATCGCAACAAGGTGGAGACCAGCGTTCAAATCGAATTCATTCCAGCTGGCATCATTGCATCAGCAAGTGAACGTCGAACTCAAAACGAGAATCGCAAAGTGGCCATGCAGCGACTGCGATGCAAGCTCGCCGTGGACCTTCGTCCTGCATCGGAAGCTGCGTCGGCAGCGCACGTCTCAGGTGGGAAATCTGCCTCCAAAACATGGCAACAGTATTGTCGAAATGGGAGAATCGACATAGCGGAGACGAATAACGATTGGCCTGCAATTCTGGCTGAAGTCATAGGCTTGATGTGTCATTGCGATTGGAATATCAGCAGCGTCGCTTCGACGCTTGGCACCAGTTCCTCACAGTTGGTAAAACTCCTTAAAAAGCACTCGCCAGCATTTTCCCTATTCAATCAGGAAAGAAGATCCCGAGGCCAGAGACCACTTGATTGATCGTTTCGTGACCCGCTCCGAATGGGATGGCACTTCACCCTACCCTCGCTTCGCTCGACCCTCCCGGGGCAACGCTTTGAAGCATATTCGTCCGATCGGAGCTTGCCTCCGACGGACGCCGTTTTGGCGTACTAAATGTGCGGCTCAGACCTAAAATTACCGCACTTCGCTCCCGCGTCGACCGCCTAAGGCGGTCGACGCGGGAGCGAAGTGCGGCGGTTAGCGGGCAGTTACGTAGGACGCCAAAACAAGGTTGAGAGGAGGCAAGCTCCCGCTCAACCTTAGCGAATTGTCGTCAAAAATGCTTCACAGCGTTGCTCCCGGGTGGCCCGGGGGGCGCCATACGTTGCGCGGTGAACTGCGCACTTTCGCGGATAGGCTGTGAATTATTCGCAAGGTGCAGAACTTTGTCGCCTTTTGCTCCGCAAAAGTGTGTTAACGAGGCGCACTTTCGCGGAGCGAAAGGAGACAATAATACATTCACAACCTAGGAGTGAAAGGCGACATTAAGCCAGTGACTTCGGCTTTACGTTGCCGATGACTTGCCCATTGCTTGCTTGTTTTTTTTCGTATTCAGCCCACGCTGTTCCTGCCGGTCCAGGCAATAGATCAACTCCAACGGATCCCAATTGCCCTAGCTCGCGAGCGTATTTGTAGTGAATGTTAGCCTTGAGTCTGGCGTCCAGTTCCAAACCCAATCGATGGCAGTCCAACGATGCCGAATCCGATTCAATCTGCAATCGATAATGGCAACCCGAATTCTCTGACTTACTTTCAGTCGAGTTTCGTGGAATCGCTAGAAGGATAACAAAGGATGGGGTGATGTTTTGTTCGGCCAAAGCACGATCGATGCATTTCTGAACAAATGATTCTTGCAGTTTTTCGCCGACCAGATCCGTCGTTTGATTGCTACGTCCAACAAAGCGTAGGATGGGACACTGGTTCAACTTGCTTGTGACCTCGACGATGTCGTGCAATGGATACCGATATAAGCCTCCGCCCGTGGTTACGACCACCGTGTACTGCTGGCCAACAGAGAGTTGATCCGCCAGATAGGCTCGGTCATCGGTTTGCGGATATGGGAAAAACTCGAAGAAATGCGAACGGATAGCCAGTGCACCTCCGTCATAGCCGACTACAGGGAACGATACACAGGCTTCCGTTGCAAGCAGCCCTTTGGCTTGAAAGCGCACGCCTGCCATTTGGGATTGCAAGCGCGAGGCCAGGCCGCTTGAGCTTCCATCCATCCAGCAACTAATAAGCGCTAACCTCGGCCAAATCCGTCCGTAAATTGATTCCGCCGATCCGGTTTTCGAAAAAAGGTTCGAAAGTTGCTTCGCTCTTCGGGGATTCGGGACTCTTAAGGCCGGATGAATGTCAACTGGGTGCGAACAACAGGTCCCGTTGTGAATATCGCGAAGAAGCGACTCGCTCTGCGATGGAAGTTGATCCAACAACGCCGATAAAAACGTTGGGCTCCAAATGGAAATGAGCGAAAGTTCGCTGGCCTGCAATAGGTACAAAAGTGTCAAATACCGAAAACTGTCGATATCCGACTCTCTTGCAATCGAGGAAGGCACAGCCAAGACGCGCCGAGCTAACCATTGTTCTAGCAGCCCCAGATACTCTGTATCGTCAGCGAATCCGATGGGAATTCCCGATGAGGTGCTCTGTTTGGAGAGACCGGCTGGCGAAATCGACCAGTACGCAAGGCCACGCCGGACTTGTGGTACTTCCCAAAACAGATTGCCGATCCAACTGGATACCATTCGTTGATACTCATTGCGTAGCGATTTCGTATACGGGATCCATTTCGTCGCTCGAGTCGAACCACTCGTCGGCTGCAACAGTAGGACAGGTTCCCGTGTCAGCACACTCGCCGTGCCTTCCGATACTGCAGCGACCGCAACCCCTAATTCTGATTCGCACATCAGCGGTACGCATTGCTGATAGGCTTGGGCTGAGTCGATCGAAGCAAAACCATGACGCAACCCGAACTTGGAGTCTTGATTGCTACGAAGCGTATTCTCTAAATACGCGGCCTGCGTCTCCGCCACGCGTTTGGTATCTGCAACAAATCGGTGCCATTCAGATCGGCATCGCAGCATCCAGGCCGTGTTGATTGCAAATGCCGAAATGCTCATCGGGCTTCCGTCGTCGACGCTGCCGCGATAACCCGATACGCGACCGAAGTGAAATTTTGTCGATTCAGTGGTGCCAAACAGCAGAGTTCGTCACCCAAGGTGTGACCGGGATTCGATTCCACAAAAAAGGTCACTGTGGGATCTCGAAGACGATGGTTTAGAACGGGCGCAACGTCTGGGCGAAGGTGGCAGCCATGCTCGGTGGCACGCACTATTCCACTTTCGGCATCGTAGCGATTGCCAAACTTCCATTCGGCCAACCTATGTATCACGCTTAAGTAATTCGGAGGAATGACGACGCCTTGCTTAGGGTAATACTCTTCGAAAAACAAACTCAGATAGCGATACGTCTTGTACCCCTTGGAGATGAGAAACCAATAGAGTTTTTTGTCAGGAAAAAGGTCAATCTGTTCCAGGGCTAATCGTCCCCAAAGTCCAGCCAAGTTGTTTCTGCCACGATATGCTTCCGCAATGATAGTATCACCCGAAAAAAGGGCTAGCGAATCGGAAAATCCAGGGACTGGCAAGAGGACTTGGGTGGAGAATCCACACACTTCCCCTGAATGTTTTCGAAGGGTAATAACCCAATGTTTCTCAGAGAAATCGCTATAAAACTCCGAAGGATGAACTCCTTCGTAATAGGATTGCATTAGCGTTAGCATTTGCTGCAATTCGCGCGGGCTAAGAGAGTTCGCCAACTCAATTTGGCACCATAACTCTTCGCTTTTTGCACTCTGAATTGACATCTTACAAACAACCCAATTCCAAGTAGATCCAACGATCCGTATTGTACTCTTTCCATTGCATCGGATTCCAGCTTACCAAGTAAACGCCGGTGGTGTACTCATGGCTTGCACGAGCCGCATACGAAGTGGATAGTGGGCTGCGAGAGTCAAACCCCAATAGCAGTCGAGTCGGAGTGCTGCAGAATGACTCATGGGCTTTGGAGACAAGCAAATCAGCCACATCGGCTCTGTCGTTCCGCACGACCAATAACGTGCCCACCACGTGCTCCAACACTTCGCCCGGCTTAGGCAATTTAGGATCCCTTTTCCAAGAGGCCCAGGCATTGTACATCGGCCTACAAAAACGCAGCCACGACGAGTAGCCCTCGACCACCACTTGCTTGAAGGCGGTTTGATCCCAAAGTCCAAAGGTACCAATGATTTCATCGCCGTCCCATGCGACGAACAGTTGTGATCGTTCCATGTCTCGGAATGTACCTGCCCGAGGATCAAAATCTTCGGTGCAGTATACTGGAAACAGATTTCGTGTAGCCCCAAAGGTATTCAAATAGTCTATCACCATACCAAGTTCGGACTCAAGGACCGGTCGGATTTCGACACCTGGAATGGGCCCCGTTCGACATCGCCGCATGGATATGGAGTAGGTATTCCAGGTTGCGATGCGACGATAGTGCGGAAGCCCTGCTCGCCCCCCTAGTAGTGTCTGCTCGGCGGCCGAATTGCCGTCTGCAATTGTGGTTACATAGAATTTTGCCCTGGAGGAACCCTTAATATCCTGGTCGACTCGTTTGAAAAACCGAAAGCCTCGGGCTACTAGGCCGCGCCGACGATGCTCTTTATCTAGTCGCAAAGTGCTCAGATAGCCGATGCGTTCAACCTGACCATCGACATAGCGTTCGCGGACCGATCGCGATCCGAGACCGACGATTCTATTGCTCTCCAATTCGCGGCAAAGAATCGTTTGAGTTTTGTCCCCGTCCAGTTGACAGGCTGCAAAATACGAAGGCTCACGCCGAAAGCTGAGGGAGACTTCGCCAGACATTGCATTGCGGGCTAAAAGGTCCAGCAATTGCCTGTCATCTTCTGGTCTTGCAAGCTCAAACCGAAAACTTGCCAATTTCGATTTCCTCGGCTTTGAGTAGCTTGCCCGTCCAGGCTTCGTCCCCCAACGGCAAACCGTTGCGTCCCTCGGTGTCCCAATGGTGCATGGCATTGATAGCCCAAAAGTTCATCCACATGGTGGGATCGCGGTAATTGACGCGATGCATTCCGCGGCTAGCGATGCTGCTCCAGGAGTAAAACTCCCGCCTCGCTTGCGTGCAACGCGATTGCAGTTCCTCGGGTGTGAAGTTAGCGGGCTGAAACGGAATCATGCTATAGCGATAGCGGTCGTCGAGCCACCACGCGTCGTATAGCATGCGTCCCTCGCCTTGTAGTCGCTCATACAGAGGTGTTCCTGGGAACGGTGTAATATGATTGAAGGCCGCGATGAACAAGCCCTCTGTTCTTGCGAAGCGGAGCGCGGTTTCAAACGTTTCTGCCGTATCGGAGTCGTAGCCAAACACGAAGGTACCGTAGACTCGCAGGCCATGTCGCCGCAAATTGGCAATCGCTTGTCCAGGGCCTCCTTTCATCAAATTGAAACTCTTGTTCATCTCCTTGAGTGAACGAGGGGAAAGGGACTCCAGGCCAATCAGAATACCTTGGCAACCACTTCGCTTCATCAGTTCCAAGGCTTCTTCGTCGAAGGCCACGTTGATGGCGGACTGGCTGACCCATCGGATACGCAGTGGTATCAAAGCCCTCATCAACTCCTTGGCTTCGTCCAACGATGAAGTCAGATTGTCGTCGATAAAGAAGATGAGCTGTCTGCCGTTGCGTACCCGTTTGACTTCTTCGATCACGCGATCCACAGGTCGGTGATTATGAGTCGAGTCAAAATAGGACTGAATCGCGCAGAAATCGCATTTGAAACGACAGCCCCTCGAAAACTCAACCAAACGGAGCGGCAAATACTTCTTTCCCTGAAAAAGGGACCGATCCGGCGTGGTGGTTAACGACTTGGGCCTAGCCGCGGATCGATAGATTTTCTTCGGAGATCCACTTCGGTAGTCCTCCATCAATTCTTCAAGCACTTCTTCCGCTTCGCCGATCACGATGGACTCGCAATACTGAGCAACTTCATCGGGACAAAGGGTCGCATGGAAGCCGCCCATCACGACAGGAATTCCACGCGTGCGATATTCGCTGGCAATCTGGTAGGCGCGTTTGGCGGTGTAGGTTTCAACGCTGATCATCACCAGATCGGTCGGCTCGTCGAACGGAATCCTCTCCATTCGATCATCGTAGAATCGTCGCTCAACTTCTGTAGGCAAGAGCGCGCTGAGCATGGCTGCGGGCAGAGGCTCCATTTGCCAGGTTCGCATATAGCGTTTCATCCCACGTGTGCGGCCAACGCACGGATGTATGATCGTTACGCGATACTGCTTGGTGATCACGAAACGGCCTCAAGTGCATCGTGCGTTCGGCCTTGCGGCAAGAATCTTGCAATAGGATCCATCCAGGTGTCGCAATGGTAAAATTGATGCAGTCGGTGAGCGTAATAGCGATAACCCAGGTTCGTAGTCAACGCAATATACCAGGGGGCCGCTGTATGTCGCAACCTGGACGCAATGCTCGACCATCGATAAGCGTATTTCCAAGCCTGTTCGGTGCCACGCATGAGTTCATTGACAGTCATGTGTGCCGGTTGGAAGACCGCATGTTGCCCATCGTACAGTTCCCAGTTCTTGGTCAAAATCCGTTGTTCCGACTCCAAGCGATGGTAGAGCGCTGTTCCGGGAAAGGGGGTTACGATGGCAAATCGAGGGAGGTCGATTTTGGCTTCTACGGCAAACTTGGCTGTTTTCAAAAATACTTCTGGGGTGTCGTCATCGAGCCCGAATACAAAACAACCTTGCAGGGCAATGCGTCGAACGTGCAACCGCTCAACTACCTGACGATAATCGTCGGGCGAGTTGAAGGCCTTATGACTCGCCCGAAGGTTGACCTGCGAGATGGACTCGAGCCCCATCAACAATCCACGACAACCTGACTGCGCCGCAAGGTCCAGAAGCGGAATGTCATCGCATAGGATGGTGGTTGCTAAGCCATACCACTGGATTTTTAGCGGTATCAAGGCTTCGAATAACTCGGCAGCGTAGTCTTTGTGCGCGATGAGATTGAGATCGACGAAGATGGCTTGTTTGGCTTTTTGGTTTCGAATGTCTTCGATGACCAATTCGACGGGCTTGTGAAGTGGCTTGCGTCCCCAGGCAGCAGGAACCACGCAAAAATCACAGTTATGAACGCAACCGCGGGTGGCTTCGAACACATTGGAAGTCAGATAACGAGAATTCGGCAGAACCGATCGATCGGGAAGCGGTCGATTGGCTAGGCTGAGTTTTGGACTTTGTGTGTACCGAGGTTTAAGATTGCCTGCCGCGAAATCGCGAAGCAATCGTGGCCATTCGTCCTCCGCGTAGCCAATCACAATGCTATCTGCATGTGGTTGAGCGTCTTCGGGTGCTAGAGTCACGTGCGGACCACCCATCACAACGGTAATACCGCGATTTCGAAAGATTTTGGCTAGCTCGTAGGCACGGACAGCGGTCCCGGTGATGACCGTAATTCCGATCAAATCGACATCCAGATCGGTATCGATATCCGAGATGCCTTCATCGATGCAAACGATCGAGGCATCCAGTTCCTTTGGAATCAAGGATGCGAGGGTTGGGAGGGTCAACGGCTTGTATCGCAGCGACTTCCCGAAAATCCCACCTCGATGCCGATACAAGGGCCCTTTTGGGGATAGGAGTGCAATCCGCATTCGATTCGATTTCATAAACAGTCTATGGATTCGTCGGGGGTTTTTGTAAAGCGAGCGGCAGAGTGGAGTATCCCAACCCGAGCGTAAGCGAGGGACAATTTCGCAGGTCCCTGGTCCCTCACTTACGTATCGGGTTACGATTGGTCGTATCGGGTTACGATTGGTAGTTTTCACATCTCCGCCCGTATTATTGCACTCGTCGGCGGACAAATATGATTGTTCCAATAACGTAGCATACCATGGACCAACATGCGAAAATCCCACTTGGGACTGTAGTAATGATCGACTCCCCAGATCGGAAGAATCTTTCCCGGCAATCGCAGTAAATCTTCGAGTAGCAACACTGCATCATTCGGCCCGAGTTTCGCGAATCGCTTGTGCCAAATCTTAGCGTATCGCGTGGTTGCATGACGCCGCAATGGGAATCCAACCGCATGGATCGACTGGAGATGTGACGGCAGACTCAATTCGAAATCGAGACCACCCGTAGGAGCGCGCGCAAGCTGCGAAAAAAAACGGTAGTCTCGGCCTCGCCAATAAAAAACGAGCCGATTGAGCCAATCTACAGTTGGTCGAGCATCGACCCAATTGATCAAAGGGGTACCAGACAGGATTCCGCCAATGCTGACCCAAAGTGAAACGTGCTGAAAACAGCTCGGATCGTCTCGCAAAGCGCATTTGATATCCGCCGCGCCTTTGCTCAAGGAGACCATCAACGTATTTTTGTTTCCCAATACGGTAAGATAGTCTCGCAGAATACGACTGTTTTGCTCCAGGGTCCCAACGCTTCGTATTGGCACGCGAACAACGGGTATCCCAAGCTTCTCCAATTCAAGCATGATCAATTCGCCGCCGCCGCCAGTTCCTGGATATTCTTCATAGAAGGCCCCTGGAACCAACACAACAATTTCTGGCAGCGAATAGTCTGAGAGCGAAGCCTTTTTTAACTCAAGATGGCGATTCTCGAAAAAATCCGCAATGAATGGCCCCTGGGCTTCGGACCGTAACAGCCATGCGTACAAGAGAGTCGTCGCAAAATCACTTCCACGTTTCTGGTTCGCCTCTTGGACATCCTTAATTTCCAAGAGGTCCCGACCCGATCGTGCTAGAAGATGCTCCAATTCACGTTTCGCGGACTCAATAAGTTGTCGATCCTGAGAATCCAACCATCTAGACATGTTCCGCCGATATTTTGGGGCGACGCGTCATCAGGAAACCAAATATTCCGCCAGCAATAGAGGCAACAACCGCTGTCGCGACAACACAAGTTATTAGCCAAGACTTGATCGCATCCAATACCGGGTTATCGAAAACGCTAGCGGAAACATGAAAACTGGCGATCATCCATCGATCGTCTTGCTTGACCAAGGTCGCGGTCCATTTGCTCTGCAAATCCAGTTTGGTGCCGCTCATAAGTTCGAAGTGATCGTCCAGATTGCCGCAAGCAACCGCCGCGCGGTCCCCATGCAGCACCGAAAGTCCGTCGACGGTGAGCTTGCTTTTTACGTCACGCACAACTCTCTGATCGCTATTGAGCATTTCGTCGTAAAACGATCGAACCGCGTTGTGCCCTCGAGCGCGAAAGCCGTTTTGCCAAGTTGCAATCACTTCGGGATGGACATCTTGAAGAAGTGCATCCAGATTGCGCGACTCGTAGGCTGCAAAAACCCTTTCTCGCAACTGACTTAGCTCGGCATGAGCGGGTGCGAGCTCCTGTCCTAAGCAAGCATTCTCAATGACTACCGTAAGTAATGCGGCGGCGAATACAAACCTAGCCAGATTACACAGGCCCACCGCAGGGCAACTTGCAAAGTAGTTGCATGTAATCGGCGACGGCTTGATCTTGGCTGATAAGAGTGTGAGGTTGAACATAACTACCTTTCATTCTTGGGATATCGGACCGCAAGAAACGTCGAATTAACAACGCTCGGATTTTTGTTCTAACTGGGTCGAGCATCGTTCGACCCAGCGGACTTGGGCTCTTACGGGCTAGGACCATAATATGTGCCAGTGTACGTTCTGAACTTTGAGGCTCAAGGAATAGCATACCGAATGTTTGTGCCCTCGGCAGCGTGGCACGCGCCAGAATTACGTTGCCGGCCCACTCCGTGATCTCCAGTTGTACCGTTGATCCACCCGCAATCCGTGTGAGTCGGTCCGACCAACTTAACCCTTCAATTTGAAAAAGATAGCTTGCGCGATGGACTATTGGATGGGGATAGTCGATTTTCGTTTCGCTGATTAGACGGCGATCATGAGCGATACGAAAGTGCTGGATATCAACCGAATTGATGGAAATCATGTACCAAGGTGCTTCGACTACTTCCGTAAACACGCGACTATAGGCAAAGTCAGTGGGGGCTTCGCCAAAATAGAAGGGCAAGTCGAAAAGGGGTTTGGGACCGAAGAAAAAATAGATTTGGCCATGCCTTACTTCTGTTGGATACGCGGTCTGCTTTGCGAAGAAAGGAATCTCGTCGGTACATGGAATAGCTTGACAGCTACCATCGATTCCATATTTCCATTGATGAAATGGGCATTCGATACAATCGTTGACCACACGACCGTTACCTAGATCCGAGTGCATGTGAGAACAACGGGCATCCAAAACGGAAACTTGTCCGCTGGATGTTTGGAACGCAACCAAGCGTTCGCCCAAAAGGTCCTTGGAGATCGGCCCTCGTGCGATTTCCGAAAGCGATCCAAATCGATACCAAGAAGCCGGGAACAACGGAATCGAGCCCATATCTCGGATGGCGAGCCGTTCTTCCTGTCGCGGCGGTTGGACGGGTGGGTTCATGTGCATTCGACGAATTCTAAGGCGAGCGGCAAATGGTCGTATCCCAACCCGAAGCGTAAGCGAGGGATCATGTCGCAGGTCCCTCACTTAGCAGTGTCCGAACGTGGCGGATGCTGCCAGCATCCGATCCGACGCTGGCAGCGTCGGCCACGACAGTAATTTACCGCTGGATGCTGTTGTATCGGATTGAAGCAGGTCCCTCACTTACGTATCGGGTTAGGATTGCGTATGTGTTATCATGATGACTATGACGAATCGAAAAGTATACCCGATCCCGACCACGCTGAATTTGCGGATCCTTTGCCGGCAGATCGTTTGTTTCTTTGCTGTCATGTTTGCGACATCCTTGGCAACCCAGTGGTGGCAAATCGGATTTCTTTTTGTCACCTTTGCGATCCTAGGAAATTCCATCTATTCGATCATTCATGAAGCTGAACATGGAATGCTGCACCCGAATCGCACTGTCAATGATGGGCTGGGAGTCCTCATGGCAGTTCTTTTCCCAGCACCGTTCCACTTGATACGGCAAGGGCACCTAGGACATCATCGCAGAAACCGATCGGACGACGAAGCCTTTGACCATTATTTCGATGGCGATCGTCCATGGCTGAAATGGCTGATCTTATACGGGATCTTGACTGGTTTCTATTGGATATTGGTGGTCTTGTCGAATTTCGCTGTTTTGGTAGTCCCCTTTCTGTTCAAACGCCGTTTTTTTGAATTCGATCGGCCGAGTGCTGCGTTTATGGATGCGCTCAACCCTCGGCATTTTTGGTTGATCCAAGTGGAGGCCATTCTTGCCATCGTTTTTCATGGTGTCATGATGTGGAGCTTTGATATTCCCGTTTGGAAGTATGCACTGGTGTACTTTGGGTTTGGGTACAGTTGGTCTGCCATGCAATACGTACATCACTTTGGGACCGAACGAGAGGTGCTCAACGGTGCTCGCAATCTTCGCTTCATTGGGTGGATCGATCGCGTTTGGCTTAACCACAATTGGCATTTGTTGCATCATCAGCGCCCGAATATTCCATGGATCTACCTTCGTCGGTTGTCGGAACAACAGCCCGCTCCGAGAGAATCGTTGGTCTGGCATTACTTTCGCATGTGGCGAGGTCCGCGGTACACCACGATGCGGATCCAAGAGCAGCCGAGCCCCGTGTTTTCAACCACCGACGGCCAAGATGTTTGATTGGTTTGGACAACGCATGTTCCGCTTGGTTCACGAGCGGAATTTGGTCTACGCTTCTTGCTGGGAAGACCCACAGGCAGATCTCATCGGGCTGCAAATTACACCTGCTGACCGCATTCTTGTGATCACCTCCGCCGGTTGCAATGCGCTCGACTATTTGCTGGAAGATCCTGAGAGCGTTTATGCTGTCGACATCAACTATCGTCAAAATGCACTCCTGGAACTCAAGAGAGCCGCCATTCAGACGCTCGACTGGACAGACTTCTTTGCCCTTTTTGGATCTGGGCATCACAAGCATGCACGCCAGATATACCGTGACCTTTTGCGTCCGCACCTTGCCGAAGTATTTCAAACCTTTTGGGATCGTCATATAGGACTGTTTTGTGGTTCGGCTGGTTTTTATTACCGAACCACCTCTGGCTACTTTGCAGCTTGTTTTCGATTCTACATTGATCACGTTTTGCATGTTCGAGAGCCCATCGAACGACTCTTGGAAGCCAAAAGTATCGCTGAACAGATTGAAATCTATGAACGGGATCTCAAAGATCGGTTTTGGGGTCCTTGGTTAGGCTTTGCCTTGCGGCGAGATTTTTTGCTGGCGCTCTCCGGGATCCCTCCGCAACAGAGACGGCAAGTACAGCGTTTCGAGCCAAACATTCAAGCTTACATGCAGCGTCAAGCGGAACGCATTATTTATCATCTCCCGATTCATGAGAACTATTTTTGGCGAGTCTATTTGAAAGGTGCGTTCACGCCTGAGGTTTGTCCTCGTTACCTTGCGGCCAATCAGTTCGAACACCTCAAGGGGAATATTGACAAGTTGTCTTCATACACCGGCAGCGTTGAGCAGTTCCTAAAAAACCATGGCGGACCTATCTCGCGATTTGTGTTGCTCGATCACATGGATTGGCTAACAGGATCGCGATCGAAGGAGCTCGCAAGTGAGTGGCAAGCGATCTTGGAGCGTTCGACAGCGGACTGTCGAATCCTGTGGCGTAGTCTGGGGCTTCGAACGGATTTTGTTGATGACGTGAAAGTCTTGCATGGGGGGATTTCGGCTCGTTTGGGAGACTTGTTGGTATACGATACCGAGACGGCCGAGCAGATTCGGAGTCAAGAGCGGGTTACAGCTTATGGTTGCACTTGTTTAGCCAAATGGTGTCCTGGCGTTATTTCGAGAACAGACCCTTAGGACGCGTATGCATTGGTTCAAGAAATTCCTGCTGTTACTGAAGTTTGTAAGCAGACCGATAAGGGGAAGCACGCATGCGGAACGTCTTGAGAGTTTTTATGGCTATCAAGCCGAACAATACGATGCGTTTCGTAAGCCGTTTCTGCGAGGCCGCGATGAATTGGTTTCCCGATTGCCGTTCGGGCCAGGCGTTCGGTGGTGCGATTTGGGGTGCGGGACTGGATACTTGTTGCAGGCCGCGGGTCCGGCAGCGAAGGCATGCTCCGAAATAATGTTGGTGGATCTTTGCCCGTCCCTGTTGGCGGAGGCCGCAAAAAAGATCAAGTTCGGCGGTTGGGGAAACGCAGTCACTATTGCGGCCGATACAACGGAGTTTTCGCCCATTGGGGAAGTGGATATAGTGACTTTTTCGTACTCGCTTTCGATGACACCCAATTGGTTTGCCGCGATCGATCAGGCATGTCGAATGTTGAAGCCCGGAGGAGTGATTGGAGTTGTCGATTTTTATGTTGCCCGCAAGCATCCAATTGGCGAGGATGATCAGCGACATCGCTGGTGGACGCGTCATTTTTGGCCCGCTTGGTTTGATATCGACAATGTCCGTCCATGTGCCGATCACATAGCCTATCTCTACAGTAAATTCGACGTCTCATGGCTTGTCGAATCGAGAACTCGCGTCCCAGGGATGCCTTGGTTATGGCCGCCGTATTATGTTTTAATAGGTAGGAAGCCGTAGGTCCGTCTCTCCGAGACGGACACTCAGCGACGCATCTGACCCATTCGCAGGTTCCTACAAAGAAATGCAAAGAAGCTTTCGGCAGTCTGCAGTTTTAACGTTGCTGAGAACTTGAACGGACGAGGTTGTGCGAGCATCCAGGACTCAAGTCGGCGGAGCGACTTGACCACGTAGGTCCGTCTCTCCGAGACGGACACTCAGCGACGTATCCGACCCAATCGCGAGTTCCTACAAAGAAATGCAAAGAAGCTTTCGGCAGTCTGCAGTTTTGACGTTGCTGAGAACTTGAGCGGGCGAGGTTGTGCCAGCATCGGGGACTCAAGTCGGCGGAGCGACTTGACCACGTGTCGGCGGAGCGACTTGACCACGTGGCATATTCCGGATTCCGTGACCAACCGATGCATGCATTGCAAGCATCATTCCAAGGCTCCGGGTTCAGCCTCCCATGCGGGCGATTCGATATCAACCGGGAATGCGAGAAAATCGATGCAGAAAAGCGAATGCTTGCATTGATTATTACCGCACTCTTCGTAGATAATTGAAAAAACCATTTTTCGCCGACCAAAGTGTTTAACCAGTCAGTTGGGCCTAACATGAGATTCTCACTTGAACGCTATGCATCCTTTGGAATCGCCATGTCCATGGTATTCTCGCTGGAGGTTGCACAAGCCCAGCTGACTGGACTTGGCGGACTGACCCAGGGTGCAGGTTCGCTTGGCGGCGCAACAGGGGCAACTGGAGGGGCGACCGGTTTTGGCGCGACGGGCGGAGCAGCAACCAGCACCAAGCTCCCGGGTTCGTTTGGTGGGCTTGGGACTACTGGCGTTTCGATCTATAAAACCGACCTGACCTCGCTCAATCCATCTACCGCGTTTTCTAATGGCTCAACCGTGTCAGGTGGGGCAGCCGGCGGAATTGGGGGGCAAACGGGAGGCGCTGGTACCCCGTTTGGTACCAACGCGTTTTCAACGGGCACTACAGGTGGACTTGGAGCGACGGGTGGACTCGGCGGCGGTGGCCTTGGTGGCGGTGGGCTCGGTGGACTCGGCGGTGGGCGAATCGGAGGCCTTGGTGGAATAGGAGGCCTTGGTGGCCTTGGCGGTGGAGCTGGTAACACTTCCGCTCAATCCAAAAAGCAGATTCGTCCAATCGTTAAAGTGGATATCGAAGTGGAACGCCCTAGCTCAAACAGTATGGCGGCTGATGCGAAAGTTCGGTTGGGTCGAATTCCACTACCAAAGAAACTACTAGGAGTGACCTCGTCTGTTGTTGGAGACGTGGTCGTACTTCGCGGCCAAGTGGCTACCGAGTCGGATAAGAGGCTGGTTGAACGCCTAGTGAAGTTGGAGCCGGGAATTGATTCGGTACGGAACGAGGTGATAGTCCAGAGTAGTTCATTGGAGCGTATTCCGGCAACACCCAACCGTTAACAGTCTTCGTAGTCATACCGGTCTGCGGGGCTTGCATGGACGCAGTTGGACTCAGGCTCATTTTGGCAGGCGAGGATTGCGGTTGCAATTCCACAGGCGTTGGGACTGCCGTTGAAGCATTCGGCTGTGCATATCCATTTGCCCCCATTTGAGCTGCCAGGATGCTAGATGCAGCAGCCAACTGCTGCGATTGAAACTCCGTCATGGTAGGGGGCATTTCCTTGGGCGATTCTTTGGGTATTGAGTTGCGCATCAGTGAGCCCGACGGTACTTGAAAGGTGGTCGTTCGATAGCCGCTATCGAGTGAAGCATTCAACTTGTTAGGGTTCAGCGTTGACCCTTGGGGCATTGTTGGAACCGTGGCCGATGCTTGTTGAATTGCCGCTTCATTAGGATCGCTCTTGCCAGGTAAGTTTAGATTGGCGGCGGTGCCGCGAACCATTTTTCCGTCTTTGGTAAGAAACGTCGGAATGAGCATGATCTTCTTTGGTGCGCCGTAAGCTTCATCCCATGGAATCCATACGCTGTAGGAAGCCCCGAGCTCTCCCTCGGAAAAATGGGTGGTAAACTGTTCCGCAGTAAAACGGAAGCGTTTTGTAGCTTGGCTCAAGTCTTCGGTTGTCTGCTGCTTGTTGGTGTCGTCGAAGCCGTACACAACCAGTTCGCCATCGACCGGGATGGCCTGAGATTTTTCGTTGTAAAAATAGAACCGACCACCGAAGCCACGAGTCGCGGCTTTGCCAGGCAATGTGAGTATGTCGTGCGACCAAGTCACCGTCATGCTTTGAGGAACTTGATATTCCTTTTTCTTGAAGGAAAACCAACTTGAATCTTTCTTCTTTTTCTTGCTCGCGGCGGAATCCGTAGTCAACGATTCACAGCCCACGATCGAAAAGGTAATCGCGATCGCAGTGCAGGCGAAGAGGTATTTTTTGCACTTTTTCCATGAGATGATTTTCATGTTTGCTACCGAAGGATTCAAATTAGTGGGCTATTTGCAAGATCTGAGCCGCGGGCGCTAGCCGCGTTCGAAATCGTTTGTATTGAAATACGCGGCTAGCGCCTGCGGCTCAGGTCGATGAGGTCGTTTCCTCCCTTTATCGGCCATTTGCTACGCGAGCAACTGGCGGCGAAACGGGTTGATATGACGCAGGTGCAACCCCATAGGTGCCTTGTTGCATATTCTGCTGGTAGGACGAATTTTGGATGGGCGAGACCGAATTGACGGCTGGCTGGTCGGAACCACTGCCTGCAGCCTCTATCAAAGTCTTTGCCCCCCGAGCGTTGGAACGAACCGGCGAATTTGTTGAATAGCCTTCCAGCATCTCAACCCCTGGCGTGCCATTCATTGGATCAGGTTCGCTAGGCATCATCCTTCTGGGACCGCTACCATTTTCAAAATCGACTGTTGGTTGCAAGTCTGGATAGATCACTGGCGAAGCGGCTGGTCCCCAAAGTCCATTGCCTGGCGAAAGCCCAACGTCGCCGTGAATGTTCAGAATGTCCGCCATGCAATAACTCATTCGCGAAGACTCGACCTGTTTGATCATCTCCAGTTTTTCATCGTTGTTGAAGTTGATGACTCTCGGAGTCATGACGACCAGCAACTCCGTACGAGTTTCGGACTCACTATCGAAACGGAAGAGTGCGCCCGCCAATGGAATGTCTGCTAGGAATGGAATTCTTCGCGATCGACTGGTACGGTTCTTGGTGATCAATCCCGACAGGACAACGGTTTGACCATCGTACGCAGTGACTCGCGTCTGTGCTTGAGTCGTATTAATGATCTGTTGAAAAACTCCGGTAGCAATCTGTACGCCAGGAGTGCTCTGATCTAAGCTCGAACGCGTTACGGCCACGATCATATTGATCAGCCCGTCTTGATTCGTTCGAGGTTGGATCTGCATGATCAATCCGACGGGTATGTCTTGAATACTCTGTTGTGATCCTGTAGTCGAAAGAGTGGATCCCTGAATTCGTGGCACAAGCGATCCCACCTGAACGTTGGCAATGTTGTTGTCAATCGTCATTAAGTGAGGTCGGGAGAGAATTTGAACTCGGTTAGCATCTTGCAACGCTCTAAAGAGCATACTGACAGACTCGCTACCTGCGGCCAAAACCAGCCCTCCGTATCCTAGGCTTGAGTTGGTTCGTCCAAGTCCAAAACCAGAAGAGCTTTGTCCGGCAATATTCTGCGGCAATCCAACGGGAGGAATAACTCGAGTGAGCGCATTCCCTTGGTTGAATCCAGGGCTGGTCAGTGTTCCACCCGTTGCGCTGCCACGGTCAAACAGCAATGCATCTTGAAGACCAAATTCAGCTCCCAAATCAAACTGGTCACTGAGAGTTACTTCTGCAATCAGGATTTCGACCGAGATCATCGGTTGTTGACGATCGAGTCGTTCGATGACTTGTCGGATCATGGGCATGTAGCGAGGCATCGCGCTGATGATCAGGCTGTTCGTATTCGCTTCCGGAACCACATAGACTTCACGATCCGTTCGCTCGATAACGCTGTAAATTGAGCCTGTTGCCTGACCTGCTAGCCCTGTGGGCGCCGTAATTTGCTGCAGGAACGTGCGTTGATTTGTTATTAAAGTGGTGATAGCTGTCGCCACATCGGCAGCCGAGCTATTTCTTAACCAGACCACTTCAAGCGTTCTTTGTTTGGCGCTGTCTTCGTCCAATCGCAAGTACAACGCCTCGATGACTTCAAGATCAGCAGAGGACCCTGACACAATGATTGAGTTTGTTCGAGTTTCGGTCGCGATACGCAGAGGAACAAGCGAGCTTTCAGCACTCCCGGAAATCTGAGCTTGGTTAAGGCCAAATAGTCCACCGAGGCCAACGTTTGCATTGGCATTGTTGGTCTGCTGCGTTGTCGGCAAACCAAATGCCTGTTGCAAAGCGGTCGCCAATGTGGTCGCATCGCCGTTCTTGACTTCGAACACTTTGATGCGTGCTTCGACACTGGACGGAATATCCAATTGCTTGATAAGGGCTTCGATCAGCGCCATGCTCTTGGTCGGAGCGCGCACGATCAAGGCGTTGATGGTTGGGCTATTGTTGACCACGACGCCGGTCAACAAGCCTGAGTCGACACGTTCATTGCCTTTTTTGGCACCAAGAGTCAATTGGCTACTCGGCACCTTGGCGGACGTGGATGCGGCACCACCTGCCGGTTGTTGCTGCTGTTGTTGTTGGCCGACGCCTGTGGTTGCCGCCCCCTGAGTACCGTTAATTGCATTGCTCAGAATGGTTTGCAAGTCCGAAGCGATGGCGTACTTGACAGGGAAAATTCGGATTTCGCTCTCGGCCGGACTTGTGTCCGCATCGATCTCAGCCACAAGGCGTGCTACTTCTGCTTGGTCGCGAGGAGACGCTTGAACGATTAAAGAGTTCGTGCGATAGTCCGCAACGGCTTTGACGCGAATGGTAAGCGCACCTGATGTCGTTGTCGGTGCTGCTCCCGTGGCCGCAGGTGCTTCTCCGAAGAACTTGATGATGAGTGCTTCGGCATCTACTGCTGACGAATTCACAAGCTTAAAAACACGCAATTGACTGTTTGGATCTAAAGGCGTATCCAGCTTTTCTATGACCTCCTTTAGTCCGGACATCGCTTCCGAGCGACCGATCAAAAGCAAGACATTGGGCTGTCCCAAGGCGGTGATTTCGATCTGCCCTTGGCGAGGCGTAAAAACTTTCGTGTTGAGATCTTTGAGGATGATCTCAAGAGCTTGACCGTTTACGTGTTTCAGCGCGACGATTTCAATCGCTGGCTGCGTTTCGTTGCTTTGCCTCTTGATCTGTTCGATCACCTCTTGGACACGTTGCACGTCCCGCTTGCTGCCCTTGATAATCACCAGTCCCATTTCAGGAACAAAGGAGATGTCGACATCACCGATGAGACCGCTGCCGGAGCTGATTGCGTCTGGAGATGCGACGATGGTCGCTCGTTCGTCGTCTGCAGTGCGAGGTCGGATCTGCGCCGTCCCGGTCGCTTCATCTTCTTGGCCGGGCAGTTGGCCGGGTTGTTGATAGGATGCCAGTTTGACCAGTTTAATCGCTCGTTCGATGCGTTCTGGAGTCGCAGGGTTGATTGGAATGATTTGGGTTGGGCGGTTTGGATCTGCCTGTCCGACATCGATCGCAGTGATGACTTGTGTCCATCCCATGACGCTAGTCGGCGTCCCTTGCAATCGCACTTCGTTATTGCGGCGGTCAACTTGCATGACTTCTTGAACGGAATCCTTCGATACCAACTTCAACTGCGCTAGTTCGCCGTTGTTGCTGGTCGAGATCGTGAGTCTCGAGCCTGCCAAGCGCCCGACAGCATCCTCCAGTTCTCGCCACGATATGCGTTGCAACTTGTATTGGTTCTGTTGGATCGTGCGAGGGATAATATTGCCGCGGAGGTCCACGTTCAGGCTACCAACCTGCCGACGAGAAGCCTCGACGACTTGCGCTATCTGCGTTTGCGTTGTGTCGGGAGCCAAGACCATCAGCCGACCTGTATTCGGTTCATTGGTGACACGGACGCGTTTGTCCCCACCAAACTGAGCTTGGATTCGCGCTCCAATCTCACCTACGTACTCCAATGGAACGTCGTAAATTTGCAATTTCGCATCTGTGACGGCGGGAGACGGCAGCCTGCTGGCGGGCGACAGGTTTTGTCCTTGCGCTGGCGGTGGCAACATGAAGGGTTGTACGCCAGCATTTTGGGGATGCGTTTGCCCCTGCGGCATCGCAATGGCGTTGAGACCATTGCGAGGCGAAGTGGGTTGTTGTGCGGACATTGGTTGTTGCGGCAATTGGGCAAGCGCGTTTAAGCCAATGAACCATGGTGATGCAGCCAAGATCGCCATTCGAAGGATGTGGCGGCCGGTTCGTTGAGAAGTTTTACGTGTTGTCACAAGCCAATTCCCTTTTTCAGAGCTCGGGCAGTCGAAATGACACGGGCCCGCATTCATCGTTGTAATCGGAGCTTCCGGCACAGGTGCTACAGTCAAAATAGGTCGCCAAGACGGTAAACCTTGACATTTTCCAACTTTGTCGCCTTTTGCTCCGCAAAAGTGTGTTAACGAGGCGCACTTTCGCGGAGCGAAAGGCGACAATTGCGTGTGGCACGCCCAAAGCGAAGCTTGGGCGTGAGAACTGTGGCAAATGATATTAGCTAGCGACTCCCACGCCCTTTGTAAACTCAGGGACGTGCCACACGATGGTGGGCTCCTTGCGAATAAGCGGTCCCCAGCTCGGCAGGAGCCTCGCTCGCCTCGCTCTCCCACAGCCCTGGTCATTTTGCCTGGTTTAGCCATAATCTCACGGTTTCCAGATCTTTCGAAATCTCCTGAACTGCTCCGATCGAGGAAACACAAACAATGGACGACAAGCTCGCTTATCAAGGAATCACGTTTGACGATGTCCTGCTCGAGCCCCGATACAGTGAGGTCCTTCCATCCCAAGTTGATGTTAGTACCCAATTAACGGAGCGGATTCGTCTATCGATTCCTCTCCTCTCTTCTCCGATGGACACTGTGACGGAGAGTCAAATGTCCATCGCGCTTGCAAAAGTGGGAGGGCTAGGGGTCATCCACAAAAACATGAGCATCGAGGCTCAGGCAGAGGAAGTAACCAAAGTTAAACGCTCCGCTAATGGAATTATCCCGGATCCGGTCACCCTAGTTCCAACAGACAGTATTGCGACCGCTCAAGACATGATGCGCAAGCAAAATATCTCCGGTGTTCCAATTGTTGAGCCGAATGGACGCTTAGCTGGCATTCTTACTAGGCGGGACCTCCGATTCCTTGAATCCTCGGATTTGCCGATTTCTTCAGTCATGACAAAAGAGAATTTGGTGACGGCCCAGGGGAATGTAACGCTTGCGGAAGCTGAGCGGATTTTAACGGATAAAAAGGTGGAGAAACTTTTACTGGTTGACGATGAATACAAACTAACAGGTTTGATTACGATCAAAGACATCGACATGATCCGTAGTTTCCCGAATGCTTGCAAAGACGAGCTAGGGAGACTGAGGGTTGGTGCCGCGATCGGGATGTTCGATTTCGAACGAGCTGAACAGCTGATCGCACGCGGTGTCGACGTACTCATTGTCGACAGCGCTCACGGTCACTCAGCCAACGTCATCGAAACGGTTAAACAGGTTAAGCGACAGTGGTCCATCGATGTCATCGCCGGAAACGTAGCCACGTTTGAAGGGGGCAGAGATTTGGCCAAAGCTGGCGCCGACGCGGTCAAAGTTGGGATTGGTCCAGGTTCCATCTGTACGACGCGCATTATTTCCGGAGTCGGTGTCCCGCAAATCACCGCAATTTACCAAACCACCAAAGCATGCCAGCAAGCAGGCATACCGACCATCGCTGACGGAGGAATCCGTTATAGCGGTGACATTACCAAGGCGCTCGTAGCGGGTGCTAACTGCGTAATGATCGGTAGTTTGTTTGCCGGTCTTGCTGAAAGTCCAGGTCGGATGATCTTGTACCAAGGTCGAACCTTCAAAGCCTATCGAGGCATGGGTTCTCTCGGTGCGATGATCAAGGGGTCGAGTGAACGATACCGTCAAGGCTCACAGGATCAGTTGTCGAAACTGGTTCCCGAAGGAGTCGAGGGACGTGTACCGTTCAAAGGGCCACTGGCAGATTATGTTTATCAACTGGTTGGCGGGCTTCGAGCCGGAATGGGATACTGCGGTTCCCAATCCATCGCGGAGCTTCGCAGGGATGCACGTTTTATCCAGGTTTCGGCCGCAACGGTCCGCGAGAATCACCCCCATGACATCGCTATTACGCAAGAAGCTCCAAATTATAGTTCGGAACTCACCACGTTGTCAGACAACTAGTGGGATAATGTGCCCGCGTGCCGAGTTACGGCACGGATTGTTGCATTCACTTCGCAGTTTTCTGTCGTCTGGGGCGGCAATGCGAACCGGGATCTTTTTCGGGTTGGTGCTCGCCTCACCATGTTTCGCTCAGCAGCCCGCCGCTTGGTCGCCGCAACCATACGCCAATACCAATACCGAACAAACAAGCGTTCAGAAGAACGATATTCCCTTAAATAATCTACGCGCGAATGAAAAGCAATCCAGCGGGGACGTAGCTCGTTGGGGAAGCCCCAACAAGGAGTTGCGACCGGCCAATTCTCTAAGAAGTTTCTCGCAAGTTATGCCGCCGCAGGCAGTACAACAGCCGATGGTTAATTCAAGCGACGTTGCATCATCAAACGCTATCCAGCAGCGGCTCGCAAACAACACGGATGCTATCCCAAAGTCGAACTCTCCTCGAAGTGGCTTTGAGCTATCCGCCAAGGTCGATCAGAACTCAACGAGTGCTCAAGTTACGGAGAACATACAACGACCTTCGCAGGTTCGATTGGCCTCATTCAACGAAAACGCTATTGAGCCGCTCGCTCATGAGAAACGAACCAGTGGAGTTTGGTACGATCGAAGCGCTGGGAGCGAAAACGCCGACGTTCGTAAAACGAATGTGCAAAAAGCAAGATTTCAGGAGCCTCAAATTGAAGCTCCTGCCCCGTTCCTTCCGCCAGCCACGGACAAATTGCCCACCGTTCCGAGCATTCTAGATAACCAGTTGGACCGCAACTCAGCACGACCTCTCAATGAAGTACTCGATCCTGGTTCAACCAACCTCCAAATCCCGCCAAGCAAGCAGGGCCGGTCATTGCTTGAATCTCAGGAAATACCCTCGAACCCATTCCCAGGCACCAAGAGACCAAAGCAAGAAGACGTTGAATCCTCTCCATCGGATGCAAACGAACCACCCTCGATTAAATCCAGGAAGGATTTGGACGCTGCACCATCTCCTCCGCGGCGAATGGACCGATCAGTGGTGGATTGCGATTCGGTTCGACTGCTCGCCAAGGATTCCGATATCACCAAGATCCGAATTGACTCGTCTCCCAACTTTGTCGAAGGCTATAAGAACAAGGATCGATCGGCCGGGAATACCAAAATGGGATTCATTGCTAGCGCTCCGATTCGACCTTGGCTTTCCTACGAAGGGCAAGTGGTCGCTGAAGGCAAGCTCGTCGATTTGAAACTTGGATCGGTCATTCTCGAACGAGCAGACGGAACTCGAACATCGTATTTGCTGCACAAATTGAGTGACGCGGACCAAGTCTACGTGAGCGAAAAATGGGGCTTGCCAGTAACCTGTTCTATCGACGACCGCTCATTCCCAAGTAGAGATTTTGTCGACACTACGGTAACTTGGAAAGCCAGTGGCGCATGCCATAAGCCCTTGTATTTCGAAGACGTTTCATTGGAACGATACGGACATGAATGGGGACCACTTGTACAGCCCGTAGTATCCACCGCGCATTTCTTCGGCGACTTAGTTGTGCTGCCATACAAGATGGGAATCCATCCCTTAAATGAATGCCAATACTCACTCGGCTATTACCGACCTGGTTCCTGTGCACCATGGACGATCGGTCCAGTACCGATCAGTCTTCGCGGTGCGTTGTTGCAAGCCAAGGTTGTAACCGGTGCAGCTTTGATACTGCCGTAGGTCCGTCGCTCCGCCGACGGACGGTCAGCGAGCTATCAGACCCAATTTCAATTTCCTACCCAAATGACCGTTATCGAAAAAGCTACAAGAGCGTTCAACAGACCTGAATGCTTGAATGAACGAGGAAATTCCATCATCGAGGACTCAAGTCGCGGAGCGATTTGACTACGGCAATTTCCTACTCAAATGACCGTTATCGAAAAAACTACAAGAGCATCCGTCATAAACCAACCTTCGCGCCCTTTCAACTCAATTCGTACCATGACAGAGGCTTGATTTTTTTGGATTGGCATCTTTTTAGGATAAAATAAATAGAATTCGAAGCAACGACTTTCGCCTTTCCGCGAGCCATCCGTGAATCACTCTAAGTCCAAAAATCCATGGATCGCCGGACTCAGCAGCTTTGCAATCCATCTAACGATTCTGTTGATCATGGCCATTTGGACCATTGCTGGAACGGGACTTGGACATCGACTTTCCATTGAAGCTGGCTTATCCAACAAGGAATCAGAGTTCTTGGAAACACTTGTCATCGAGTCGCAGACAAATGACGATGCCAGCCAGTCGGGGGTTTTTTCTGACGCGATCAGCGGTTCAACTTTGGCAACGGACGCTCAGCCGACACTGCTAACTATTCCGGGCGAGCTTCCGCAGAATTCCCAAACATTATCGGATACGATTCGACTATCTGGCAGTCAGGGGAAAGGAAACGGTACTTCGTTCGTCAGTTCTTCCCTCGAAGGACGCTCACCAAAGAACCGCGCCGTTACAGGTGAACGCAACGGTGCCACCCCAGCCAGCGAAGCGGCAGTCGAGGCCGCACTTGCCTACTTAGCGAAGCATCAACGCAACAATGGTTCTTGGACGATCCGAGTTGAAGAGGGACCTTGCAATGGGCTATGTGATCATGGTGGCACTGAAAAAGATCCGCATGATATCGCTGCTACAGGACTTGCCCTTTTATGCTTTTTGGGGGCAGGCCATACCATGCACACTGGTGAATACAGCGATCAAGTCAGTCGTGGTGTGTATTTTCTTGTTCAGAACTTGAAAATCCAGAGCGGTCGTGGCACGTGGCTTACGACCGTTGCGAAGTCCGAAATGTATGAGCATGGGATAGCAACCCTTGCCATTTGCGAGGCGCTTCAAATGACAGGAGACACCGATTTGAAAGAGACATGTCAAGCCGCAATAACTCACATCATTTACGCCCAACACACGGATGGTGGATGGGATTACCATCCCAAGTCACCCGGCGACCTTTCGATTGTGGGCTGGCAAGTCATGGCTTTGAAAAGTGCGGTGAGCGCCAAGCTCACAGTGAACGCGGAAACAGTTCGCGGAATCGACCTTTTTTTGCGACAACATTCGAAGGGCGAGTTTATGTTCGTTTACCGTAATGGGCTTAAGCCAACAGCGAGCATGACAGCCATCGGTACCTTAATGCGTATATTTCGCGGATGGTCAAAAACCGATCCAGCCATGCTTAAAGCGGTAGATTATCTCGCCAAAGAAGGGCCTTCACCGATGGACCTTTACTATGACTATTATGCAACACAAGTCCTTTTCCAGTTTGGTGGCAAACCATGGAAGGACTGGAACGATAAAATGCGAGAGTATTTGATCAAGACTCAAGAAAAAGAGGGGCACATGGCCGGAAGCTGGTGGATTTCTGGCGAACGCGGCAACGCGGCAATCACCATCGCTAATCAAACCGGTGGAAGACTTTACGTTACGGCCATGGCATGTCTAACGCTGGAGGTCTACTATCGCTATTTGCCAGTCTATGACTCTGTGACCGATGACTTTCAGTTTTAGCCGAGCGTCAACCCGACCAAGTATCGTTCGGTAAATTACTGTCGTGGCCGACGCTGCCAGCGTCGGCTCGGATGCTGGTAGCCTCCGCCACGTTCGGACACTTATTTTCCGAACGATGCTAAGTCGAAAACCGCTTGCGGATTGCGTCAGCCAAACGATCGGAAGCGACTGAGATCGCGAGTGCGCCTGCCGAACCAGCCGGTCCACCCACAACAAAGCCACCTAACGCGCATGCAGCATGCCCCACCGAGCGACTAGAACGTTCCGCTTCGTCATGAGTCATCTCCCATTTTCGTGCAGCCAAGTACACCGCTTGCCTTGCAGTTTCGCCAACCACTGTGGGTACAAGTGACCCAGCCGCAACCAAAAATCTGGATTGAGAAACGGCGCTCAACGATCCAGCAATCACATGCCGCCGCGTTGCACTGACGAAGCCGGAAAAAGCAGTTCTCACCACCGAACTGACACATATGTCAACTTGAACACTATGCCCCCTGCCTGTCTTCATCTGCCTGGCAAAGTGTTCGCAGTTTCCAATGACCAAGTCGTATCCTCGCTGGCCAACCGCAGCCAGTGCCCTTTCGATGACTTCGTCTGGCGGGAGTGGCTCATCAACGGTTTCGTTCGAGACGCTTCCGCCCCGAGCGAATAACTCCATGCTAACGCGTTGAACGGACATCTCGCGTCCCTCTGGCTCAGTTGCCAAATGAACGACACTGCCGTCCCCGATATCGATACCATAGTGAAGATAATCAAAGAACCCTCGTCGGCATACAATTGAAATCAAATCAGCTCTAGCCATGGTTGACACTCAAAAAGGGGGGTATTCACTGATCACCACCAAATGGTTCGGTTGCACCGGTTCAATTCTTGGTTTTCCGCTCCAACAATTTCGACACTAGCGATTCCAGCCCCGACAAATTCAGCTCCAACCGTCCTCGCGCGTCCTCGTCGGTGTGATTCAGAATGCCAATTGGACCTTCATATCCGCTCTCGGAAATGGCGGTAAGAATTTCCATGTCGCGGTCTCCTGTCCCGATCGGGAGGATTTTCTTACCTAGCCGTTCGCCGTCGGTTTGCATTCCATTGATATTGAGAACCAATAGATGCGGTTTGAGCATCGCCAAAACAGCTGGTAACCGATCAAGCTGGTCGTGGGCATGGTGAAGATTAAAGACGATACCAACGTTGGGCATGTTTATTCTGCGAATGAGCTCCAACTGATTCTCTGGAACACCAAACCAACCGCCGTGATTGTAGAGACCCACTTTGCAACCAATCTTTTGTGCGGCGACCGCAATGGTTCGAATCCTCTCGGCTTCTTGTGTTGCGAACGCGTCGGCCTGGATTGCCGTCATGTTAACGTCTCCGCCACCCATCACCCAAAGTTGCGGATGCTCGTTATGCTTGGCGAAAAGCGAAAGAATCATCTTCGCTTCTTCGTTGAGCGTGGAGGGGAACCACCAAGCGGACAATTCGATGCCATTTGCCTTCAACGCCGCGATTTCCCTTTCGAAGCTCGGGATGTGTTCGGCCCGGTAGTCGTAAGCGAAACGTCGAATTCCCAATTCGCGCAACATGGTTGCTCTCTGCTCCGGAGTTCGTTTTGAGGCGTCAAACGGAACGATGCACCAAGCCATGAGATTTTCTTTGGCAAACGGCTTTGCGTTGAATTCTACTTGTTTTGGGATATCAACTCCAACGAGACGAATCCCAGAACCAGTGGTCTTGGTAAGGGCATCGCCGAGTTCTTTACGAAACTCGACTGCAACCGATTCGAGTCGTTCTACAACGTCGGGATGTTGCGCAACGACGCTCCGGGTTTCACCTGGATCGGCGTCTAGATCGAACAGAGAAAGTTCGAGCTTCTCGACTTTGTAACCGTGTCGGCTCGCGATGCCGCGAATTCCCGATTCTTCAATCGAATTGGGAGCCATATTGGTGAAATTAGCAGGTTTACCACCAACTCCTGTTGGTCCGTTCACGGTCAGGTATTCATGTGGCAAGTGCAATTTCCATTTCCCACTTCGGACGGCATGTAGTTCGGAACCGGAGTAGTAAGCGAAACTTTCGCGTCCCTTGGCTTTGGAATCGCCAAGAAGAAGCGGTGAAAGGTCTTGGCCGTCCATTTTCAACTTCGGTAGCGGCGAGTCGATGAGCTTGGCCAAGGTGGGAAGCACATCGAGTCCGGTCACCAAATCGTTGCAGGTCCGAGCGGCTGGAACCTTTCCAGGCCAACGCGCGACAAAGGGCACTCGCACTCCCCCTTCGAATGTGGTTAGCTTTCCTTCTCGGAACGGTTTTGCGTCCCCAGCATGAGCACCGTAGCTTAAGAAGGGGCCGTTGTCGGAGAGAAACAGAACGAGTGTGTTGTCGTCGATGCCATTATTCTTGATGGACCTCAGTATTTCGCCGATGGACCAGTCCAACTCTTCGACGACGTCGCCGTAGAGCCCACGGCCCGACTTTCCTGCAAACGTTGCGGACGCGGCGATTGGCACGTGTGGCATGACATGAGGAACATAGAGAAAGAACGGCTGGGTTTTATTATCATGGATGAATTTCACAGCTCGCTCAGTGAATAACTTGGTAAAGTTGGATTGATCGGGGTCGAGGGCAATGGTGGTTCCATTCTCAATCAAGGGGAGCGAAGGAATGCCGCGAACTGTCGGGTGCAACGGCCCGTTGTCATTGGAGTAGGGCAAGCCGAGCCATTCATCAAATCCATTTTTTGTCGGATCGAAGGAAGGCCGCGTACCTAGGTGCCATTTTCCAAAGCAGGCCGTTTTGTACCCTTTGGCTTTGCAGACCTCGGGCAGCAGCAATTCGTCCGGGTGAATGCCGCTCGTACTGGTATGATTGAGCGCGCCTGCCATGCCGATTCGATTCGGGTAGCAGCCGCTGAGCAATGCGGCTCGCGAAGCGGTGCAAACGCCCTGCGCCACATTGAAGTTGGTAAACCGAGTTCCTTCCTTTGCCATGCGATCCAGATTGGGTGTGCGAATGTCTTTCGCTCCGTAGCAAGCGACGTCGGCATAGCCCAAGTCATCCGCAACGATAAGTACGAGATTAGGCGGTCGGTCGGTTCCGTTGACGACGGTAATCGTCGCCGAGAGAAGAAGCGTCAATGACGGGATCAAAGCAATTAAACTCATGAAAAACCTGCGGTGAGGAAGCAGCGACCTAGGAGTGCATGACTCTCATGCTCTTATCAAGAGTATACCTACGGAAGCTATCGCGACGTAACTCTGGTATGCCGTTCATGAACGAGAAACCACGGAAAGCACGGAAGACACGGAAAAAATATGCTGCCATTCTCTACGTGGTAAAGCGGGAACAAACGGCACAACCGCGGACGGAACCCATTTCAGCCTTGGTTTTTTGCGATCTTGTTAACTATTTGAAACGATTCGCTCGACTCTGACTGCACGAACGTCTTTTTTGTGCATTGTCCAATTGCTATCTTGCCGCCACACCGCCATGATTCGCAGACCATTTCGAGAGTTTCAATCTCACCGTAGACTTCACATAGAAAAACTAGAATGCCGATCTCTAATGGCCGGGATTCCGGGTTTTCATAACACCAGCCTGCCGTTGGATGTAGACAATGATCTTGAAGTGACTCCGCTCGATGCCTTAGTGGTTATCAACCAAATCAACCGAAGCAAACAGCTCATTGCAGAAGAGCTTCCTACCGAAGAAGCGGAGGACCAAGCGATTACCTTTTGTGATGTCGACGCGGATGGGTCCGTATCTGACAAAGATATTTTGGCGCTGGTCGAACAACTCAATGCCGACGCCTCATTGCAAATGGGTGGAAATGGAAGTACGAACTCGGGCGACTCCGAGTCAGAAGGAACGCTCTCCTTAAATTCTGTCTTAGAGCCCGTCATTACTGATACCGAGGCCAATACACTTCTCCAACGGGCCTCAATGGCAACCTCGAGTAACGATGCGATCATTGCTGTCGTGGATCGTTCTGGACGTATTCTGGGCGTCCGAACCGAATCGGATGTGGATGCGGCGTTTGCTGGTCGAACTGTTGATCGAGTGTTCGCGATCGATGGTGCCGTAGCCAAAGCAAGAACAGCTGCATTCTTTTCTAATGGTGAGGCTCCGCTAACGTCACGCACCATTCGATTCATCAGTCAGTCGACAATAACGCAGCGCGAAGTGGTTTCGAATCCTGACATCCTCGATCCAAATTCCACGTTGCGAGGTCCAGGCTTTGTGGCTCCCATTGGAACCGGCGCGCATTTCCCACCGGTTGTCGCTAATACTCCGCCAGTGGACTTGTTCGCTATCGAACACCAAAGCCGTGACAGTTCGGTTCATCCTGGGTTTAATGGCATCAAAGAAAATGGCGACGTGACGTTATCGTGGCGATTCGATGCAAACCCGTCATTCATACCGAATGACGCGAAACCTTTTATGCAAACATTTCCAGAATCGTATGGATTTCAGTCCGGATTGTTGCCTAATTCTCAGGGACGCGGTATTGCAACACTCCCAGGCGGAATGCCACTGTATAAAGAACAAGTGATCAATGGCAAGAAAAGCCTGATTCTAGTCGGTGGAATAGGTGTCTTCTTTCCAGGCCCCAATGGGTATGCATCGTACGAGCAAGATTTCGTGCACGCTTCTCTACGAGGTGCGGCCGGTCCTCAAACGAATAGCGATCGACTGAATGCGCCGAAAGTTCTGGAGTCTGAGTTCATCGCTTACTTTGCAGCGGGTGGAACAGTCGTCGGCCCCGGATTTACTCAGGTTACTGAGTTCGAGGGCGTTGCACCTCCTCGAGGATTATTTGGAGCGCCAAGCGGGCGAATCGACCTCGTCGGAATCACGCTCGAGATCTTTGGGCCGCATCCGACCAGAGCAAACGCCGTCACAGGATCGCAGCGACTTCTTCAAATCGGACGAGCGAACCAAGGCGGACATGGAAGTAACTCCGGTACCAATCGACCGATCAATTCGGCCAATGCAACCACTCAATCAGGGCAAAGTGTTCCAGAGGGATGGTTGGTTATGCCGCACGCCTCCTCAGTGGATCCACAGTTTACGGCAGCTGAAGTCGAGGGAATTATCAACAACGGGAGGAAAGAAGCAGACCTGACCCGAGCGGCAATTCGACTCGATATCAGCAACGGTTTCCGACCAGGCGCCCGAACCAAAATGGTGCTGGCCGTATCCGATTCAGCGGGTGAAGTGCTTGGTCTGTACCGAATGAAGGACGCAACGATTTTCTCGGTCGATGTCGCGGTTGCCAAGTCTAGAAACACAGCTTACTACGCAGGGAATTCACTCGTGGCTGCGGACCGAATTGATCAAGACAACAACGGTACCCCTGATATCCCTGCTGGAACGGCATTAACCAATCGCACATTCCGTTTCCTTGCATTGCCTCGATTCCCGTCAGGAGCGCCTGAAGGGACGCCACCAGGTGATTTCAGCAGCCTCACGATGCCGGGGATCAATCCATTGACAGCCGAAAACACCGGCGCCGCGTTGCCCGCGTCTGTATATGCCTCGAACACGGCCACCGTTCTTTCCTTTGACTCGTTTAATGCATCGCGAAACTTCCGTGACCCCAGAAACGTCAAACGTCAAAACGGAATAGTTTTTTTCCCAGGTAGCTCAGCCCTATACGATGATGTGTCCGGAGCAAAGAAATTGGTCGGTGGGCTTGGAGTAAGTGGAGACGGTGTCGATCAAGACGACGTCGTCACCGTAGGAGCTCAACAAGGTTTCCAAGCACCTGACGCATTGAGAGCCGATCAGTTCATCGTCGCAAGTGTCCGGCTGCCATACCAAAACTTCAACCGAAATCCCCGTGGCTGACGCTGCTAGCGTCAGAATCCTCTACATCAACCGGCCTCGCGCTATTCAAGGTAAAGTTGCCATGCGAAAAGTGGCTCGCACAAAACCTACCCGTGTGCCTGCCGCAAGCCATGCAATAGACTGTCGTGGCGTCGTATTTCTTACTCGATCCTTACGGGATCTGATCAATCGAACGCTCGATCGACAGTATCCATCGATTCAAATCGGGATCATGTGGTTGCTGGGCAGCTACAAGCTCTCGACAGCTAGTGAGATTTGTATATGCCCCTTTGCGATTGCCTGATTGGCAATCGAGTAACGCCAAAACTCCAAAGTCTCGCGCCGACCTACTGCCACGGATCGCAAAGAGATCGGCAAGCAATTTTGTCGCAGGTTCGACCTCGTTGAGCCGAACCTTAACCTCTGCCCATAGATTCACGAACTCTGTATTGGTCGTCTGTAATTCCGTAGCGATTTGTAAGTGATTGTCTGCCTCACGCGAGTAATCCATGGTCACGTCTGGTCCATGAACCAAAATTTCAGCGAGCCGATAGTGATACTGCGCATTCTCGGAGTACTCTAACGCGAGATTCCGCATTCTCTCCAACGAAGATGCGGTCAATTTGTTCGCTTGACTTTGGTCTTCTTCCTCCCACTCAAACAATCCCCGTCGCCATTCCACTTCCGCAGTTGCATATTGATAATCGGAATTCGTGTCGTTGAGATCGATCAGCTGTTGAAAAAGCGACAGGGACTCATTGTACCAATGCCTTGCTTGCAACGCATTTTCCATTCGCTGATACGCCTGAGCCAATTGGCCTCGAACGGATGCCGATTTCGCAACATAATATGCAAGAGAAGACTTGGACTCAGAATTTTGCTCAGCCAACGATCCGTAAATAGAATCGCTCTCACGGAGCAATGCGATCGGCAAATCGGCTTGCGGGTTGGTACGAAGTTCTGCTTGGCCTAGCCCGCTCAACGCCGATCCTAAACCGTCGCCATAGCTTGCGACCCGCGGGTATTCAGACCGCAGCTCTGAATACTCTCGAATCGATGATTCCAAAAAAGGAATGGAATCAAAGGGCTGGCCCTCATCTAACAAAAGTAGGCCGACATTGGTTGCCGCCGATGCCGCCAACTCGCGAAAAGTTAGGTTGTCAGGCCAATCTCGTTTCAATTGCTGGTATGTCTCCAAAGCTGCAACGGAGTCTTGCTTGGCCAGTAGATAGCTTCCCATTCTGCGGTGAATGACTGCTCGAAAAACTCTGGAATCCGCTTGAGCGTTTAACCATTCTCTATCGGCCGGATGTTCAGCCATAAATCTTGCAATCGACGCAAGCGTCTGCTCAAATATCGCGATCGCTTCGTCGTTGCGATTCATTTTTCCGAGCGCTTTTGCCATACTTTGGTTCGCTTGGATTCGCATCAAAGCCAAAACACTGTCCTTGAGTAGATCCACATGCTCTAACGAGGCTAACGCTTCCTCAATCTTTTGTATTACCGCTACCGGCTTTTCGATAATCGATCGCGAGTTGGCTGCCCTGATGAGCGTCTTTCCAAGTGCCGCATGTACGTCGCTCGATTTTGGATTCTTCACAGCGAGCGCCCGTAACTGGGAAAGAGCAAGATCAAATTCCGTCTGGGATTCCTCAGACCTGCCCTCCAGATCAAGTGCAAAAGCCATTCTACCGATTGTTTTGGCCAGCTCAATTTTCCAAAGCAGGACGATACGATCATCGCCGACCAGTTTGTTGGTCTGCGTTTGGAGCTCAGAAATTGCGATTTGGTAGTTTTTATAAGCTTCATCGTACTCAGATTGCACTAACTTAGACTGCATATGTTGAATATCCGCAACACGCACCAATGCTCGAATGCGTTCCAACTCCAATTCCAAATCGTTCGATTTGCTCGCGCTCAATTTCGCGTAATCATTGGCGGCGACCTCCAGCAACCGTTTTTGCAAATCGCGTGCAGCTGGGAAGTCCCCCAGAGATTCAGTGCTCCCAATCAGCAGTGTGTCGATCGCGCTTCTCGCAACCCCTATTCGACTCACCGCATCATTCTTGTTTTGGACAGCGGTCTTTTTGGCTAGAATCTCTTGAACACGTGCATTGTTGATGAGCCACGCCCCAACCAAAGCGATGATGGTTGAAAATACGATGGCGGCAGCTACCGGTACCGTCCAGCGTCGATAGCGCCGCATCAATCGCCCAATTTTCTCAACCAACGGTTCGTGCGAGCCAAAAGCTAGGACCCGCTCGTCGGCAAGCCATCGCTCCAGGTCAAGCCCCAGTTCTCGTGCGTTTGGATAGCGATCTGCAATTTCAAATGCCATCGCTTTTTTGGAAATCATGGCAAGCGATCTAGGTATTTCCGTATTGCACAACCTTGCGTTCGCGAAAGCCGGATCACGTATCCATTCCACAACTTGCCCAAGGGATTCCGGCTTTTGCGAAATCGGTGGCTCTTTGGTGATGAGTTCGTAGAGTATCGCACCTAAACTATAAACATCCGAAGCCGGGCACAGTTTTTCGATGAAACCGGACAATTGCTCCGGCGGGGCGTATGCGACGGTTCCGCAAAAAGTACCTTGCATCGTATCGGCTGTTGTACCCGAGAATCGAACCCGCTTAGGTTTGTCTTCGGAGTCCAAATCCCTCTCATCTGTGCGAAGTTCTTGATCGTCACCTAAGATCTTGGCCAATCCCCAGTCGACGACCAAGGTTTCGCCGTGGCTACCGAGCATGATGTTAGCGGGCTTAAGATCGCGGTGCAGAATACCTCGAGAATGAGCGTAGTCGATTGCATTGCACACATCGAGAAATCGTCGGAGCAATTGGCGAAATGAAACTCCATCCAACGCGGCTTTCGATGCAAGGCGGTTCTCGTGAAACTGCCGAATGACTTTTCTGAACTCTTGCCCTCGAATGAAACGCATCGCGTACTAGGGATTTCCTGCCGAATCTATCCCCAACGCATACACTGGTACGATGCCTGGATGCTCCAGTTGGCCAGTGATTTCCGCTTCCAATAGAAACTTGGTCTCACTCAACGTATCACGTTCGCGATCCGCGCGAATCTGCTTGAATGCGACGTCTCGCTGAAGCTGCGAATCGTGAGCCACGTAGACTACGCCCAAGCCACCTTTGGCATGTTGCTTTAGGATGTGAAACCGAGTGTTGTCGTTTGCGATCTCCCTTGACTTGGATTCATGGAATGATGAGGCCTTGCTCCAATCTTGAGTCTGTGAAGCGTCTGCCGAAACTGGCGTTTCCGGGATGAGTGTCTCGAAGTCCCCCTGAAGATCTCGAGCCTGATTCGTGCTCAGGAAACCCAATTCGGAAAAGTAATCACACAGACTGCGCTCAGGTGCGTTCTCCAACCATTTGCAGATCGCTCCGCCGATTTTCCTAGGGTCGATGAAGCCCCTGTCGACGGCGAGAAACCCGAGTGCAACTTCGTCTGCGATATTCATTTTGTTCTTTTTTGGGTTGACCGCGGACACTCGCCTGGGCTGTTAAAATTTCGGTATTGACTTGATGTTTTGCGTGAAAGCTTCACTCGATAATTCTTCCGCTTCTATCCGGATAGGGATTTTACTAGGTAGCCGGGGGTCGCAGCGACGCGGCGCACCCCCGGGGAACTGTGAAGCATTTTCGTCCGATCGGAGATTGCCTCCGACGGACGCCGTTTTGGCGTACTAAATGTTCAGCTCAGACCTTAAAGTATCGCCCTCCGCGGGCTGTTACGTAGGAAGCCAAAACAAGGTTGAGGGGAGGCAAGCTCCCGCTCAACCTAATCGAATTGTTGGTGAAAATGCTTCACAGCGTTGCCTGAAAGGGTCACAGAATTGGTAACAGTCAGATCGGTATCTGAATGCGAATGGAGGCCACCACCTTTGTTGTCGTTGACTGTGCTTTGACTTATCGTTCCACCGGCAGTTCCACAATAGAAAAGTCCGCCACCGTAATTACTTTCGTTGTCATTAATCCACGAGCGGAAAATATCTGTAGTGCCTCCCCAGGCAGCGATACCCCCGCCACGAATAGCATTGTCGATTCGACTCCCTAATGCGTGGTTACCTTGAACGTTGGAATCGGAAACTGTTACTTTACCGGCTGAAAGA